>JBGQFW010000001.1:0-124899 GCA_041497115.1 Methylomirabilia bacterium
CGCGCGAGCGGCGATGGAGCGCCACGAAGTCGTCGAGCCGGGCGGCGACGCCGTCGGCGCTCGTCGCCCACGTGATGCGGCCGTCGGGCACTTCGCGCTCGAAGCGGCGCTCCTTGCGGGTCAGCTCGTGACGGTGCTTCTTGGGCAGCGAGGCGAGGAACGACTCCCACGAGTCGGGCAGCGCCAGGACCGGACATCGCTCCTCCACCACGGTGGTGGCGACGAGCCCGGCGGCGGCGGCCAGCGCCGGCAGCGCGCTCACCGTCGGCGACGCGGCCGGCACCGAGTGCAGCTCCCACACCGCGCGGTCGGCGGCGCGCGCCTCCAGCAGCGCCGCCCACGCCGCCCCCTCGTGGTCGCGGCGCGCGAGCAGGTCGAGATAGTCGGAGACGTCGCTTCCGCCGGCGAGCATGAGCCGGCCGGGCGCCGTCTCGACGAGCGGCAGCACCGCCACCAGGCGGCCCGCGTCGTCGACGACACGCCGCAGCTCGAGCCGGCGCCCCTCGCCGAAGACGGCGAGCCACTGGGACTGCCAGGTCCACGTGAGGAACGGCGAGCGCAGCCGGGAGTCGGCGTGCAGCGCCTCCCAGGCCTCGGGGCCGACCGTGTCCAGGGTGTCGTGGAGATCGATCTTCACGGGGTCAGAGATCCGATGCGCCGGCCGCGTCGACGGATTCCGTCCCGTCGGCGCCGGCGGCGGTCTCCTCCCCGGCGGGGCCGCCCTCGCCCTCGGCCATGGCCTCGTCCACCGCCGACTCGAAGTCGTCGCCCAGGTCGTCGCCGAACTCCTTGCCCATCTTCTTCATGAAGCGGGCGACGCTGGACGGGTCGTTCTCGTCGAGGTCGCCGACCGAGGCGGAGTCGGCCAGCGACTCCATGCGCGCGTCCTCGCTCTTGACCGTCGCGAAGCGGGACATCAGGCGGGTCAACGCGGTGGAGCCGCAGCGGGGACACGCGGGCGAGGCGGCGGCGGACAGCGCCCGGATCAGCAGGCTGACGCGGCGCCGACACTCCGCGCACTCGTACTCGTAAATCGGCATGCCGCGCTTCATTCTAGCAGATCAGGCGCGCGCGCTTCCGGCGCCGGCGGCGAAGCGCGCCTCCAGCCGCGCCACCGCCCGCTCCCAGTCGAAGGCCGTCGTCACGCGCGCGTGCCCGGCGGCGGCCAGCCGCGCGCGCAGCCCGTCGTCGGTGGCCACGCGCTGCAGCGCGCCGGCCAGCGCGTCCACGTCGCGCCGGGGCACCACCAGGGCGGTCTCGCCGTCCACGGCATAGTCCCGGCAGCCGCCGTTGTCGTACGTCACCAGCGCGGCGCCGCACGCCATCGCCTCCATCGACGGCATCCCGAGCCCCTCGTCCCAGGAGGGGCACAGGTAGATGTCGCAGCCGCTGTAGAGGGTGGCCAGCGCCGCCTGGGGCGGGTTGGCGTGGAACTCGTCGTAGGGCAGCGGCGCGCGCGGCGCCTTCACGCCGAAACCGACCAGGCGGAGACCGGCCACGCGCGCCTTCACGCGCGCGACCGCGGCGAGGCCGTCGGCCACGCCCTTCCACGCGTAGTCGTGATGCAGCATCAGCACGCGCGGGCGCGACGTCGTCACCGCGACGGTGACGCGGTGGAAGAGGGCCGGGTCCACCGGCGTCACCAGCACCTCCGCCTCGCGGCCCAGCCGCTCGCGCAGCCCGTCGCGCAGCCAGGTCGAGATCACGATCGGCTCGAGCGGCAGCCGGTAGGTCGCGTCCACCACGGCCGGGTCGCCGTGATAGAGGCTCTCGTCGTGCTGGATGAGGTAGAACTTCGCGCCGCACCGCGGCGGCGCGGCGGCGGCGACCGCCGCCGACTGCCAGGCGGTGGCGACGAGCGCGTCGCCGTCGGGCAGCGCGCGCGCGCCCCAGCTTCGCACCCACCGCACGCGCGGGCGGAAGCCGGGGATCCAGTCCGGTCCCGCGCCGCGCGCGTTCCGCCAGCCCGCGCGCAGCGCTCCGCGCGCCGGCACCACCAGCGTCACCGCGTGGCCGCGCGCCGCCAGCCGGTCCGCGTACGTGAGGATCGCCCGCACCCCCCCCGCGATCCGCACATGCGGCGCCAAAAACGTAACCCTCAGCGTTCACCCTTTCGAGTCAGACGTCCGTCACACGCGCGGGCGGCGACGGGGCGGGCGGGAGCACGGTGGGGCCTCAAAGGACCCGTTCCCGCCGCCCACCAACCGCGCGAGGCCCAGCCCGATGGAGCCCAGCCACCCCCGGTTCAACCCCACCTCCAGCCTCGTGGTCCGTGAAGCCCCACCGTGCTCCCGCCCGCCCCGTCGTGGCGCAACGCGCGGTATGCACGTCAGGTCAGATCGCCATGGAGACCTGGCCGCTGCGCCGGTACGCGGCCGGGTCGAGCATGACGTTGATGCACCACACCTCGTCGGAGGCGAGCGCGCGCTCGAGCGCCGGGCCGATCGCCTTGGGCTCGCGCACGAGGACGCCGCGGCCGCCGAGCGCCTCCACCATCTGGTCGTAGCGGGTGGCCGGCAGCGAGGTGGCGACGGCGCGCGCCTCGCCGAAGAACGACAGCTGTGGGTTGCGGATCTGCCCCCAGCCGCCGTCGTTGCCGACGATGCACGTGAGCGGCAGCCCGAAGCGCACGGCCGTCTCCATGTCCATCCCGTTCAGGCCGAAGGCGCCGTCACCGGCGATCAGCAGCACGCGCCGCCCGGGATGGAGCAGCTTGGCGGCGATCGCGAACGGCGGCCCCACGCCGAGGCAGCCGAACGGCCCGGGGTCGAGCCACTGGCCCGGGCGCGAGAGCCGGACGAGCTTGGCCGCGCAGCCGACGACGTCGCCGCCGTCGGCGATCACGAGCGTGTCGGGCGTGACGTGACGCGCGATCTCGGCCGCCCACCGGTAGTGCGACACCGGCACGTCGTCGGACGCGGCCTGACGCTGCAGCGCCTCGCCCGCCTCGCGCTCGTGGGCGCCGACGTGCGCGCGCCACCCGGCGTGCCGCGCCGCCGTGGACCGCGGCAGCGCCGTCACGAGCTGCTCCAGCACGCGCCCGATATGGCCGGCGATGCCGACGGCCAGCGGCCGGTTGCGGCCGAGCTCGGCGGGATCGCAGTCCACCATGCAGACGCGCGCGTCCTCGGCGAACGTCGGCGCCCGCCCGTAGCCGAGGCGGAAGTCCAGCGGCGTGCCCAGCACGAGCACGACGTCGGCCCCGCCGAGCGCGACGCCGCGCGCCTGCGCGAACGCCAGCGGGTGGTCGGCGGGCAGGCAGCCGCGGCCGGCGCCGTTCATGAATACGGGCACGCCGGCGGCCTCGGCGAGCGCGGCCAGCGCGGTCGCCGCGTCGTCCCAGTACACGCCGCTGCCCGCGATCACGACCGGGCGCGAGGCGGCGGCCAGCAGCTCGGCCAGCCGCGCGATGGCCTCGGCATCACCGGGCGCCGGCGCGCGGTGGACGTCGTCGGTGGGGATGGGCGCCAGGCGATCCTCGATCGTACCGAGCAGCAGGTCCACCGCGATCTCGACGAACACCGGCCCCGGCCGCCCGGAGAGCGCGGTCCGGATCGCCGTCGTGAGCACCTCGGGGATCTGCCGGGTCTCGGCCACCGACCACGCGCCCTTGGTGATCGGCCGCAGCAGCGCGACCTGCTCCATCTCCTGCAGCGCGCCCAGGCCGCGCAGCCCCAGCGGCGCGGCGCCGCCGATCAGGAGCAGCGGGCTACGCGCCGCGTAGGCGTTGGCCACGCCGGTGACGGCGTCGGTCACGCCGGGGCCGGCGGTGACGATCGCCACGCCGACGTTGCGCGTGAGGCGCGCGTAGGCGTCGGCGGCGTGGGCGGCGGCCTGCTCGTGGCGCAGGTCCACCAGGCCGATGCCTTCCTTGAGGCAGCCGTCGTAGATCGGCAGGATGTGGCCGCCGCAGAGGGTGAAGGCGTGCCGCACCCCCGCCTGCGCCAGCACCCGCGCGACCAGCTCGCCGCCGGTGAGATCCATTACCAGAACTTCTCCCACTTGACGGCCTTGCGCTCCATCCCCTTGGCCATCAGCGCCGCCCGCACCGCCTTGATCGTCGCCTCGCCGCCGGCGACATAGGCGACGAGCCCGTCGACGTCGCCCACGAGACGCTCCACGACCGCGGCCGTCTCGCCGTCGCGCGGCATCACCGGATGATACGCGAAGGCGGGATGGCGCCGGGCGAGCGCGCGGAAGTCATCGTCGTAGACGAGCCCGCCGGCATCGCGCGCGTGGTAGACGAGGGTGGCGGGGCGCGCGAAGCCGCCCGCCGCCAGCTCGCCCAGGATCGAGCGGATCGGCACGATGCCGATCTCCTCGGCGACCAGCAGGAGCCGCCGCGCGTCGCCGGGCTCCAGCACGAACCCGCCGAGCGGTCCCTTGAAGCCGACCTCCGCCCCCGGCGCGAGGCCCCGGAACCACCGCGAGCCGAGGCCGCCCGGCGCCACGTCGGCGCACAGCGTGAGCGTGGCCGGCGCGCGCGGCGAGGAGGCGATCGAGTAGGCGCGCACGGTCTTGGGGCCGAACGGGACGGAGATCCACTGCCCCGCGTCGAAGGCCAGCGTGGGCGGGTCCACCATCGCGAGGTCGGCCTCGAGGACGTCGGCGGTCAGCGCCCGCGCCGCCGTCACGCGCGCGAGGCAGCTTATTGGCGGGTGGGGGGAGCGACCGCCGCTCCCCCCACCACCCCCCAACGGGAACACGTGGCGCGCAGCCTCGTGCGCGCTAGGCCCGGAGGAGCGGCAGGACGTCGGCGGCGAGGCGCTCGAGCTGGTCGCGCTCGTCCTTGGGGTCGCCGATGACGTTGAGGACCATGTACGTGCAGCCGGCGGCGGCGAAGCGGGCGAGCTGCTCGGCGCACTGCTCGGGCGTGCCGATGATGCCGTACTTGCGGGCGAGCGGCTCGAAGTCCTGGGCGTAGCGCTTCGTCAGGTGCGCGGCCCAGACGCTCTTGGCCGACTCCCAGTCGCGGCCGACGGTGACGAAGGCCAGGTGGCCGAACTCGAAGCCGGCGAGCGCGCGGCCGGCCGCGGCGCCGGCGGCCCGGATCTTGTCGACGCTCTGCGCGTAGCGCTCGGGCTGGACGACATACGAGATCCAGCCGTCCCCCTGCCGTCCGGCGCGGGCGAGCGCGGCGTCCGAGCGGCCCCCGATCCAGATCGGCGGCCCCGGCTGCTGCACGGGCTTGGGATCGATCGAGACTCCCTCGAAGCTCGTGAAGCGGCCCTTGAAGCGGGCCGGGGTGTCGCGCCAGAGCGTGCGCACGACGTCGATGCCTTCGGTGACGCGGGCGCCCCGCTCGCGGTGCGGCACGCCGCACAGCTCGAACTCCTTGGGGTTCTCGCCGCCCACGCCGACGCCGAAGATCAGCCGGCCGCCGGACAGCGCGTCGAGCGACGCCGTGGCCTTGGCCGCGATGGCGGGCGCCCGCAGCGCTAACAGGTAGACGGCGGTGCCGAGGCGAATCCGGCTGGTGATCGGCACGTAGGTGGCCAGCAGCGTGAGCGACTCGTGAATGGGACCGTGAAAGGACACGTGGTCGCCCGTCCACACGGAGTCGAAGCCGAGGGCCTCCACCCGGCGCACGAGCTCGAACTGCTCGGCGGGCGGCTTGAGCGAGAGCGACGTGCCGAACTTCATCGTCAGCGCGGAAAGGCGTCCTTGACGCCGC
This sequence comes from Methylomirabilia bacterium, assembly GCA_041497115.1. GTDB lineage: Bacteria > Methylomirabilota > Methylomirabilia > Rokubacteriales > CSP1-6 > AR5. The sequence continues at coordinate 5,675 of JBGQFW010000001.1, forward strand.
CGTCCACGGTGAGCGTGCAGCCGGTCGTCTTCGCCGAGCGGTCGGAGGCGAAGAACAGCGCGGCCTGGGCGACGTCGTCCGGCAGGATGCGGGCGCCGAGCAGGTTGCGCTTGCGATAGAAGTCCTCGATCTGGTCCACGCCGATGCCCTGGGCGGCCGCCCGCTCGCGGCGGATCTCCTCCGACCACAGCTTGGAGTCCTGGAAGACGGCGTCGGGGTTGATGATGTTGGAGCGGATGCCGTGGGGCGCGCCCTCGAGCGCCAGCACCTTGGCCAGCTGGGCCTCGGCCGCCTTGGCCGCCGAGTACGCCGCGAAGTCCTTGCCGGGCGACATCACGTTCTTGGTGGCCACGAACACGAGGCTGCCGCCGATGCCCTGGCGGATCAGCACGCGCATCGCCTCGCGCGCGACCAGGAAGTGGCCGGTCGCGTTCACCGCGAACGAGCGCTCCCAGTCGGCCAGCGCCATGCGGTCCACCGGGGCGGAGTGCGCGATGCCGGCGTTGGAGACGAGCACGTCGAGGCCGCCCCAGCGCAGCACGGTCTCCTCGAACGCCGCGCGCACGGAGGCCTCCCGGGTGACGTCCAGTACCAGGCCGAGGGCGCGGCCGCCGCCGACCGCCTGCGTGATCTCCTCGGCCACGCGCGTCGCCGAGGCGGCGTCCACGTCGGTCACCGCCACGTGGGCCCCCTCGGCGGCCAGGCGGTGGGCGACGGCGCGGCCGATCCCCGAGCCGCCGCCGGTCACCAGCGCGATCCGCCGCGCCAGCTCCTTCTCGGGCGGCGCCAGCGTGAGCTTGTAGAGCTCGAGCGGCCAGTACTCGACGTCGAAGGCGTCCCGGGCGGTGAGCGAGACGTAGCGGCCGAACGCGGCGGCGTTGCCGATCACGTCGATCGTGTGGTGATAGATGTCGTCCACGATCCCGGCCGTGCGCGCGTCGCGGCCGGCGGTGAACATGCCGAGGCCGGGCACCAGCACCACGCGCGGCAGCGGGTCGGTCAGCTCGAGGTCGGGGGCGCGGTGGGCGTCCACGTAGGCCGTGTAGTCGGCCACGAACGCGTCGATCGACCGCTCGGTCGCGGCCCAGGTCGCGGCGGGGTCGCCCGCGGCGTTGAGCGCGACGAAGCACGGCAGCCGCTTGGTGTAGATCGTGTGGTCCGGCGTGGCCGGCCCCACCTGGCTGAGCGCGGGCGCCTCCACCGACGAGACGAACTCCGTGACGGCCGGCGTGTCGTCGAAGGCGACGATCACGCGGCGCGCGCGCGCGAGCCGGCCGCGCACGCGCGGCGCGAGGTCGAGCGCCGCCGCCCGCCGCGCGGGGGGGTCCAGCGCGGGCGCGCGCGGACCGCCGAACGGGCGCCGGCCGCGCCTCCGCTCGGCGATCGCCTCCTCGGCCCGCGTGATCAGCTCCAGCGTGGCGTCGTACGCCTCGCGCACGGAGGCGCCCCAGCAGATCGTCCCGTGCTTGGAGAGCAGCAGCGCCTTCGCCTCTGGATTGGCGACGATGGTGTCGGCCACCTCGCGCGAGATCCGGAACCCGGGCCGGCGGTAGTCGAGCGCGATGACGTCCTTGCCGTAGACGCCCGCCAGGACGTCGGGCGCGTGGTCGTTGTTGGTCAGCGACACGATCGCGTCGGCGTGGGTGTGGATGACGACGGGGGCGTCCACGAAGCCGTGCAGCAGCGTCTCGATGGACGGGCGCACGCCGCCGGGCTCTTGCAGCGTGTGGGCCAGGTAGGCGACCATCGCCTCGTCGCCCATCTCCTGCCGCTCGAGCAGCGCGCGGATGTCGTCCATCCGCACGCCGGGGAAATCCTTCCGCTGGATCGACTTGAGGTCGGAGCCGCTGCCCTTGACGCGCAGCACGGGGATCTCGCGGCCGCGATGGTCGCGCTCGATGACCTTGATGGACGTGTTGCCGCCGCCCCAGACGACCAGCGAGGACTCGGCGCCGACGAGACGGGAGGCGTAGACGAGAAGGTCGACGCCGGAGAGCGCGGCGGCCTCGGCCTCGTTCCAGCGCGATCGCATCGCGCCCCACCATATCACGCGGGGCGCGGGGACGACAGACGGGCGCATGCGATTTGCTGGAGACGGCGCTCGCCCGTATCATTCGTGTCGTGGAGGGTGTGATGCACCTGCGCCGCGCGCTCGCCGGACTCGCGCTCGTGGCGGCCGCGCTCGAGCTGTCCGCCGCGCGCGGCGCCGCCCAGCCCGCGTCCTCCTCCGATCCGCTCGCCGCGATCCCGCCGGGCCGCTACGCGCTCTCCGCGTGGGCGCAACCCGCCGGCGCCGGGCAGGCGCTGATCGTGTATCTCCTGCGGCCGGCGGGCATGCCGGCCGCGCGGATCTGGGCGGCCGACGTCGCGGTCGTCGGCGAGCGCCCGCGCGACGAGATCCTGGCCGAGCTGCGGCGCCGCTATCCTCGCGATCTCGAGGATCACCGGCTCGCGGTCGAGCCGCTCACGAACGGCGGGGCGCCCGCCGGCTGGGTGATCAGATCGCGGGACGCGGGCGTCACCGCGACGTTCGACCGCGACGGCGAGCTGACGCTCTACCCCCGCGGGGCGGCGCCGATGGAGGGCGCCGGCGGTGGCGGCGGTGCCGGCGGCGGGGGCATGTAGCGACGCGCGCGCCGGCAGCGTCCTCGTCACGGTGTGCTACAAGGGGGCGATGTCGCGCGGCCGGTGGCTCGGGCTCGTCGTGATCGCGCTGGCGCTGGGTGTGCGGGCGCCGGCGCTCGCCGACGGGATCATGCTGGTGCAGGCGGGCGCCTTCTGGATGGGGCGCGACGACGGTCCTGCCGAGGAGCGGCCGCTGCACCGCGTGTACGTGCGCGACTACTGGATCGAGCGCCACAAGGTGACCAACGCGGAGTTCGCCGCGTTCCTCGACGCGCAGGGCGCGGTGGCCGAGGGCGGCCAGCGCCGCTACGACTGGGACGACGCCGACGCCCGCATTCACCAGGTCGGATGCACCGCCGCGCGATCGACGCCCGACCGTCGGGCGCCGGAGCCCTGCGCAGGCGCCCCGACGGCGAATCCATGGGTTGTCGAAGGGGGCTTCGAGCGCCATCCCGCCGTGGAGGTGTCGTGGTTCGGCGCCCGCGACTTCTGCGCGTGGCGGGGACGACGGCTGCCCAGCGAGGCCGAGTGGGAGAAGGCGGCGCGCGGCGACGACAAACGCCCCTACCCGTGGGGCGACGCGCCGCCGGCGCCCGAGCTGGCCGTCTTCGGCCGAGGCCACGACGCGACCGAGCCCGGCGACGGGCGCCCGCTCGGCACGAGCCCCTACCGCGTCGAGGACCTGCTGGGCAACCTGCGCGAGTGGACGTCGAGCGCGCTTCGCGCGTACCCTTATCGGGCCGACGACGGACGCGAGCCCTTCACCGGCGCGGGACGGGTCGTCGTGCGGGGCGCGAGCCACGACGACGCCGCCGGCACGCTGCACGTGGCGACCCGGCGCTCCTACGACCGCCGCGGGGCGACCGCCGGCCACCATGCCGTGGGGTTCCGCTGCGCGACGTCGGAGGATCTGGGCGAGGTGGCACCGGGGAGGCGATGAGATGACGGCTCCGCTGAACGCGCTCATGATGGACTACCCGCTCACGCTCACGCAGTTCTTCGAGCGCAGCCGCCGCCTGTTCGCGAACAAGCCGCTGGCCACGCGCCGGCCCGGGCAGCCGCTGTTCCGCTACACGTACGGCGACTTCGCCGGGCGCACCTTCCGCCTGGCCGGCGCGCTGCGCGCGCTGGGCGTGCGCAAGGGCGACCGGGTGGCCACGCTGGCGTGGAACAGCCATCGCCATCTCGAGCTCTACTGGGCGGTGCCGCTCAGCGGTGCGGTGCTGCACACGCTGAACTTCCGCCTCTCCGCCCAGGACCTCACCTACATCATCAATCACGCCGGCGACTCGGTGATCTTCGTGGACGCCGCGGTGTGGCCGGTGCTGGCGGCGATCCGCGACACGCTCACGAGCGTGCGCACGATCGTCGTGATGCAGGACGGCGCTCCCGCCGCCGCCGGCCAGCCCGCGCCGCCGGCCGATCTGCCCGACTACGAGACGCTGCTGGCGGGGGCCACGCCACTGGCGGCGTGGCCGCAGCTGGCCGAGACCGACGCCGCCGCCATGTGCTACACCTCCGGCACCACCGGCCATCCCAAGGGCGTCGTCTACACGCACCGCGCGCTCTACCTCCACTGCCTGGCCGAGGCCATGGCGGACTCGATGGCGCTGTCGGAGAGCGACGTGATCCTGCACATCGTGCCGATGTTCCACGCCAACGCGTGGTGCGTGCCGTTCTGCGGGACGATGCTGGGCGCCACGCAGATCTTCGGCGGCCCCAACCCGCAGCCGCGCGACATCTGCGAGATCGTGCAGGCGGAGAAGGTCACCTTCGTGGGCGCGGTGCCCACCGTCTGGATCGCCGTCAAGGAGCTGGTGGAGAAGGAGGGGTTCGATATCTCCTCGATCCGCTGCATCCCCATCGGCGGCTCGGCGGCGCCGCGCAGCCTGCTCGAGCACTACGACAAGAAGTTCGGCGCCTCGATGATGCACGCGTGGGGCATGACCGAGACGAGCCCGCTCGGCACGATCTCGCGCCTCAAGAGCCACATGCGCGCGTGGCCGGAGGACGCGCAGTACGCTGTCCGCGCGACGCAGGGCTACCCGGTGGTGGGCGTGGATCTGCGGATCGTGGACGACGCGGGGCACGAGCAGCCCTGGGACGGCCAGGCGATGGGCGAGATCCAGGTGCGCGGCCCCTGGGTGGTGCGCGCGTACTACGACAACCCGGAGTCGGCCGACCGCTTCACCGCCGACGGCTGGTTCCGCACCGGCGACGTGGCCACGGTGGATGCCGAGGGGTACGTGCGCATCACCGACCGCACCAAGGACCTCATCAAGTCCGGCGGCGAGTGGATCTCGTCCATCGACGTGGAGACGATGATCATGGGCCATCCCAAGGTGCTGGAGGCCGCCGTGATCGCGGTGCCGCACCCCAAGTGGGTGGAGCGGCCGCTGGCCTGCGTGGTGGCCAAGCCCGGCGTCACGCTGGACCCGCAGGAGATCGTCGAGTTCCTCCGCCCGCAGCTGGCCAAGTGGGCGCTGCCCGACGAGGTGGTGCTGATCGAGGCGGTCCCCAAGACCAGCGTCGGGAAGTTCGACAAGAAGGTCCTGCGCGAGCGCTTCAAGGGCTGGACGCCGAAGGCCTGATCGGCTACCCTGCCCGTCATCCCGAGGAGGTGCCCATGCGACGAGTGAGCCGCCGAGCGTTTCTCGCCACCACCGCCACCGGCCTGGCCGGCATCCTGGCCACGCGCACCGCGCCGGCCATCGGCCAGACGCGCGAGGTCTCCTATCTGGCCTGGAACAACTTCGCGCCGAACTCCGACAAGAAGCTGGCGGAGATCGGCCAGCGCTTCACCAAGGACACCGGAATCAAGATCAAGATCGACCACATCGCGGCGCCGCAGCAGGCGGCCAAGTACGCCTCCGAGGTGCAGACCCAGGCCGGTCACGACCTGGTCGAGATGCGCATGCACTTCCCCTGGCTCTACGAGACCCAGCTGATCGATCTGGGCGACCTCAACGCGGAGCTCGAGAAGAAGTACGGCAAGGTGCTCGCCTCCGCCGAGGAGACGGCCCGGGTCAGGGGCGTCTGGCGCGCGGTGCCGCAGTACCACACCTTCTTCGTCGGCTGCTACCGCGAGGACCTCTTCAAGAAGGCCGGGCTCAAGGTCCCCGACACCTGGGAGGACGTCTACACGGTCGGCAAGGAGCTGAAGAAGATGGGGCACCCGGTGGGCATCCCCATCAGCCAGAACTACGACTCCATCTCCACCGCGGGGCCGGTGCTCTGGTCGTTCGGCGGCCTGGAGATCGACCGCGACGGCAAGACGGTCCGCATCAACTCGCCGGCCACCGAGCAGCTGCTCGAGTGGTACCGCAAGGTCTACCGCGACTGCATGGAGCCCGAGGTTCTGTCGTGGACCGACGCCAGCAACAACGACAGCCTCGACGCCGGCAAGGCGGGCTGGATCCACAACCCGATCAGCGCGTACATCGTCGCCCGCAACCGCAAGCTGGTGACGGCGGACGGGATCAACCACCACCGCAGCCTCAGCGGACCGCACGGGCGCCACGAGACCGACGTGCCGCGGCACATCGCCATCTGGAAGTTCTCCAAGAACATCGAGCCGGCCAAGGAGTGGATCCGCTACCTGATCGGCAAGCGCGAGGTCTACGACGAGTACATCATGTCGGGCGACGCCTTCAACCTGCCGGTCCACGCAAACCTGCGCGACCACCCGGTGCTGAAGACCGATCCCAAGTTCGCCGCCCTCAAGCAGGAGGGCGTGCAGTTCCACTGCTACGGGTGGCCCGGCCCGCCCAGCGACAAGGTCCAGCGCATCACCAACGAGTTCATCCTGCCCAACATGATCGCCAAGGTGGTGACGGGCTCGTCGAACAAGGAAGCGGTCGCCTGGGCCGAGAAGGAAATGACCCGGATCATTACCGGCTGAGCGATGGCCGTCGGGGACGTCCGCGTCGGACCCGTCGTCAACCGATCGGGGCTCCGGATCCGGGATCTGCTCGACCGCGAGCGGTTCCTGGGTCCGGCCTTCATCACGCCCGCGCTGCTCTTCATGGGTCTGCTCGTCGCCTACCCGTTCGGCATGGCCATCACCTTCGCGCTGTCCAACGCCTTCATCGGGCGGCCCAGCCACTTCATCGGGCTGCACAACTTCGTCGTCCTCTGGCAGAGCGACAGCTTCCGCCAGACCTTCCAGAACGCCTTCGTGTTCACCGGGATCTCGGTGGCGTTCAAGATCGTGCTGGGCATCACGCTCGCGCTCCTGCTCAACGAGCAGCTCTGGTTCAAGCGGCTCATCCGCGGCGCGGTGCTGCTGCCGTGGGTCATCCCCACCGCGCTCAGCACGCTCGGCTGGTGGTGGATGTTCAACTCGCTCTACAGCGTGGTGAACTGGATGGGCATTCACGCGGGGGTGATGGACCCGCCCGGCCCCAACTGGCTCGGGCAGCGCTATTACGCGATGGCCGCCGTCATCATCGTCAACATCTGGCGGGGGCTGCCGTTCTTCACCATCACGCTCCTGGCCGGGCTCGTCTCGATCCCCCGCGAGCTCTACGAGGCGGCCGAGGCCGACGGCGCCGGCGCGGTCGCGCGGTTCTGGAACGTCACGCTGCCGCTGCTCAAGCCGGTGCTGGCCATCGTGGTGCTGTTCTCGACGATCTTCACCTTCAGTGACTTCAACATCGTGTTCATCCTCACCCACGGGGGGCCCATCAACTCCACGCACCTGTTCGCGACCCTCGCCCGGCAGATCGGGCTGGAGTCCGGGCAGATCGGGCAGGGCGCGGCCGTGTCGCTGTACCTGTTCCCGGTCCTCGTCCTGGTGGTGTGGTTCCAGCTGCGGTTCGTGCGCCGGCAGGTGTACTGATGGCGGTGCGCCGGCGGCCGCTGCTGAACAAGATCGCGCTGCATCTCGGGCTGCTGCCGTTCCTGATCTTCGCGCTGTTTCCCTTCTATCACATGGCGCTGACGTCGCTGAAGACGGACCGCGAGATCTACGACCGCGAGGCGGTGCCGCTGCTCATCCGTCAGGGGCCCACGCTCACGCACTACCAGAAGCTGCTGTGGGAGACTGAGTTCCTGACGTGGACGAAGAACAGCCTGCTCGTCACCGTGCTCGCCACCACGGTGTCGGTGGTCGTCGGGACGATCGCCGCCTACGCGCTGGCCCGGATGCGGTTCTTCGGCGTCGGCCCCTTCGGCACGGGGATCTTCGTCACCTACCTGGTGCCCACGTCGCTCCTCTTCCTGCCGCTCGCCCAGGTCGTGAACTGGCTGGGGCTGGCCGACTCCAAATGGGCGCTGGTCGTCACCTACCCGACCTTCCTCATCCCGTTCTGCACGTGGCTGCTGATGGGCTACTTCCGCACCGTGCCCAAGGAGGTCGAGGAGTGCGCGATGGTGGACGGGGCCACCCGCATCCAGGCCCTGTGGCGGATCGTGCTGCCGATCGCCATCCCGGGGCTCGTGTGCGCCGTGCTGTTCGCCTTCACCCTGTCGTGGAACGAGTTCATCTACGCGCTGACCTTCACGTCCTCCTCCGATCAGATCACGGCCAGCGTCGGGGTCACCAGCGAGCTGATCCGTGGTGACATCTACTACTGGGGCGGGCTGATGGCGGGCGCGATCCTCGGCTCGGTGCCGATCGTCATCCTCTACGTCTTCTTCCTCGACTATTACGTCTCGGGGCTGACCGCCGGCGCCGTGAAGTAGTCCCGGGGTCCGGGCCGCCTGGAAGGAGGCCGCGTGCACCTACCGATGTTGGGGCTGAAGCGCCGCCAGTGGGAGCCGTTTGCCTTCGCCTCGCCCTCCCTCGCCCTGATCGGGCTCGTGATCCTCTTCCCGCTCGCCTACTCGTTCTACCTCTCGTTCCTGGATTTCGACCTGTCGGTCGGGCCCGACGCCAACTTCATCGGCGTGCGCAACTACTCGGAGGCGCTGCTGCGGGACGGGCGATTCATCGGCTCCATCGTGAACACGGCCATCATCATCGGGCCGGCGCTCGCCGTCGAGCTGGTGGTCGGTCTCGGCCTCGCCCTCCTCCTGAGCCGCGTCGCCCGCGGTCGTCCGATCATCACCGCGCTGCTGGCCATCCCGGCCATGGTCTCGCCGGTCATGGCGGCCATGGCCTGGCGCATGCTGTTCGGTGTCAAGTACGGCGCGATCAACAACCTCGGCCTCCAGCTCGGCATCATCGACGTCTACTTCGACTGGTTCGGCTCCTCGGCGATCGCCCGGGCGTCGGTGGTGCTGGTGGACGTCTGGCACAACACCCCGTTCATGATGCTGGTGCTCCTGGCCGGCATCCAGTCGATCCCCCTGGAGCTCTACGACGCCGCCCGGGCCGACGGCGCCACCGCCTGGCAGAGCTTCTGGTCGATCACGCTGCCGCTGCTGAGGTTCACGATGGCGGTGGGGCTGATGATCCGGCTGATCGACCTCACCAAGCTCTTCGGGCTGATCTTCGTCCTCACCTACGGCGGCCCCGGCAGCAGCACGGAGACGGTGGCCTTCACCACCTACCTGGCGGGCTTCAAGGACTTCCGCATGAGCTACGCGGCGGCGCTCTCCTACGTGATCGTGGGGGGCGTGCTGGTGCTCACCCTGCTGTTCCTGTGGGTCCAGCGGCTGCGCGAGGCCCGGGCCGCCTGATGGCCATCGCGCTCGACCGGCCCCGGGTGGCGGCACGGCGGGCGAACCGCTATCGGTTGCGCCGCGGCCTCGGCCACGTCCTGACCTATCTCGGGCTGTTCGTCGCCCTCGTCTTCTTCCTGGGCCCGTTCTTCTGGATCCTCACCACCTCGCTCAAGGGCAACGAGGACTTCTTCACGTTCCCGCCGGTGTGGGTCCCGGCCGACCCCTCGCTCGCGCACTACGTCGCGCTCTTCACGCGCTCCAGCGGCGCCCGCTACTTCACCAACAGCCTGGTGATCTCCTCGCTCAGCATGTTCGCCGCGCTGGCGGTGAGCCTGCCGACCGCCTACGCGATCGCGCGCTGGCGGTTCGGCGGCGGCGTCCTCTCCACGCTGCTGCTCGTCCTTCGCATGCTGCCCGCGATCGCGCTGATCATCCCGATCTACATCATGTACAAGATGCTCGGGATGACCAACAGCTACCTCGGGCTGGTCGTCGTCTACACCGTCCTCTACATTCCGTTCGCGGTGTGGCTGCTCGTCGGCTTCCTGCGAGACTTCCCGGTGGAGATCGAGGAGGCGGCGATGATCGACGGCTGCTCGCGGCTGCGGGCGCTCGTCCAGGTGGTCATCCCCATCATCGCGCCGGGGATGGCGGTGGTCGCGCTGTTCGCCTTCATCGCCACCTGGAACGAGTTCCTGTTCGCGGTCGTGCTCACCGGCATCGAGACCAAGACCATGATGGTCCTGGTCACCTCGTTCACGTCCGGCGGCACCGACATGTTCTACGGCGAGGCCTCGGCCTCGGTCGTGCTCGGCGTGCTGCCGGCGTTCGCCGTCGCCTTCGTGCTGCAGCGCTATCTCGTCAAGGGCCTCGCGCTCGGTGGCACCAAGGGATAGGCCCAGGGAGGATCGCATGAGACCATCCGCGCTCAAGGGATCGCTCACGCTCGTGGCCGTCGTCGGGCTCCTCGCGGTGGGCGCGTTCGTCGTCCGCCCGGCGGGCGCCGCCCGCCCCTACGAGGGCCAGACCATCCGCGCGGTGGTCAACGCCGAGTACGTGAAGTACTCGCTCTCGCTCGTCGAGAAGGACCTCTACGACAAGCTCGGCGTCAAGATCGAGACCGAGGTGATCCCGCTCGACGCCTTCGTGTCGAAGACGCTGCTGGAGTTCAACTCCGGGTCCAGCCCGTGGGACCTCGTGATGTTCGGCCCCTCCAACATGCCGGACTACGGCCGCCACTTCGAGCCGCTGGAGCCGTGGATCGAGAAGCTGAGGCTCGACTTCGCGCTGGACGACATCGTGCCGGTGTTCGCCAAGGTCATGCTGCGCTACCAGGGCAAGCTGGTCAGCATGCCGTACGACGGCGACATCCACATCATGTACTGGAACAAGGTCGCCTTCGAGCGGCCCGAGAACCAGAAGAAGTTCAAGGCCAAGTACAACTACGACCTCAAGCCGCCCCAGACGTGGAGGCAGTGGGACGACGCCGCCGAGTTCTTCCACGGCTGGGGCTGGGACGGCAGCGACCGCAAGCTGTTCGGCGCCGGCGCCTCCTACAAGCCCTCGGGCAGCGGCTACTCGTACCACTGGTGGCGGTCGCGGTTCTTCTCGTACGGCGGCCAGTACTTCGACAAGGACATGAAGCCGCTCGTCAACACGGCGGCCGGAGTCCGCGCGCTCGAGGAGATGGTGAAGACGATGCCGTACTACCCGCCCGGGGTGCTCCTCTTCGAGTCCGAGGAGCCCAAGACCCTGCTGGTCAAGGGCGAGATCCCGCTGCTCTACTCGTGGACGTCCACCGGCAAGCGGGTGGGCAACAAGGGCGAGTCGGTCATCGCGGGCAAGGCCGGCTTCGGCCTGGTGCCCGGCGCCGAGATCGACGGCAAGATCATCCACCGGCCGGCCATCACGCCCGGACGGGGCATGGCGGTGTCGAAGTACTCCAAGAAAAAAGAAGTCACGCTGAAGGTGCTGGAGTTCATCTCGACGCTCGATGAGAGCCTGAAGATCGTGATGGATCCCAAGACGATCATGGATCCATGGCGGGTGTCCCACCTGCGCTCGCCGATCTTCCGCAAGGCGTTCCCCGATGCCGACAAGTACCTGGACGCCATCGAGGCGAGCTTCCCCTATCTGGTGCCGGACCCGGTCGTGCCCGCCGCCGACGAGTACCAGCGCAAGCTCTCGTTCGAGATCACCGAGGCGCTGGCCAAGCGCAAGTCGCCCAAGGAGGCGCTCGACACCGCGGCGGTCGAGTGGGAGAAGGTCACCGAGCGGCGCGGCCGCGACAAGCAGAAGGCCGCGTGGGGCGAGAAGCTGGCGGAGATGAAAGCGCTCGGCATCGAGTACCACCCGGACTGGGCGGCCAAGGCCAAGTAGCCGGCCCCACATTCCCGCCCGGGCGTTGACGGCCCGGGCGGGGACGCGGGGCGGCGGGGGGCTTCCGCCGCTCCGCGTGAGACGAGCCGTCGGCGCGTAGGGGTGGTCCGAGCCTGGTCCTGCGTGAGGCGTTACACGATCGAAGCCAACGGAGTCGGCGGGAAGTCCCCCGCCGCCCCGCGTCCCCGCCCTACCCGTTGCGACCGGCGCGAAGTGCGTGCGGCTCCAGGTCCCTCGCGACAGGCGTGACGTCGGCGCCGCTCGGGCTTCCGCACGACATCGTCAGGAGTCGCCGTGGGTGGCGCTGGAGATCTCGGGGGCGGGCGAGGCTTTGCGCCAGGGGCGGCGGAGGCGGTGGCGCCAGGCGCGGCGGTCCTCGCGGCGGGCGAGACGGCGCCAGCGGGCGAGCGAGGGCGCCGAGAGGCGCAGGGCCTGGGCGGCGTCCTCGAAGAGCGAGTAGGCGACGGGCGTCACCAGCAGCGTCAGCAGCAGGCAGAGCGTCTGGCCGCCGATGACGACCACCGCGATGGCCCGGCGCTCCTCGGCGCCCGGTCCCGTGCCCACCCACAGCGGCAGCATCCCGGCCACCAGGGCGAGCGTCGTCATGAGGATCGGCCGGAGCCGGTCGCGGTTGCCCTGCATGATGGCGGCGGCGCGGTCCATGCCGCGGGCGCGCAGGTTGTTCATGTGGTCGATCTGCAATATCGCGTTCTTCTTCACCACGCCGAAGAGCACCAGGATGCCGAGGGCGGAGTAGAGGTTGATCGTGTTGCCCGTGTACCACAGCGAGAACAGGGCGAACGGCACCGACAGCGGCAGCGACAACAAGATGGTCAGTGGGTGGATCAGGCTCTCGAACTGCGAGGCGAGGATCATGTACATGAAGATGACCGAGAGCAGGAAGACCCACAGGAACTCGGTGAAGGTCTTCTCCATCTCCCGGGCCTTGCCGGTGACGAACGCCGTGTAGCCGGGTGGCAGGTTCATCTCGGCGACCGCCCGCCTGAGCGCGTCGATGCGGTCGGCCTGGCCGTAGCCGGGCGCGATGCCGGCCCGCAGCCGCGTCTCGCGCTGCCGGTCGGTGCGGTCGATGCGCGAGGCGGTGACCGCGCGCTCGATCTTCACCACGTTGTCCAGCCGGACGAGGCCGCCGCCGGGGGCGAGGTTCATCTGGGCCGCCGCCCCGGTCGCGGGGTTCGTCGCCGTCGTGTCGCGCGAGACGTAGAGCCGCTCGATGGTGGCGAGGCTGCCGCGGAACTTCTGCATCAGGCGGATCTGCACGTCGTAATCGTCGTTCACGCCGGGGTCGTGGAAGCGCGAGACCTGCTCGTCGCCGCCGACCATGAGCCGCAGCGCGGTCGCGATCTGCTGGGTGTCCACGCGCAGGTCGGCCGCCCGCTGGCGGTCGATGACGACGCGGAACTCGGGCTTGTCCAGGCGCAGCGTGGTGTTCAGGTCCACGATGCCGCCCAGCTCGGCGGCCCTGTTCTTGAGCGTCTCGCCGTACTCGGCCAGCCTCTCCAGCTCGGGACCACGCAGCGCCAGATCGATGTCGAACGTGCCGCCGCCGATGTTGAAGCCGGCGATGTTCCGGATCTGGGTGCGCAGGTCGCGGTACTTCCGGAACCGCTGGCGGAGCGCCGCCATCACGTCGCGCTGCTTGTAGTTGCCGCGAAAGCCCTCCAGCGGCCGGCCGTGGATCAGCCCGCGCCAGATCCGCTCGGGGGTGAGCGTGCGCTCGCCGTGGGGCACCGTGCGCACGTACATGTAGCCCTGGTTGACGTTGTTCAGGAAGCCGCCGCCGGCCGAGGCCAGCGTCAGCGCGACGCCCTTCGTCTCGCGCGCCTCCCGGGCCAGCGCCTGCATCGCCTCGTCCATCGCGGCCACGCTCATGCTCTCCGGCCCGAACACGAGCACCTCGAACTCGGCTTCGTCGACGTCGCTGGGGATGTACTCCTGCTTGACCCGGTGGTACATCGGCACCGAGGCCAGGATCGCGGCGGCGCTGATCACCACGATCACCCAGCGGTGGCGCATGGCCAGCCGCAGGCTCCAGGCGTACCCGCGGTCGAGCCCGGCGTAGAAGCCGGCGCGCGAGGCGGCGTGGCCCTCCCCGCCGTGGCCGCCGGCGGCGTCCTCGGCGCGCAGCAGCCGCGCGCACATCATCGGCGTCAGCGAGAAGGACACCAGCAGGCTGACGAGCACCGACACCGCCGCGGTGAGACCGAACTGGTAGAGGAAGCGGCCGGAGATCGACGACATGAACGAGACCGGCACGAAGATGACCACCAGCGAGAACGTGGTGGCCATGACGGCCAGGCCGATGTCGGCGGTCGCCTCGCGGGCGGCCTCGAACGGCCGCATCTTCTTCTCCTCGACGAAGCGGAAGACGTTCTCCAGCACGACGATCGCGTCGTCGATGACGATGCCGACCATCAGCACCAGCGCCAGCATGGTGACGCTGTTGAGCGTGAAGTTCAGCGCCCACATCATGCCGAACGCGGAGACCACCGAGGTGGGGATGGCCACCGCCGCGATGACGGTCGAGCGCCACGAGCGCATGAACGCCAGCACGACCAGCGAGGCCAGGATGGAGCCCAGGACCAGGTGCAGGTTGATCTCGTGCAGGGCGGCGTAGATGTAGCGCGACTGGTCGCGGATGACCTCCAGCTTCACGTCGGGCGGCACCTGCCGGCGCAGCGCGGCCAGCTTGGCCTTCACGCCCTCGATGACCGCCACCGTGTTCTCGCCGGACTGGCGGCGAACCTCCATGATGACCGTCGGCGCGCCATTGAGGCGGGCGGCCGAGCGCTGCTCCTTGGTGCCGTCCTCGGCGTAGCCGATGTCGCGCACGCGTACCGCCACCCCGTTGAGCGTGGCCACCACCAGGTCGTTGAAGAATTTCGGCTCCGCGATCCGGCCCATCGTGCGCAGCGAGGTCTCGTTGAGCCCCGAGGTGACGTTGCCGCCGGGCAGGTCGGCGTTCTGTCGCGCGACGGCGTCGCGGACGCTGGTGATGGGGATCTGGTAGGCGGCCAGTCGATCGGGGTCGACCCAGACGTTGACGGCCCGCAGCAGTCCGCCGACGATCCGCACCTCGCCGACGCCGGTCGAGCGCTCGAGGAGCGGCCGCACGATCTTGTCGGCGATCTCCGTCAGCTCCCGCAGCTCGCGGTCGCCGGACAGCGCGACCGTCACCACCGGCGCCTGGTCGTTGTCGAACTTCGACACGACCGGCGGCAGGATCTCGCGCGGCAGGTTGCGGATGGCGAGGGCGACCTTGTCGCGGACATCCTGGGCGGCGACGTCGATCTGGCGGTTGAGGGTGAACGTGACGATGACGACCACCGTGCCGGTGCCGGAGATCGAGCGCAGCTCCTGGATGCCCTGGATCGTGTTGATCTGCTCCTCGAGCTTCTGGGCGACCAGCGTCTCCATCTCTTCGGTGGAGGCGCCGGGCAGCTCGACCCGCACGCTGACGGTGGGCAGGTCGACGGAGGGAAAGCGATCGACGCCGAGCCGGAACCAGCTGGCGGCGCCCACCACCACGAACGCCATGATCAGCATCGTGGCGAAGACCGGGCGCTTGATGCAGACCTCGGCGAGCTTCTGCATGGGGGGTTAGCGGACGGCCGTCACGGCCTGGCCGGCGGTGAGGTTGCCGGGCCGGGCCACCACGATCTCGCCCGACGTGACGCCCTGGACGATCTCGACGTCCTCGCCGAAGCGCCGGCCGGTGGTCACGCGGACCTCGGCGGTGCGCCCATCGCGCACGACCATCACCTTCTCGACGCCGGCGAAGAGGATGATCGCGCTGGCCGGCACCGTCACCACCGGCTGGCTGACGTCGGTGACGATCTCCACGCGGGCGAACGAGCCGGGCCGCAGGACCCCGCGCTCGTTGGGCACCTCGGCCTCGACCAGCAGCGTGCGGTTCTGCGGCTCGACGATCGGCGAGAGGCGGACCACGCGGCCGCCGTACACGGTGGGGTCGCCCTCCACGGTGAGCCTGACGGCGAACCCCAGCCGCACGCCGGCGCCCTCCCGCTCCGGCACCGGCACGCGCAGGCGCAGCGGGTGCAGCCGGACCAGCGTGGCGATGGGCGCCCCCGCGTTGAGGTACTCGCCGACCGAGGCCATCTTCACGCTGACCGCGCCGTCGATCGGCGACCCGATCTGCGTGTCGGTCAGCTGCTGGCGGGCCAGCTCCAGCTCGGCGCGCCGCTGGGCGATGATCGCCTGCCGGTTGCGCACCTCCTCGAGCGCGTCCTGGTAGCGGCCGTCGGCCACCTGCAGATTGGCCTCGGCGGTGTCGAGCTGGGCGCGCGCGATGAGGTCCTGCTGCATGAGCTTGACGCTGCGATCGCGGGTGAGCCGCGCGTCCTCCAGCATGGCGCGGGCCTGGCGCACGATGGCCGTCTGCTCGACGTCCACGCGCTCGTCGGCGCCGGCGGGCGACAGCCCCAGCCGCGCGCGCGCCTGCTGCAGCGCCGCGTCGGCCTGATCCACCCGCATCCGGAAGTCGCTCTGATCGAGCCGGCCG
Source organism: Methylomirabilia bacterium (assembly GCA_041497115.1). Lineage (GTDB taxonomy): Bacteria > Methylomirabilota > Methylomirabilia > Rokubacteriales > CSP1-6 > AR5. The sequence goes on from JBGQFW010000001.1 coordinate 21,831, forward strand.
ATGACCTGGCCACGCCGCACGCGCGTGCCGAGATCCACCGTGATCTCGGCCAGCCGGCCGGCGACCTTGGTGCCGAGCACGACCTGGTCGTCGGCGGCCAGCGTGCCCGTCGTCGACACCGTTCGCGCCAGCGTCCGCTCGGCGGCGGCGATGACCTGGACCGTGCGTGGAGGCGGGCCGGACGTCTTGGACTTCGGCTCGTCGGCGCTGACCCGCTCGCTGCGGCAGCCGGCGACGGCGAGGGCGAGGACGGCGGTGGCGACAACGGTCAGGGCCCGGACGGACATCCGATTGAGGATCATAGCCCGATTTCGTCGAGGAAGCGCGCGATCGTCGCCTGCACCTCGGCCCGGTGACTGCGGTTGGGAAAGTGGCCGCCGCCCTCGATCACGGCCAGCCGCGCGCCCGCAATGGTGGCCGCCACCCGGCGCGACATCGCGACGGTGGGAAAGTGATCCTCGCTGCCGGCGACCACCAGCACCGGGCAGCCGATGCGGGCGCACTCGGCCAGCCACTCGCCGCGCGCGTACGTCTCGTCGAGCAGCGCCAGCAGCGCGGCGGGCGACTGGCGGCCCAGCCGCGCGACCGTCTCGGCGTACCGCTCGGGCCGCGCCTTGAGGCGCGCCAGCGCCGCGTCGCCGCTGCGCAGCCGCACGTTGGCGTCGACGTACTCGGCGATGCGCCCGGCCTCCACCAGCGGCCGGTGCGCGCGCCACCACGCGACGTCCTCCGCCGGCGGCGCGTAGGGCGGCCCGCTGATCGAGATCACCGCGCTCACTCGAGCCGGCGCGTGGGCGGCCGCCCACAGCGACAGCGCGGCGCCCATCGAGGCGCCGCCCCACACCGCACGCTCGACGCCGAGCGCGTCGAGCCAGAGCAGGAGGTCCTCGGCCTTGCGCGCATAGGTGTACGCCTCGGCGCGCTCGAACGTGGAGGAGAGGCCGTGGCCGCGCGTGTCGGGGCACAGCACGCGGAGGCGGTCGAAGAACGGCTCGAGGTCGGTCACCATCATGGACGAGTCCTCGATCGAGCCGCCGTGGATCCAGACCGCCGGCGGCCGGGCCGGATCGCCCGCCTCGCGCCAGTGCAGCCGCACGCCGTTGGACAACACGCGCTCGGCCATCGCGCGGCTCCGCTCCCGGGGCCCGGCTAGCGCGCGGCCGGCCGGCGCCGGCGGAGCACCACCGTGCCGGCGATCTTGTCGTGCCACGCCTGGGCATCCCGGTCCCAGATGGCCCAGAAGTACCCCAGCCCCAGGAACATGCCGGAGACGGTCTTGCCGACGATGTCGCGCACCAGCATCGTCCCGAAGCCGACCGGGGCGCCGTCGGTGCGCACGATCCGATGGCGCATGATCGCGTGACCCGGCGTGGTGCCCCGGGCGAACCCGATCCAGAGGGCGATCGTCAGCGTGATCAGCGTGATGACGGCGTCGAGCACGGTGGCCACCCAGCGGCCGAACAGCCCGGCCTTGGTGCCGAGGGTCGGGTCGGGGAGATAGGCCGCGCAGCTCAGGCAGAACCGCGACTCCCCGCGGATCGGCGCCCGGCACGCCCCGCACACACCCGCGACGTCGGTCATGGCCCTCCTCGGTCAGGCCGGGCGCCGCTCGAAGCGGCGGGCCAGCAGCGACATCGAGTAAGTGCAGATCCAGTACACGATCGCGATGAAGAGGTAGAGCTCGAAGGGCCGGATCTCGCGGTTGTTGACGATCTGGGCGGCCTTGGTCAGGTCCACGTAGCCGATGATCGAGGCCAGCGAGGTGTCCTTGAAGAGCACGATCACCTGCGTCACCAGCGACGGCACCATGTTGCGCAGCGCCTGCGGCAGCACGACCCAGATCATGGTCTTGGCCGCCGTCATGCCGAGCGCGGTGGCCGCCTCCACCTGGCCGCGTGACACCGATTGCACGCCGGCCCGCACGATCTCGCCGAAGTAGGCGGCCTCGAAGATCACGAACGCCGCCAGCGCCACCCCGTACTCGGGGATGGACCGCCCCAGGAGCTGGGGGACGATGAACCAGATCCAGAAGATCACCATGACCAGCGGCACGCCCCGGAAGAGCTCGACGTACATCGTGGCCGGCACGCGGATCCAGGCGGCGGAGGACAGGCGCGCCAGCCCGACGACGATGCCCAGCGCGAACCCCAGCCCGATGGCCGGGATCGCCAGCCGCAGCGTGCCACCGATGAACGGCCCGACGCCGATCAGCCCCTGCAGGATCAGGAACGTGAAGTTGCTGGTGACGACGGAGACATCCATCGCTCAGCCCGCCGGCGCCCGGGAGATCAGGCCGGGGATCGCGTAGCGGCGCTCGACGCGCGCCATGACCGCCGCGATCGACAGGCACAGCGCCAGGTAGATCAGCGTGCCGGCCGTCAGCGCCTCGATGGCCCGGGCGGTGTACGTCTCGATCTGGCGCGTCTGGAACGTCAGCTCGGCCACGCTGATGGTGAGCGCCACCGAGGAGTTCTTCAAGAGGTTGAGCGACTCGTTGGTGGCCGGCGGCACGATGAGGCGCAGCGCGACCGGCACGATGACGAGCCGGTAGGCCTGGAACGTGGTGAGCCCCATCGCCAGCGACGCCTCGAACTGTGTCCGGGGAATGGACTGGATGCCCGAGCGGATCACCTCCGACATCCGCGCGCCGTGGTAGACGCCGAGCGCGATGGTGCCGGCCCAGAACTCGGCGCCGTGGTTGAACAGCCAGTCCTGCACCCCACGCGGCAGCAGCGGCGGCACGCCGAAGTACCAGAAGAACATCCACACGAGCAGCGGGACGTTGCGGAAGAACTCGACGTAGCACGTCGCCGACCACCGCAACGGCAGGAACGGCACCGTGCGCAACGCCCCCGACAGGATGCCGAGGGCGACCGCGATCAGCCAGGCCAGCGCCGACAGCTCGAGGGTGGTGGCGAGGCCCTGGAGCAGCCAGCTTCCCGACTGGCCGCTCCAGAGCACCGACCACTTGAACGTGTAGCTCAGGCTACTTGCCGATTTGCTTCATGAGGTACGCCTTCACCGCGGGCGTCATCGGGTACGGCACGTCGCCCTTGGCGCCGAACCACTTGTCGTAGAGCTCGAAGTACTTGCCCGACTCGAGCGCCTTCTTCAGCGCCGCGTCCACCACCGCCTTGAACTTGGCGTCGCCCTTGCGCATGGCCATGCCGTAGGGCTCGTCCGAGTAGAAGTCGCCGACGACCTCCCAGTCGCCTGGGTTCGGCGCCTTGGCCTTGAGGCCGGCCAGCTGGATGCCGTCGTTGGTGTAGGCGTCCACCTGGCCCTGGGCCAGCGCCTGGAAGGCGGCCGGCTGGTCCGGGAACTCGCGCAGCTGGGCCTGCGGGTACTTCTCGCGGATGATCTTGGCGTTGGTCGACCCCTGCTGCGAGGCGATGCGCTTGCCGCCGATGTCGTTGACGCCGTGGATCGGGCTACCCTTCTTCACGAGAAACTGGGCGCCGGTGAGGAAGTAGGTGAGGCTGAAGTCCACCGACTGCCTCCGCTCGACGGTGTCGGTCATCGTCTCGGCGACGAGATCCACCGCGTTGCTGCTGAGCAGGGGGATGCGGGTCGGCGGCGCCGACTCCTTCTTCTCGACCTTGATCGACTTGCCGGCCGCCTTCTCGATCTCCGGCTTGAGCACCTGGTCCACCAGGTCGATCGAGAAGCCGACCCACTCGTTATTGCGATTGATGTAGGCGAACGGCGGCGAGCCGGTGCGGGTGCCGATCGTCAGCGTGCCGCTGGACTTGATCTTCTCCAGCGTGTCGGTCTGGGCGAGCGCAGGCGCCGCGGCGAGCGCGGCGGTGAGGACGAGGACGAGCGCCAGTGTGCGTCTCATGCAGACAACCTCCTAGTGGGTGAGGATCTTGGACAGGAACTGCCGTCCGCGGTCGGACTTCGGAGCGGTGAAGAACGCTTCGGGCGCCCCCTCCTCCACCACCTGCCCCTCGTCCATGAACACGACGCGGTGGGCGACCCGGCGGGCGAACCCCATCTCGTGGGTCACGCACATCATCGTCATGCCGTCGCGGGCCAGCGCCGTCATGACGTCGAGCACCTCGTTGATCATCTCGGGGTCGAGCGCCGAGGTCGGCTCGTCGAACAGCATGATCTTCGGCTGCATGGCCAGCGCCCGCGCGATGGCGACCCGCTGCTGCTGGCCGCCCGAGAGGTTGGCCGGGTAGTTGGACGCGCGATCGCGCAGCCCCACCCGGTCGAGCAGCGCCCGCGCCTGCTGCTCGGCCTCGGCACGGCTCAGCCTCTTCACCTTCATCGGCGCCAGCATGATGTTCTGCAGCGCCGTCATGTGCGGGAACAGGTTGAAGGCCTGGAACACCATGCCGACCCGCGTGCGCAGGGCCGGCAGGCTCACGCCCCGGGCGGTAAGCGACTGGCCCAGCACGACGACCTCGCCGGACTGGAACCGCTCCAGCCCGTTCACCGTCCGGATGAGCGTGGACTTGCCGGAGCCCGACGGCCCGCACACGACCACCACCTCACCGGCGGCGATCTCGAGGTTGAGCTCGCGCAGGACGTGGAGCTTGCCGAACCACTTGTTGACGCCGGCGAAGCGGATGGCGGGGTCGGCCATTTACTCGAGGGTCACGAGGAGGTCGCCCGGGTTCACGGCCTGGCCGGGGGCCACACGGACCTCGACGACGGTGCCGGCGGCCGCCGCCTTGAACTCGTTTTCCATCTTCATGGCCTCGATCACCACCAGGGTGTCGCCGGCCTGCACGCGGTCGCCCGGCCGGACGGCGACGTGGGTGATCTTACCCGGAAGCGGGGCCACCAGCCGCTGGCCGTGCGCGTTGCCGGCGGCGCCGGCCCGGGTGCGGATGATCCAGCGCGTCTGCTCCTCGACCAGCACCTCCCACACCTCGCCCCCCACGTCCACCACGCAGGTGCCCTCGCGGTCCACCACGTCGGCCACCCAGGAGACGCCGCCGATCAGCAGCGAGTAGATCCCCTGCGCGGTGAGCCGGGCGTCCACCTCCCACACCTCGTCGCCGATCGTCAGGCGATAGCGCCCCTCGCCACCGGAGACGTCGACGACGGTGGCGTGACCATCGAGCGTGGCGACATATTTCACGGGCGGGATTGTTGGAGCGGGGGCCGCGAGGCCGGCTCGGAGCGCTGGTGGGCTGCTATAGAAGGGCGTGGCTCCGACGGCGTGAAATCGGCCGTCGCGGCCATGTGCCTCGGCTCGCCGGGGGGATGCCCTTGACTGCTCATGGGCGGCTCCACCCGCGCATCTCGCCCCAGCGCCAGCGGCTCGGGCCCGCGTCGCCGGCGGTGGGCGGAGCCGCGGCGGGCTGGCGGGTGCGCTCGTACTCGGCGAGGACGGCGGCGATCAGCGCCACCGTCGCGTGGCGCGACTCGTTGGCGTGCAGCCCCGGCAGCACGCGCTCGAGCAAGGCGGTGGACAGCCGGCCGGCGCCGAAGTCGGGATGGGCGAGGATCCGCTCCAGCGCGGGGATGGTCGTGCGCACGCCGACCACCTTGTACTCGCCGAGCGCGCGCCGCATGCGCTCGACGGCGGTCGGCCGGTCGGCGCCCCACACGATGAGCTTGGCCAGCAGCGTGTCGTAGAAGCGCGGCACGGTGTACCCCTCGTAGGCGCCGGAGTCCTCGCGCACGCCGGGCCCGCTGGCCGCCCGCAGCCCGGTGATCGTCCCCGGCGACGGCCGCCAGCCCGCGAACGGATCCTCGGCGTTGATCCGGCACTCGATGGCCCAGCCCCGCCACGCCACGTCCCCCTGCCCGTAGCCGAGGGGCTCGCCGGCGGCGATGCGGAGCTGCTCGCGCACGAGGTCGATGCCGGTGACCATCTCGGTGACCGGATGCTCCACCTGCAGCCGCGTGTTCATCTCGAGGAAGTAGAAGTTGCGGTCGGCGTCCACCAGGAACTCGACGGTGCCGGCGTTGACGTAGCCGGCCGCCCTCGCCACCCGGCACGCCGCCTCGCCCATGCGCGCGCGCAGGTCGGCGTCCACGCACGGCGAGGGGCATTCCTCGATCAGCTTCTGGTGGCGGCGCTGGATCGAGCACTCGCGCTCGCCCAGGTGGACGAGCGCGCCGTGCGCGTCGGCCAGCACCTGGATCTCGACGTGGCGCGGCTCCACCACCGCGCGCTCGAGATAGACCGAGGTGTCGCCGAACGCGGCGCCCGCCTCCGAGCGGGCGGCCCGCAGGGCCTCGGCCAGCTCCGCCTCGCCGCGCACGAGCCGCATGCCCTTGCCGCCGCCGCCCATGGCGGCCTTGACCATCACCGGATAGCCGAGATCGCGGGCCAGCCCGCGCGCCTCGTCGTCGGAGCGGATCGTCTCCAGCGTCCCCGGCACCATCGGCACCTTCGTGTCGCGCGCGAGCTTCCGCGCCGCCGTCTTGTCGCCCATGGCGCGGATGGCGGCGGGCGGGGGCCCGACGAACGTCACCCCCGCCGCCGCGCACGCCTCGGCGAAGCGCGCGTTCTCGGCGAGAAACCCGTAGCCTGGATGCACGGCGTCGGCGCCGGCGCGCCGGGCGACGTCCACCAGCTTGGCGATGTCGAGATAGCTCTCGGCGGCCGGCGGCGGCCCGATCGGATAGGCCTCGTCGGCCATCAGGACGTGCAGCGCCTCGCGGTCGGCCTCCGAGAAGACGGCGACCGTGGCGATGCCCAGCTCGCGGCAGGCGCGGATCACCCGCACGGCGATCTCGCCGCGGTTGGCGACGAGCAGCTTCCTGAGCTTCATGCGGAGGGCGGCGTCATGGCGCGAGCCCCATCATACCGGAGTCAGCGCAGGGCCTTGAGCGCCTCGCGCAGGAAGCTCTCGTCCACGACGTCCTTCTCGGCGACCGGCGCGGTGAGCAGCTTCTGCGCGTACCACCACGCGGTCTGGCGGCCGACGTCGCCCGGCATCAGCCGGCCGTCCCGGTCCTGGTAGGGAAAGCCGCGGCGGATGAGGTCGGGCGGGGCCCCGGTGTGGCGGGCGGTGATCGCGACGACCTCCTCGTAGGCGGGGCCGCTCTTCTTCGCCAGCACGGCGTCGAAGTAGTGACGCGAGGCCTTCACGTACCCCTTCATGAAGGCGACGGCCTTCGCGCGGTCCCGGGCGAAGCGGTCGGCGTACATCACGGTGGCGATCTGCCAGGGAAACGTGTCGCCGGTGTGGATGATCGTGCGGCCGGCGCCGCTCGCCTCCAGCCGCGAGACGAACGGCTCGGCGGTGTCGACGGCGTCCACGCGCCCGGCGGCGAGCGCGTCGCTCAGCGCGGGCAGCGCCTGCAGCGGCACGAGCTCGACGTCGCCCGGCGCCATCCCCTCCTTCTCGAGGTAGCGGCCGATGTTGTAGTGGAACGTCGAGCCGATCTGGGTGACGCCGATCCGGCGCCCCTTGAGGTCGCGCAGCGTGCGCACGCCGCTCTCGTAGAGGTCCCGGCGGACGACGAGCGCGGTGAGGTTGTGATCGGGCCACTCGCGCCCCTTGTCGGCCACGATCCACACGTGCACGCCGCCCGCCACGATGTTGTAGAGGCCGGCGGTGAGCCCGGTGGCGCCCACCTCGATGTCGCCCGAGGCGAGCGCGACGGCGATCGGCTGGGCGGCCTGGAAGAAGACGAGCTCGGGATCGATGCCGAACTCCCTGAAGTAGCCCTTCTCCACGCCGAGGAACAGCACCGCCGAGGACGTCAGCTTCAGCACCCCGAGCTTCACCTTCTGCACCGGCTGCGCGTCCCCCCGCCCGGTGGCGAGGAGCGCCAGCGCCAGCACCACGGCCACGACATGCCTCATCGGGAAGTCTCCTTGTCGGTGAGCGTCGGACGTCCGGCGGCGGTCACGCGTCCGCCTTCCACGGGAGCGCGAGCCGCTCGAGCCGGGTGAGCAGCGCGTGGGAGGCGAGGCCGAGCAGCGAGAGGAGCACGATGCCCACCATGAGCTTGGTGGTCTGCATGAGATTCTGCGCGTTGAGCACGAGGAAGCCGATCCCCGAGTTGGCCGCGATCATCTCGGCGGCGACCAGCAGGAGCAGCGACGTGCCCGCCCCCAGCCGAAGGCCGGCAAAGATCATCGGCAGCGCCGAGGGCAGCAGGACCTTGCGGATCACGCTCCACCGCCCCGCGCCGAAGCTGACGACCGCGCGGACCAGCAGCGGGTCGGCGTGGCGCACGCCCGCGTAGGTGTTGATCGCCATCGGAAAGAACACCCCCAGCGTGATGACCGCCACCTTGGACGCCTCGCCGATGCCGAGCCAGAGGATCAGCAGCGGCAGCAGCGCGATCTTGGGGATCGGAAACGTGGCGGCGATGATCGGGTTGCCGATCGCCTCGGCCACGCTGAAGACGCCGACCGCGAGGCCGACCACCACGCCGCCGAGCGCGCCGAGGGCGAAGCCGACGGCGATGCGCCCGAGGCTCGTCGCGACGTGGCCGAGGAGCTCGCCGGTGCGCAGCATCTCGAGGCCGGCGCCCAGCACGCCGAGCGGCGAGGGCAGGAACAGCGCGGGCACCCACCCCGTGCGCGTGACCAGCTCCCACGCCACCAGCAGCCCGGCGGGGCCGAGGACGCGCGCGACGGGGTGCTCGCGCCGCGTCAGTGCGCGCGTGCGGTCGGGCACCGGCAGCCGGCTCACGCCGCGCCCTCGCGCAGCGCGTCGCGCGCCTGCGCCTTGATCAGCGACCAGATGCGCTCGACCGCGCGCACGAACGGGGGCGCGCCCGCCATCGCCTCCGTGCGCGGTCGCGCGAGCTCGACCGGCACGACCTCCAGCACGCGGCCGGGCCGGCGCGACAGCACGACCACGCGGTCGGCCATCCACACCGCCTCGTGGATGTTGTGCGTGACGTAGAGGATCGTCTGGCGCGTGCGCTCCCAGATGGCGAGCAGCTCCTCCTGCATGAGCTGGCGCGTCTGGGCGTCGAGCGCCGAGAACGGCTCGTCCATGAGCAGCACGGCCGGATCGACGGCGAGCGCCCGCGCGATGCCGACGCGCTGGCGCATGCCGCCGGAGAGCTGGTGCGGGTAGCGGGTCTCGAAGCCGCGCAGGCCGGTGAGCTCGATGAACCGGCGCGCGGTCGCGCGCCGCTCGGCGGCCGGCACGCCCGCCTCTTCCAGCCCGAGCTCGACGTTGCCCTGCGCGGTGCGCCAGGGCAGCAGCGCGAACTCCTGGAAGACCATCGCGGTGGGCGGCCGGTCCGCCGGCAGCGCGCCCTCGAAGGCGATCGCGCCCGCTGTCGGCGGCAGCAGGCCGGCCACCAGGTTGAGCAGCGTGGACTTGCCGCAGCCGGAGGGGCCGACGACGGCCACCAGCTCGCGGGCCTCGGCGGTGAGCGTCACGCCCGCCAGCGCCTCGACGCGCCCGCCGCGCCGGTCGGCGTAGGTCTTCGAGACGTCCTCGACCAGGACCCTCACGGGCGCCCCGCCAGCACGCGTCGCAGCCGGAAGCGCTGGATCTTGCCGGTCGCCGTCTTGGGCAGGTCGGCCACGAACTCCACGACGCCGGGCGCCTTGAAGCCGGCCGCGCGCGCGCGCACGAACTCGCACAGCTCGGCGCCCAGCGCGGGCGAGGGCGCGCGCCCCGCCCTGGCCACCACGAAGGCGCAGACGACCGTGAGGCCGCGCGCGTCGGCCTCGCCCACCACCGCCGCCTCCAGCACCGCCGGGTGCGCGCTCAGGTGCGCCTCGACCTCGGCGGGCGACACCCACTGCCCGCCGACCTTGAGCATGTCGTCCGAGCGCCCCTCGAAGTAGAACCACCCCTCGGCGTCGCGGCGGAACATGTCACCGGTGCGCAGCCACTCGCCCAGCATCGTGCGGCGGGTGCGCTCGAGCCGGTTCCAGTAGTAGGGGGCGGTGGTCTCGCCCTTGATGAGCAGGTGGCCGGCCACGCCCGTCGCCACCGGTACCCCGTCGTCGTCCACCAGCCGCGCCTCGAACCCCGGGACGAGACGGCCGGAAGCGCCGCGCCGCGCCTCGCCCGGGCGGTTGGCGATGAAGTCGTGCAGGGCCTCGGTGGAGCCGACGACCTCGACCAGCTCGAGGCCGAAGCGGTCGGCCCACGCGTCGAACAGGGGCGCCGGCAGCGGCTCGCCCGAGGAGACGCCGTAGCGGAGCGAGGAGAGGTCGAAGCGCCGCTCGGCGTCCGGCACCTCGAGCATCCGCGCGTAGAGCGTCGGCACCGTGAAGAAGACCGAGGGGCGCTCGCGCGTGATGACCTCGAAGGCCAGCTCGGGGGTGATCCGCTCGGCCACGAGCACCGCGGCGGCGCCGACGCGGGCCGGAAAGTACAGCGCGTTGCCGAGCCCGAACGCGAAGTAGAGCTTGGAGGCCGAGAAGACGAGGTCGTCGGGGCCGAGGCCGAACACACCCACGCCGACGAGGTCGGCGGCCGCCACGAGATCCTTGTGCGAGTGCACGGCGGCCTTGGGCCGGCCGGTCGTGCCCGAGGTGTAGCCCCAGAAGACGATGTCCTCGCCGACGGTGGGCGCCGCCTGGGCCAGCAGCGTCGCGCGGGCGAGCGCGTCGTCGAAGTCGGGCGCGCCGGACGCGCGCCCGCCGACCACGAACACCGCGCGCAGCCACGGGCAGCGCGCGCGCGCCGCCAGCACCCGCTCCGCCGCCGCCGCCTCGACGACGGCGACGCGCGCGCGGCTGTCGTTCAGCAGGAACTCGTACTCGGCGGCGGTCATCTGCGTGTTGACCGGCACCGCCACCGCGCCCAGCTTCGCGACGCCCCAGAACGCGGCGGCGAACGCGGGCGAGTCGTCGAGCACGAGCAGCGTGCGCTGCTCGGCCTGCAGGCCGGCCTCCGCCAGGGCGCCGGCCGCGCGCGCGGCGGCGGCGGCGACCTCCCCGTAGGTGACCGTGCGGCCGCCCGCGCGGAACGCGGCACGCTCCGCGCGGCCCTCGGCCACGTGACGATCGACGAAGAAGGCGGCGGCGTTGAACGACTCGGAGAGGGGCTCCACCGCCGAGATACTACACCACGGGGCGGGCCGGGTCGGACCGCTGGACAAGCCCGGCGCCGGGCGGCAAGAATGCGCGGAGATGACCACGGTCTTCGCGGCGTTCATGGCCACCGCCGGCACCTCGCCGGACCACGCGTTCCTGGCGGCGCCACCCGCCCCCGGCCGAAGCTGGCACCCCGACGGGATCGAGCTCACCTACTCGCGCGTGCGCGAGGAGGTGCTGCACGCGCGGGAGGCGTACGGCGCCGCCGGCTTCGGTCACGGCCACCGCGTGGCGCTGCTGCTGGAGAATCGCCCGGAGTTCTTCGTCCATTACCTGGCCCTCAATGCGCTGGGGTGCGGCATCGTGCCGATCAACCCCGACTACCGTCACGACGAGATGCTCTACCAGATGGATCACTCGGACGCCGACCTGGCGGTGACGATCGCCGCGCGCGCCGACGACCTCGAGCGGGTGGCGCGCGAGCGCGCCCGGCCGCTGCCCGTCGTGCGCGCCGACGCGTTCCCCGCCGGGCTGCCCGCGCCCGGCGCGGCGCCGCGGGCGGGGGCGCCCGGCCTGGACACCGAGTGCAGCCTGCTCTACACCTCGGGGACCACGGGGCGCCCCAAGGGGTGCGTGCTCACGAACTTCTACTACCTCAACGCCGGAAGCTGGTACCGCGACCTCAGCGGACGGCTGGCGATCGAGCACGGGCGTGAGCGCTTCTACAACCCGCTGCCGCTCTTCCACATGAACTGCCAGGCGGTGACGGCGACCTGCGCCATCCTGACCGCCGGCTGCCTGATCCTGCCCGAGCGGTTCAGCCCCGCGCGCTGGTGGCGCGACGTCGTGGCCACGCGGGCGACGATCGTCCACTACCTCGGCGTGGTGCCGCCGCTGCTCCTCAACCAGCCGGTCGCGCCCGAGGAGCGGCAGCACCGCGTGAAGTTCGGCCTCGGCGCCGGCGTGGAGCCCGAGCTGCACGCGCGCTTCGAGGCGCGCTTCGGCTTCCCGCTGGTGGAGGTGTGGGGCATGACCGAGACCGGGCGCATCTACGCCGATCACCGCGAGCCGCGGCAGATCACGACGCGGGCCTTCGGCCGGCCGTTCGGCGGGCTGGAGGCGCGGGTCGTGGACGACCACGACCGCGAGGTGGCGCGCGGGACGGAGGGCGAGCTGCTCGTGCGCTGGGGCGGCGCCGAGGGGCCACGGCACGGCTTCTTCGCCGGGTATCTGAAGAACCCGGAGGCGACGGCGGAGGCGTGGCGCGGCGGGTGGTTCCACACCGGCGACGTCGTGCGGCAGGCGGCCGACGACATGCTCTACTTCGTGGACCGCAAGAAGAACATCATCCGCCGAAGCGGCGAGAACATCGCGGCCGCCGAGGTGGAGGCGACGCTGCAGGCCCACGAGGCGGTCGCCCAGGTCGCGGTGCTGGCGGTGCCCGACGAGCTCCGCGAGGAGGAGGTCATGGCGTGCGTCGTGCCGATGGCCGGCGCCGCCGCCGACCGCGCGCTCGCCGAGCGGCTCTGCGACTGGTGCCTGGAGCGGCTGGCCTATTTCAAGGCGCCGGGGTGGGTGCTGTTCGTGCCGTCGCTGCCGACCACCGGCACCCAGAAGGTGCAGAAGACGCAGATCTTCCCCCGGGGCGAGGACCCGCGCGCGCGCCCGGGCGCGCTCGATCTGCGCGAGCGGAAGCGGCGCCGGGTGCAGTAGGCTGGGGGCGGTGGACAGCTTCGAGCCGGGCGTCGATCCCTCGGTCCCGTCCCGGCACACGGGCCACCGCTGCCCGGAGTGCGGCGCCAACCACGCCGAGCGGCGCACCGCGCGCAACGTCTTCGAGCGCGCGGCGGCCGCCGTCATCGGCTATCACCCGTACCGCTGCCTGGAGTGCGATCGCCGCTTCTTCGACCGCCCGTCGCACGCCGGCACCCGCGGCGGGGCGGAGCCGGCGGCCGAGCGGGCGATCCCGGAGCCGCCGGCGGCGACGGTCGAGAGCGCGACGGAGGGGACGGACACCAAGCCGAGCCGGCGCCCCCGCTGGATCGTCGATCCGGGCGACACGCCGCTCGACCGCTCGGAGATCTACGCGGTCGTCCTGTTCGGCACGCTGCTGCTGGCGGCGGCGGTGGCCATCATCCGGCTCCTGTGGCCGGAGTCCAGCGGCGGCGTCCACCTCCTCGACTAGCGGGGGCCGATCTCGAGTCGACTGAAGAAGTAGGGGATCTCGAAGGCGGCGGTGGCGGCGGCGTCGGAGCCGTGCACGGCGTTGGCCTCGATCGACGCGGCGAACTCCTTGCGGATCGTGTTGGCGGCGGCCTTGGCGGGATCGGTGGCGCCCATCAGGTCGCGCCAGCGCTGGATCGCGCCGTCCGCCTCGAGGACCATCGGGATGCACGGCCCCTGCGTCATGAACGTGCAGAGGCTCTTGAAGAACGGCCGCTCGCGGTGGACCGCGTAGAAGCCGGCGGCATCCTCGAAGCTCATCCGGATCATCTTGAGGGCCAGGACCGTGAAGCCGGCCTGCTCGATGCGGGCAAGGATCCGGCCGGCGGCGTCGGCGGCGACCGCGTCCGGCTTGATGATGGCCAGCGTGCGCTCGACGCTCATCGCCCGAGCACCTTCGCCACCGTCGCGCCCATGTCGGCGGGGCTCCGCACCAGCGTGGCGCCCGCCGCGTCGAGCGCCTTCATCTTCTCCGCCGCGGTCCCCTTGCCGCCCGCGATGATCGCGCCGGCGTGGCCCATGCGGCGGCCGGGCGGCGCCGTCTGGCCGCAGATGAACGCGACGACCGGCTTGCGGACGTCGGCCTTGATGAAGGCGGCCGCCTCTTCCTCGGCGGTGCCGCCGATCTCGCCGATCATCATGATCGCGCGGGTGGCGGGGTCGTCGTTGAAGAGGCGCAGCACGTCCACGAACGAGGTGCCGTTCACCGGGTCGCCGCCGATGCCCACGCAGGTGGACTGGCCGATCCCGCGCGCGGTGAGCTGGCCGACGACCTCGTAGGTGAGCGTGCCGCTGCGCGAGACCACGCCGACGTCGCCCGCCTTGTGGATGTGGGCCGGCATGATGCCGATCTTGGCCTGCCCCGGCGTCATGACGCCCGGGCAGTTGGGGCCGATCAGCCGGCTGCCGGTGCCGAGGACGAAGTGCCGGGCGCGCACCATGTCCGTCACCGGAATCCCCTCGGTGATGCAGATCACGAGCGGCACGCCGGCGGCGGCCGACTCCATGATCGCGTCGGCGGCGCCGGCGGGCGGCACGAAGATCAGCGCGCAGTTGGCGCCCTCGCGCCGGACCGCCTCCTCGACGGTGTTCCAGACGGTGAACCCCTCGTGGGTGGTGCCGCCCTTGCCGGGCGTCACGCCGCCCACCACCTGGGTGCCGTACTCCCTGCAGCGCGCGGCGTGGAAGGCGCCCTCCTTGCCGGTGATGCCCTGCACGACCACGCGCGTGGACGTGTCGGCGAGGATGCTCATGACCGCGCGCCGGCCAGCTCGACGGCCCGGCGGGCGCCCTCGGCCATGTCGGCGGCCATGATCAGCGGCAGCCCCGACTCCGCGAGCATCTTCTTGCCCTGCTCGACGTTGGTCCCCTCGGCGCGCAGCACGACCGGCAGCGTGAGGCCGAGGTTGCGCACGGCGGCGATCACGCCCTCGGCCAGCCGATCCACGCGCAGGATGCCGCCGAAGACGTTGATGAAGATCGCCTTCACGCTCGGGTCGGAGGACAGGATGCGGAACGCGTTCTCGATCTGCTCGGGCGAGGCGCTGCCGCCAACGTCCAGGAAGTTGGCGGGCTCGCCGCCGGCCAGCTTCACGATGTCCATCGTCGCCATCGCGAGGCCGGCGCCGTTGACCATGCACGCCACGCTGCCGTCGAGCTTTATATAGTTGAGGCTGTACTTCGACGCCTCCACATCGAGCGGATCTTCTTCGTGAATGTCGCGCAGCTCGACGACTTCCTTGTGCCGATACAGCGCGTTGTCGTCGAAGTTCAGCTTGGCGTCCAGCGCCAGGACCCGCGCGTCTTTCGTTACCACCAGCGGGTTGATCTCGACGAGCGAGCAGTCCTTGGCGAGGTAGAGGCGGAACAGGTTGCGGATCAGCCCCACGCCCTGCTTGAACGGCTCGCCGCTGAGGCCCAGGCCGAACGCCAGCCGCCGCGCCTGGAAGTCGGCGAGGCCGAGGGCCGGGTGCGTCCACTCGCGGATGATCTTCTCCGGCGTGCGGGCGGCCACCTCCTCGATCTCCATCCCGCCGGCCTGCGAGGCCATCACGACGTGCGTCGCCCGGCCGCGGTCGAGGGTCATCGAGAGGTAGAGCTCGCGCTCGATCGCCGAGGCCCGCTCGACCCACACCGAGCGCACCAGGATGCCCTCGGGCGGCGTCTGCGGCGTCTTGAGCTTCATCCCGAGGATCTGCCCGGCCGCCGCCTCGGCGCCGGCGGCGTCCTCCGCCAGCTTGATGCCGCCCCCCTTGCCGCGCCCGCCCGCGTGCACCTGGGCTTTCACGACGACCCGACCGCCGAGCCGCTGCGCGATCTCGCGCGCCCTGGCCGGCGTATCGGCCACGTCGCCGTCGGGGACGGGCACGCCGAACTCCCGGAGCAGGAGTTTGGCCTGGTACTCGTGAACCTTCACGCTACGCCGGCTCCCGGCGACCGCCGCGGAACTTCCGCAGGAGCCAGACGATCGGGTCGAAGCCGTCGGCCATCCGCTCCTTCATCGGGATGATGCCGTTGTCGGTGATGTGGATGTGCTCGGGGCACACTTCCGTACAACATTTCGTGATATTACACAGCCCGATTCCCGCCTGATCGCGCAGGAATTGCGTTCTGTCCACGGTATCGAGCGGGTGCATGTCGAGGCCGGCCGCCTTGATGAAGAAGCGCGGCCCCGAGAACGCGGGCTTGTGCTCCTCGTGATCGCGGATGACGTGGCAGACGTCCTGGCAGAGGAAGCACTCGATGCACTTGTGGAACTCCTGCGCGCGCTCGATGTCCTCCTGCATCATCCGGTACCGGCCGTCGGCGTCCGGCGGCTTGAGGCGGAGGGGCGGGATCTGCCGAGCCTTGACGTAGTTGTAGGAGACGTCGGTGACCAGGTCACGGATGATCGGGAACGTCCGGATCGGCGTGATCGTGATCGTCTCGCCCGGCGGGAAGAGGTCCATGCGCGTCATGCACATGAGCCGCGGCTTGCCGTTCACCTCCGCGCTGCACGAGCCGCACTTGCCCGCCTTGCAGTTCCACCGGCACGCCAGGTCGGGCGCCTGGGTGGCCTGGATGCGGTGGATCAGGTCGAGGACCACCATGCCGTCGTCGGCGTCCACGCGGTAGTCGCGGAAGTCGCCGCCGGCGGGCCCGCCCCGGAACACCTTCAGCGTGAAGGTCGGCATTTATTTCCTCTCCTCGAACAGCGTCCGGAGCTCGGCCGGCATCTCGGGCAGCGGCTCGCGGCTCACCTGCACCGCGCCGTTGCGGAGACGGAGGACGACGTTGAGCTTGCCCCACGCGTCGTCGGTGTAGGGATGGTCGTTGCGGGTGTGGCCGCCGCGGCTCTCCTTGCGCTCGAGCGCGGCTCGGGTGGTGCACTCGGCAACGGTGAGCAGCGAGGCGAGGTCGAGCGCGGTGTGCCAGCCCGGGTTGTAGACGCGCCCACCGTCCACGTGCACCTTCTTCGCCCGCGCCTTGAACTCCTCGATCTTGGTCAGCGCCTGGCGCATCTCGGCCTCGGTGCGGATGATGCCGACCAGGGTGTGCATGACGCCCTGCAGCTCGGCCTGGATCGCGTACGGGTTCTCGCGACCGCTGCGCGTGAGCGGCTCCAGCATCGCGAGGACGGTCGACTCGACCTCGGCCTGATCCACGCGCAGGGCGCCGGCAAGGTTCTTGGCGTAGAGCCCGGCGTGCAGCCCGGCCCGGCGGCCGAACACGACCAGATCGGAGAGCGAGTTGCCGCCGAGGCGGTTGGAGCCGTGCAAGCCGGCCGCCACCTCGCCGGCGGCGAAGAGACCGGCCACGGTCGTCTGGGTCGTGTCGGCGTCCACGCGCACGCCGCCCATCACGTAGTGCTGGGCGGGGCCGACCTCCATCGGCTCCTTCGTGATGTCCACCCCCGCCAGCTCCTTGAACTGGTGGTACATGGACGGCAGGCGCTTGCGGATGTAGTCCGCGGGTCGCCGGGACGCGATGTCGAGGAAGACGCCGCCGTGCGGGCTCCCCCGCCCGGCCTTGACCTCGCTGTTGATCGCGCGGGCCACCTCGTCGCGCGGCAGCAGATCGGGCGTCCGCCGGTTGTCCTTCTTGTTCGTGTACCAGGCGTCGGCCTCCTTCTCGTTGTCGGCCGTCTCGCCCTTGAAGAACTCCGGGATGTAATTGAACATGAACCGCTCGCCCTTGTTGTTCTTCAGCGTCCCGCCGTCGCCGCGCACGCCTTCCGTCACGAGGAGGCCCGCCACCGACGGCGGCCACACCATGTGGGTCGGATGGAACTGCACGAATTCCATGTCGATCAGGTCGGCGCCCGCCCACAGCGCGGCCGATTGCCCGTCGCCGGTGTACTCCCACGAGTTGGAGGTGATCTTCCACGCCTTGCCGATACCGCCGGTGGCCAGCACCACCGCCTTGGCTCGGAACAGCACGACCTGGCCGGTGTTGCGCCAGTAGCCCACGGCGCCCGCGATGCGGTCGCCGTCCTTGAGCAGCCGCTCGACCTTGCACTCCATGTAGACGTCGATGTCCTGATGGATCGCGTGGTACTGGAGCGTGCGGATCATCTCCAGCCCCGTGCGGTCGCCCACGTGGGCCAGGCGCGCGTAGCGGTGGCCGCCGAAGTCCCGTTGTAGTATCAGCCCGTCCTTGGTGCGGTCGAACAGCGCGCCCCAGCGCTCCAGCTCGAGCACGCGCTCGGGCGCCTCCTGGGCGTGCAGCTGGGCCATGCGCCAGTTGTTGAGCATCTTGCCGCCGCGCATCGTGTCGCGGAAGTGGACCTGCCAGTTGTCCTCCGGCCACACGTTGCCCATCGCGGCGGCGATGCCGCCCTCGGCCATGACGGTGTGGGCCTTGCCGAGGAGCGACTTGCAGACGAGGCCGACCGACACGCCCTGCGCGGCCGCTTCGACGGCCGCCCGCAGGCCGGCGCCGCCCGCCCCGATGACGAGGACGTCGTGCTCGTGCGTCTCGTACGCTGTCGTGGCCATTAGAGGATCCTCAGGTCGCGAATGACGCCCATGGACACCAGACGGATGTACAGGTCCGTCAGCCCGACGCTGAACAGCGAGAGCCACGCGAAGGTCGGGTGCCGCTCGTTGAGCCGGGTGACGAGGTGCCAGAGGCGGTAGCGGGCCGGGGTCCGCGAGAAGACGTCCACGTGGCCGCCGCACACGTGGCGGCACGAGTGGCAGGAGAACGTGTAGCCGGCCAGGAGGATCACGTTGAGCCACATGACGAGGGTGCCGACGCCGATCCCGAACTGGTGGCCGCCGCCCGGCGCCGGGAAGCGGAAGGCGAGGAGGGCGTCCCACGTCAGCACCACGATGAAGAGCACCGCCACGTACCACGTGTACCGGTGGAAATTTTGAAGAATCAGCGGGAAGCGCGTCTCGCCGCTGTAGCCGCTCTTGGCGTCGCGCACCGCGCAGGCCGACGGGGCCAGCCAGAACGAGCGGTAGTACGCCTTGCGGTAGTAGTAGCAGGTCAGCCGGAACAGGCCGGGGCCCCCCAGGATCAGCAGCGCCGGCGACACGAGGCCGATGACCGGCATCGAGACGTCGGGCAGGCCGACGCCGAAGGTCACGTGCAGGCACGTCGCCGACACGCACGGCGAGTAGAACGGCGACAGGTAGGGCGCGACGAAGTAGTGGGCGTTCTGGAACGCCGCCCACGTCGAGTAGACGATGAAGCTGCCCAGCACGACCACCACGGTGAGCGGCAGCGCCCACCACGCGTCCTTGCGCAGGTGCGTCGCCGCGATCGGCGGGCGCGCCTCGGTCATCACCCGGCTCATGGGATCCCCCTACTCCTCTCTCGCGTACGCCTTCTGGCCGTCCTGGTAGAGGTCGCCGCCGTGGCAGTCGTTGATGACGATGGCCGGGAAGGCCTCGACCTCCAGCCGGCGGATCGCCTCGGTGCCGAGGTCCTCGTAGGCGACGATGTCGAGCTTGCGGATGTGGCGCGACAGCACGGCGCCGGCGCCGCCGATGGCGCCGAAGTAGACGGCCCGGTGCTCGCGCAGCGCGTCCTTCACCGGCTGGCCGCGATAGCCCTTGCCCATCGTGCCCTTGAGGCCCAGCGCGAGCAGCGCCGGGGTGAACTTGTCCATGCGGCTGGCCGTGGTGGGGCCGATCGATCCGACCACCTGGCCGGGCTGGGCCGGCGAGGGGCCGGTGTAATAGATGATGGCGCCCTTGACGTCGAACGGCAGCGTCTCGCCCTTCTCGATCAGCGGCAGCAGCCGGCCGTGGGCGGCATCGCGCGCCGTGTACATCACGCCGGTGATGCGCACGCGGTCGCCCGCCTTGAGCGAGACGACGTCGGCGTCGCTCAGCGGCGTGGTGACGTCCTTGATGCCGTCGGCCGCACTCGTGACGCTCATCAGGAGATGGCGTCCACGATGGCGTTGAACGTGGGGCTGGGGCGCATCGCCGTCGACGCGAGGGCGGGGTTCGGCCGGTAGTACCCGCCGAGGTCGACCGGGCGGCCCTGCGCGGCGTTCAGCTCGGCGATGATCCTGGCCTCGTTGTCCCCGAGCTGCGTGGCCACCTTGGCGAAGCGCGCCTGGAGCTCCGTGTCCTGGGTCTGGGCCGCCAGCGCCTCCGCCCAGTACAGGGCGAGATAGAAATGGCTGCCGCGCGTATCCAGCTCGCCCACCTTGCGGCCCGGCGACTTGTCGCTGTCCAGGAACTTGGTGTTGGCCTGGTGCAGCGCCTCCGCGAGCACCCTGGCCCCGGCGTGGCCGGACGCGCGGGCCAGGTGATCGAGCGACTCCGCCAGGGCGAGGAACTCGCCGAGGGAATCCCACCGCAGATGGCCCTCTTCCTCGAACTGCTGGACGTGCTTGGGAGCCGACCCGCCGGCGCCGGTCTCGAAGAGGGCGCCGCCGTCCATGAGCGGCACGATGGAGAGCATCTTCGCGCTGGTGCCGAGCTCGAGGATCGGAAACAGGTCCGTGTTGTAGTCGCGCAGGATGTTGCCGGTCACCGAGATCGTGTCCTGGCCGGCGCGCATCCTCGTGAGCGAGAAGCGCGCGGCCTCGGCGACGGACATGATGCGGATATCGAGTCCGCTGGTGTCGTGGTCACGAAGGTACCGGGTCACCTTCTCGATGAGCTGGGCGTCGTGGGCCCGGTTCTTGTCGAGCCAGAAGACCGCCGGCGCCCCGGTGATCCGCGCACGGGTGACGGCGAGCTTCACCCAGTCCCGGATCGGCGCATCCTTCACCTGACAGGCACGCCAGATGTCGCCCTCCTCCACGGCGTGCTCGATCAGCGTCCGGCCCCGCTCGTCGACGACGCGGACTGTGCCGGCGGCCGGGATCAGGAAGGTCTTGTCGTGGGAACCGTACTCTTCCGCCTGCTGGGCCATCAACCCGACGTTCGGCACGGTGCCCATCGTCCTCGGGTCGAACGCGCCGTGCTGCTTGCAGTCCTCGATGGCCTCGTGATAGAGCGGCGCGTAGCCGTGGTCGGGGATGACCGCCTTCACTTCGTGGAGCTTGCCGTCCGGGCCCCACATCTGCCCGGAGTCGCGGATCATCGGCGGGATCGAGGCGTCGATGATCACGTCGCTCGGCACGTGCAGGTTCGTGATGCCCTTGTCGGCGTTGACCATCGCCAGGGCGGGCCGCCGGGCGTAGCACGCCTGGATGTCGGCTTCGATCTCCGCCTGCTTGGCCGGCGGCAGCCGCTTGATCTTCGCGTACAGGTCCCCCAGACCGTTGTTCGGATCGACGCCGATGTCCTTGAAGACCGCCGCGTGCGTGTCGAAGACGTCCCGGAAGAACGTCCGCACGGCATAGCCGAAGATGATTGGATCGGAGACCTTCATCATCGTGGCCTTGAGGTGGAGGGAGAAGAGCACGCCCTGCTTCTTCGCGTCCTCGATCTGCTCCTCGAGGAAGCTCACGAGCGCGGCCCGGCTCATGAACGTGCCGTCGATCACCTCGCCGGCCTTGAGGGCGAGCCGGTCCTTCAGGACCGTGACCTTGCCGGTCGTGTCGGCGAACTCGATCCGGACGGTGGTCGCCTCGGGGACGGTCACCGATTTCTCGTTGGCCGCGAAGTCACCGCGGCTCATGGTGGCCACGTGCGCCTTCGAATCCCGCTTCCACGGGCCCAGCTTGTGCGGGTGCTTCCTCGCGTACTCCTTCACCGCGTGGGCGGCCCGCCGGTCGGAGTTCCCTTCCCGCAGCACGGGGTTCACGGCGCTGCCCAGCACTTTCGCGTAGCGCGTCTTGATCGCCTGCTCCGCGGGGGTCGTCGGATTTTCCGGGTAGTCCGGGACCTTGTAGCCCTGCGCCTGCAGCTCCTTGATCGCGGCCTTGAGCTGCGGCACCGACGCGCTGATGTTCGGCAGCTTGACGATGTTGGCTTCGGGGCGCTTCGCCAGCTCACCCAGCTGCGTCAGCCAGTCCGGCACGCGCTGGGCCGCGGTCAGGTCGTCGGGGAAGTTGGCGAGAATCCGCCCGGCCAGGGAGATGTCCGCCGTCTCGATGATGATGCCGGTCCCCCCGGTGAACTTCCGGACGATCGGCAGCAGCGAGTACGTGGCCAGCGCGGGCGCTTCGTCGATGTCCGTCCAGACGATCTTCCCGGGAGCCGTCGAACGCGGCCCACTCATAGCGTGACCTCTTTGTGGCGATGCGCGTGGCATTCGATCGTGACGGCGACGGGCAGCGACGTGATGTGGCAGGGGTAGCTGAGGATGTGGATGCCAAGCGCGGTCGTGTCGCCGCCGTAGCCCTGCGGCCCGATGCCGAGGCGGTTCGCGCGCTCGAGCAGATCGTGTTCGAGGCCGTCGAGCAGCGGGTCGGGGTTCGGACTGCCCAGCTCGCGGAAGAGCGCCTTCTTCGACAGGATCGCCGATTTTTCAAAGGTGCCGCCGATGCCGACGCCGAGGATCAGCGGCGGGCAGGCGTCAGGGCCGGCCGTCTTCACGCACTCGATGATGAAGTCCTTCACGCCCGGCAGGCCGGCGGCCGGCGTGAGCATGACGTACTTCGAGCGGTTCTCGCAGCCACCGCCCTTGGCCATGATCATGATCTTCAGCTGGGCGCCCGGCATGACGTCGATGTGCACGACGCCCGGCGTGTTGTCGCCGGTGTTCACGCGGTCGAACGGCGACTTCACGATGGAGGCGCGCAGGTAGCCTTCCCGGTAGCCCTGGCGGATGCCCTCGTTGATCGCGGCCTCGAGCCCGCCGCCGGTGACGTGCACGTCCTGGCCCAGCTCGACGAAGCAGACCACCATGCCGGTGTCCTGGCAGTACGGGATGCGCTGGGTGCGCGCGAGCTCCGCGTTGTCCTTCAGGATCTGCAGCACCTGCTTGCCGGCCGGCGAGCGCTCGGTGGTGAGCGCACGGTCGAAGGCGCGCAGGACGTCGGGCTCCAGGCTGACGTTGGCCTCCATGCAGAGCTTCTTGACGGCGTCCGCGATGGCCGAGACGTGGACGTCTCTCACAGCTTCAGCTTCTCGACCAGCTCGCGGACGGCCCCGGCCGACTTGTCGAAGGCGGCCTGCTCGTCGGGGGTGAGCGTGATCTCGATGATCTGCTCCACGCCCTTGCGGCCGAGCTTCACCGGCACGCCGACGTAGAGGCCCCTGGTCCCGTACTGGCCGTCGAGGTAGGCCGCGCACGGCAGGATCTTCTTCTTGTCCTTGAGGATCGCCTCCACCATCTCGACCGCCGAGGCGCCCGGCGCGTAGTACGCGCTGCCCGACTTCAGATAGTTGACGATCTCGGCGCCGCCGTTGGCGGTGCGCGCGACCAGCGCGTCGATCCTCTCCTTCGGCAGCAGGT
This sequence comes from Methylomirabilia bacterium, assembly GCA_041497115.1. Taxonomy (GTDB): domain Bacteria; phylum Methylomirabilota; class Methylomirabilia; order Rokubacteriales; family CSP1-6; genus AR5. The sequence goes on from JBGQFW010000001.1 coordinate 44,782, forward strand.
CGGTGATGGGGATGCCGGCCACCGTCGAGTAGCGCGGCAGCGGCACCATGGTGTCGCCGTGGCCGCCCAGCACGAAGGCGGTGACGTTCTCCACCGACACGTTGAGCTCGCGGGCGATGAAGGTGCGGAAGCGCGCGGAGTCGAGCACGCCGGCCATGCCGATGACGCGCGCGGCCGGGAAGCCCGACTTCTTCCACGCCAGCTGCACCATGGCATCCAGCGGGTTGGTGACGAGGATCAGGATCGAGCTCGGCGAGCGCCGCGCCACCTGCTCGACGACGGAGCCGACGATCTCGGCGTTCTTGAACAGCAGATCGTCGCGTGTCATGCCCGGCTTGCGGGCCATGCCGGCGGTGATGACGACGATGTCCGAGTTCGCGGTGTCGTCGTAGCCGTTGGCGCCGGTCAGCGCGCTGTCGTAGCCGTGCACCGGCCCGGCCTGGGCCAGGTCCAGGGCCTTGCCCTGGGGAATGCCCTCGATGACGTCGACCAGCACGACGTCACCGAGCTCCTTCTCGACGATGTACTGCGCCACCGTGGCACCGACGTTGCCGGCGCCCACCACGGTGATCTTGGGACGGGCCATCAGACGTCCTTTCCACCGGCCTGGGCGGCGTTGAGCGCCGAGCCGGCCCGGAACCACCCGATCTGCTCGCGGGTCATGCTGTGCCTGGCCGGGATCTCGACGGTGCGGCCGTCGGCCTTGCGCAGGCGCACCGTCACGGGCTTGCCCGGCTCCAGCGCGGTCAGGCCGACGATGGACACCCGGTCGTTCTGCTCGAGGCGGTCGTAGTCGGCGGGGTCCTGGAACGTGAGCGGCAGGACCCCCTGCTTCTTGAGGTTCGTCTCGGCGATGCGCGCGAAGCTGCGCACCAGCACGGCCGCGCACCCCAGATAGCGGGGCGACATCGCGGCGTGCTCGCGGCTCGACCCCTCGCCGTAGTTCTCGTCCCCCACCGCCACCCACCGCTGCCCCGCCTGCTTGAAGTGGCGCGCCGTCTTCGCGAACGGCTGATCGGCCTCGCCGGTGAGCGGGTTCACGCCCTTGCCGGTGGAGCCGGTGAAGGCGTTGACGGCGCCGAGGAACATGTTGTCGGAGATCTTGTCGAGGTGGCCGCGGTAGCGGAGCCAGGGGCCGGCCGGCGAGATGTGGTCCGTGGTGGTCTTGCCCTTGGTCTTGACCAGGATCGGCAGGTCCACGAAGTCCTGACCGTCCCACTTCGGGAAGGGGCCGAGCAGCTGCAGGCGCTCGCTGGTCGGCGAGATCTCGATCTTCACCGACTCGGGGTCGGTGGCCGGCGGCTCGAGGCCGGTGGTGCCCCGCACGAAGCCGTCGCGCGGCAGCTCCTCGGCCTCGGGCGGGGTGAGCCGCACGCGGCTGCCGTCGGGCGCGGTGAGCGTGTCGGTCAGCGGGTTGAACTCGAGCGTGCCGGCCAGCGCCAGCGCGGTGACCATGTCGGGGCTCGTGATGAACGACAGCGTGGAGGCGCTGCCGTCGTTGCGCCCCGGGAAGTTGCGGTTGAACGAGCTGACGATCGTGTTCGTCTGGTTGGCGGCGACGTCCGAGCGCTTCCATTGCCCGATGCACGGCCCGCACGCGTTGGCGAGGACCGTGCCCCCGATCTTCGCGAACGTCTCCACCAGGCCGTCGCGCTTGATCGTCTGGAAGACGCGCTCGGAGCCGGGCGTGATCAGGAACTTCGCCTTGGCCTTCACCCCCGCCTTGAGCCCCTGCGTGGCGATGTGGGCGGCCCGGCGCATGTCCTCGTAGGAGGAGTTCGTGCACGAGCCGATGAGGGCGTTGGTGATCTCGGCCGGCCACTTGTTCGCGCGCACCTCGGCGGCCAGCTTCGAGATGGGCCGCCCGCGGTCGGGCGAGTGCGGACCGACGATGTGCGGCTCCAGCGCGTCGAGGTCGATCTCGACGATCTCGTCGTAGAACCGCGTGGGCTCGGCCGCGACCTCGGGGTCGGCCACCAGGTGCGGGCGGTGCTCCTCGGCGAGCGCCGCGATGTCGGCCCGCTCGGTGGCGCGCAGGTAGGCGGCCATGCGCACGTCGAACGGGAACAGCGAGGTGGTCGCGCCCAGCTCGGCGCCCATGTTGCAGATGGTCCCCTTGCCGGTCGCGCTGATGGACTCGGTGCCGGGGCCGAAGTATTCGATGACCTTGTTGGTGCCGCCCTTCACGGTGAGCAGCGTGCAGAGGTAGGTGATGACGTCCTTGGGCGCGGTCCACCCGGACAGCTTGCCGGTCAGGTGCACGCCGACGAGCTTGGGATGCAGCACCTCCCACGCCAGGCCGGCCATCGCCTCGCCGCAGTCGGCGCCGCCGACGCCGATGGCGACCATGCCGAGGCCGCCGCCGTTGGGGGTGTGCGAGTCGGCGCCGATCATGAGCCCGCCCGGGAAGGCGTAGTTCTCCAGCACGACCTGGTGGACGATGCCGGCGCCCGGCCGCCAGAAGTCGATGCCGTACTTGCGCGCCGTCGAGCGCAGGAAGTTGTAGACCTCCTCGTTCTCGCTGATGGCGCGCGCGAGGTCGTCGGCGGCGCCCGACTCGGCGCGGATCAGGTGGTCGCAGTGCAGCGACGAGGGCACCGCCACCCGCGTGCGGCCCGACATCATGAACTGGAACAGCGCCATCTGTCCGGTGACGTCCTGCAGCCCCACCCGGTCCACACGGAGCTTGAGGATGGCGCTGCCGCGCTCCCACACCTGGCTTTCGAAGTCCCAGGTGTGCGTGGCGAGGATCTTCTCGGTCAGCGTGAGGGGCCGGCCGAACTTGCGGCGGGCCTGGGCGAGACGGTCGGCCATGGAGGCGTAGAGCAAGCGGATCTGCGGCACGGACATCGGAGCCTCCCTCTTCGCGGGCAAAAGAGCGCCTCCCCACCACGCGGGAGGGAGGCGTCGTACAACGACGAATCACTCTAACGCGGCGCGGGGTTAGGGTCAAGAACGGCGGCCCGCACCGCCACCGTGCGATCATCGGCGCGACGGAGGAGGCGCCCGCCATGCCGGAGCTGGTGCTCCGCGACGCGCGCGAGGCCGATCTCGCCCGCATCGTGGCCATCTACAACGAGGCCGTCCCCGGCCGCCGGGCGACCGCCGACACCGAGCCGATCGCGGTGGCCAGCCGCACGGCGTGGCTTCACGAGCACAGCCCCGCCCGCCGGCCGCTCTGGGTGGCCGAGCGCGAGGGGGTCGTCGTCGGCTGGCTCTCGTTCCAGGATTTCTACGGCCGGCCCGCCTACGGCGCGACGGCCGAGGTGAGCGTGTACGTGAGCGGTCAGGCGCAGCGCGGCGGCGTCGGCCGCCACCTGCTGGTCGGCGCGCTCGAGCGGGCGCCGGCGCTCGGCCTGGCCACGCTGGTCGGCTTCATCTTCGCCCACAACACGCCGAGCGTGGGGCTGTTCGAGAGCCTCGGCTTCGCGCGCTGGGGCCACCTGCCGCGCGTCGCCCGGCTGGACGGCGTCGAGCGCGATCTCCTGATCCTCGGCCGCCGGGTGGACTAATTAGCCCCGACGGCGGGGCGGCCGGCCGCGCGTAAGGCTCAGGGCAGGGCGGCGGCGAACGTCTCGAGCAGCGCGCGGTCCCGCTCGTAGGTGAGGAGCAGGGCGGCCTGCGACAGCGGCAGCCAGCGCACGGCGTCGACCCCGTCGAGGGCGGCGGCCTCGCCGCCGATCGCGCGCATCAGCCAGTAACGGACGACCTTCACGCGCCCCTTGTGGTCGATGTGGGAGATCGTCGGGAGCTCCTCGACGAGCACGCAGCGCAGCGCCGTCTCCTCCTCGACCTCGCGCAGCGCGCACGCCTCGTCGGTCTCGCCGCGCTCGACCTTGCCCTTGGGGAAGGTCCAGTCCTCGCGGTGCGGGCGATGAATGATCAGCACCTCCACCCCGTTGTCGGCCGCCGGCCTCACGATCACGCCGCCGGCTGCTCTGACGAGTCCTCCGATGCTCATCCGGATCGGCCCCTCCCTACCGCGCGGTGTCGGCTGCTCGCGATGTCCCGAGTGTAATCAGCCCGCCGTGCAACGCCAAGCTTTGTCCGCGTATGACAGGACGATGACGACCGCCGGACCGGCCCGGCCTTGACCCCGCGCGCGCGGTCCCGCATGCTCGCGCCACTGCCTCGCGCGGAGAGCGACGATGGTCACGTGGAAGAAGTTCGCCGCCGCCGAGCCCGACCTGGCCGGGGCCGGCCGCGCGCTGCTGATCCAGTTCACGGTGGGGCTGGCCTTCCTCGCCACTGTGCGCCGGGACGGGGCGCCGCGCCTGCACCCGGTGTGCCCGGTGCTCTCGGGCGACCGGCTCTTCGTGCTGATCACGCCCGAGTCCCCCAAGCGTCGCGATCTGGAGTCGGACGGCCGCGACGCGCTGCACATGGCCGACGCCGCCGAGCTCACGTTCGAGCTGCTGATCGACCGCGCGATGCACACCCGCTGGGAGAACGTGCTGACCCCGGCGATGCGGCCGGTGCGCCGCACGTGGCGGGCGCCGGCGGGCGCGGCGTAGACTGGCCGCCGACGCCATGGGCCATCGCTGCCCGCCCGAGCTGCTCGACGACCTGGCCGCGGTCCTCACCGAGGTGCGCGGGTGGGACGGCGTCGTCGAGAAGAAGCCCGGCGTCTTCTACGTGCGGCGGGAGCCGTTCCTGCACTTCCACCTGATCGAGGGGCGGCGCCGGCGCGCCGACATCAAGGCGCCGGCCGGCTGGATCCCGATCGACCTGCCCCACCCGGCCTCGGCGACCCGGCGACGCGCGTTCCTGCGCGAGCTGCGCCGGCGCTACGGCGAGCGGCGCTAGGCAAAGCCCAGCAGCCGCCGCGTGGCCATCCGGCGCAGGCGGATGATGGACGTCGTCGGCGCCAGCTCCATCGGACACACCTCCGTGCAGTTGCCCTGGCCGTGGCAGCGCGCCAGCGCGTCGTCGGAGAGCAGCACCGCCCAGCGCGCCCCGCCGGCCGCGTCGCGCGAGTCGCGCTCGAGCGTGAAGGCGCGGTTGAGCGCGGCCGGCCCCGGGAACCGCGCGTTGTGCGCCACCATCGTGCACGCCGACAGGCACATGCCGCACCCGATGCACTCGATCGCCGGATCGATCTCGCGCCGCTCGCCCGCCCCGGCCGGGATCAGCGCGTAGGGCTCCGCGTCCGGCGCCGGCACGAAGGCCGCCCGCACGCCCTGCATCTTCGCCGTGAACGGCGCCATGTCCACGACCAGGTCGCGCAGCAGCGGAAAGTGGTAGAGCGGCCGCACCGCGACGGGGCCGGCGCCGAGCGACACCAGCCGCGTGCGGCACGCCCAGCGCTCGCGGCCGTTGACGACCATCGCGCAGGAGCCGCACATGCCCACCCGGCAGGCGTAGCGCAGCGCCAGGGTGGGATCGCGGCGCCGCTGGATCTCGACCAGCGCGTCGAGCACGGTCGTGTCGGGGCCGGCGTCCACCTCGAACGCCTGCCAGCGCTCGCGCTCGCCCGGCGACCAGCGGAAGACGGAGAGCGTCGTCGGCATCGGCGCTATGTTACCGTGACCCGACGGAGGAACGCGCGTGTCGCCACGCCACGACCGCCTCGCCCTGCTCGACCGGTACCTGCGCATCCCGACCATCAGCCGCGCCGTCACGCCGGCGATGGTGGACGCCGTGCGCGCGCTCTGGCGCGAGATCGGCCTCGACCTGATCCCGCTGGCGACGCCCGACGGCAGCGGCACGCCGGCGCTGTGGGGCGAGATCCCCGGGCCGCGCGGCGCGCCCACCCTGCTCCTCTACGGCCACTACGACGTCCAGCCCACCGGCGACGTCGAGCGCTGGCGCTGGCAGGACGTCGCCTGCCGGCCGTTCGAGCCGACGTACTTCCACGAGGGCCGCCGCGTCGACCCGGCCGCGCTCGACGCCGCGGCGCTCGACGCGGTGACCGTGGTGGCGCGCGGCGGCGCCGACAACAAGGGGCAGCACCTGGCCAACGTGCTGGGCGCGCTCGACGCCGCCCGCGGCGGCCGCGCGCAGTGGACGGTGCGCGTGATCCTCGACGGCGAGGAGGAGCACGGCAGCCCGAACCTCGATGCGATCGCGCGCGCGCATCGGGAGCGGCTGAGCGCCGAGCTGCTGATCGGCTCCGACGGCCCCAAGCAGAACAACGCGCCGACGCTCGTGATGGGCGTGCGCGGCCTGGTGGGCGTGGAGCTGGTGGCCGACAACGGCCGGCCGGCGTCGCTGCACTCCGGCAACTACGGCAACATCGTGCCGAACCCGGTGCTGCCGCTCGCCCGGGTCATCGCCGACATCGAGGAGCGCGTGCGCGCCTACGGCGAGGCCCACGACGCCTTCCGCCGCGAGGCGCGGGAGCTCTTCGCGAAGTGGGAGGACCGCGCGGTGTGGACGCCGTTCCTGCGGCCGACGGTCAACGTCAACCACTTCATGACCGACGGCGCCTCGCCGACCGCGCGCCGCACGATCATCCCGCGCACGGCGCACGCCCGGCTGGACATCCGCGTGACGCGCGACACGCCGCCCGCCGAGATGGAGGCGATCGTCGAGCGCGTCGTGGCGGAGCACCGCGACCGCACGCCCGGCATCACGATCACCGCCCGTTGCAGCAGCCAGCCGGCCAGCTACACCTCGCCCATGCGTCCCGAGTTCGGCTGGCTCCTGCGCCTGCTGGAAGCCCACGGCGACGCCGAGCCGGTGGCGCTGCCGACGCTGGGCGGCACGCTGCCGCTCTGGGTGTTCACCGAGACGCTCGGCATCCCCGCGCTCTGGATCCCCGCCGCCAACAGCGACAACCAGCAGCACGACGTCAACGAGCACTACGTCCTCAAGCACTTCTTCGCCCAGACAACGCTGTACGCCGCGATCGTCGCCTCGCGCCCGGCCTGAGCCGGGCGCCCGCGGCGGTCACCGCGCGGGCGGCGACACCACGAAGCGCGCCAGGTCGGCCAGGTCGCGGCCGACGCCGTCAGGGGCGACGCCGAGCTGCTCGACGGGCAGCCCCAGGCGATTGACCCAGAACGTCGGGTAGCCGAACCACGTCGCCCCGGCGGCGTCCCAGCCGCCGAACGCGGCGAACGCGATCTCCTCGCGCCGCAGTCCGAAGGCCTCGACGCCCATCGAGTAAGCGCGGGGATCGGGCTTGTAGGTGCGCACGCGGTCCGTGCTCAGCGCGTCCTCGAAGAATCCCGTCAGCCCCGAGCCGCGCACGGCGGCCTCGATCATCGGCGCGGTCAGGTTGGTCAGGAATCGCAGGCGGAGGCCCGCCTGCCGCAGCGACGTCAGCGCCGGCACGGCGTCCGGGTGGGCCTTGATGTCGAGCCAGGCGTTCATGAGTCGCTGCCGCCGGTCGGCGCTCAGGTCGAGGCCAAGCGTGCTCGCGGCGAACACGAGGGCGTCGCCCGTCACCGTCCAGAAGTCCGCGTAGTGACCCGCCACCGAGCGCAGCCACGTGTACTCGAACTGGCGGGTCCGCCAGGCCGCGCTCAGCTCGGCGCCGCGGCCGGGAAAGATGGCCTCGGCGAGCGCAAAGACGGGCCCGGGGTCGAAGACCGTGAAGGCGTCGAACGCGACGGCCTTGATCAGCACAGCGGCGGCGTCCCCGAGGAACTCGCGGCGACTGGGGGCCATGAGGAACCTCCTCGGTCGGTTGGACACCGCGCAACGCGTCGGGGATTCACGGGTGGGCCGGCCGGCTCAGTACCAGCGCCAGAGCCAGACGCCGGCGAAGAGCGCGGCGGCCAGCGCCAGCGCCAGCGCGAACAGCACGCGGTGCCAGCGCAGCGGCAGGCCGAAGTCCAGCAGCAGCGTGCGGACGCCGAGCAGCGCGTGGATCAGGACGAGCGCGAGCAGCGCGGCCTGCAGGCCGCGGCGGAACGGGTTGACCAGGTGCAGGGCGACGACGAGCAGGAGGCCGACGGCGGCGGCGCGCTGGATCAGCCACGCCCACATGCCGCTGCGCGTGCCGCGCCACCCCTCGGCGGTGGTCCACTCGCGCCGCAGCACGCGCGGCGCGCTCATCAGCGCCAGGAGAGGTCGAAGACGACCGGGGTCAGCACGGCGGCGACGATCACCGCCGCGCCCACCGCCACCATCAGCCAGGCCCGCCGGTGCTCCATCAGCGGCCGGCGCCGTCGCTCACAGGCTCGCCTTGCGGTAGGAGCGCTTGGCGGCGATCCGACCGTCGCGCAGCGTGAGGATGTCGCAGCCGTGGGTCTCGTAGCGGCCGGCGCCGCGCGGCGTGCCGGTCGTCACCCACTCGACCGTCGCGATCTCCGGGCAGGCGAAGTGGCGCGTCTCGTCCCAGCGCACGTCGGGGATGCGCTCGAACATGTCGGTGAGGAACTCGCGCACGGCCGGCTTGCCCACCACGCGCGCGCCCCACGGATCCTTGCCGAACGACGCCTCGAAGATCACGTCGTCGGTCATCATGGCCAGGATCCCGTCGAGGTCGTGGCCGTTCCACACCGTGTTGAAGCGGTCGATGAACTTCTCGCCGTCGAACGCCATGGTCGTCCCCCTCACTTGAGCCGGTTGACCGCGATGCGCCCCCGGGTCATCACCAGCCGCACCTCGTCGAGCGCCTGGATGCGCTCGGCGGGGTTGCCCGCCACCGCCAAGAGATCGGCGGCCAGGCCGGGCGCCACCCGGCCTGTCTCGTGCTCGAGGCCGAGCGCGCGGGCGGCGGTCGCCGTCGCCGCGCGCACCACCGCCGCCGGCTCCATGCCGTGGCGCACCATCAACACGAGCTCGGGCACCAGCGAGCCGTGAGGGTTGAGCGGCGTGCCGGCGTCGGTGCCGGCGGCGATCGGCACGCCCGCGCGCAGCGCCAGCCGGAAGCTCTCGGCGTGGCGGTCGCGCACGGCGAGCGACTTGCTCACCGCGAACTCCGGGATGCCGGCGGCGACCCCGCCCTCGGCGATCGCGTGGGGGGCGATGAGCGTCGGTACCAGCGCCACGCCGTCGCGCGCCATCCGCTGGCAGAGCGCCTCGGTCAGGAACACGCCGTGCTCGATCGTGGTGATCCCGCCCTCCAGGCAGTTGGCGATGCCGTCGCTGCCCTGGGCGTGGGCGGCGGTGCGGCGGCCGGCCTTGCGGGCTTCCTCGATGGCCGCCCGGACCTCGTCGAGGGTGAGCTGGGCGGAGGTGGGATCCACGCCGGGCGTCATCACGCCGCCGGTGGCGAAGAGCTTGATGACGTCGGCGCCCGCCTTGAGCTGCTCGCGCACCGCCTTGCGCACGTCGTCGGCGCCGTCGGCCTCGCGGCCGATCAGATTCCAGCCGTGGCCGCCGGTCATGCAGATGCCCCGGCCGGCGGCGAGCACGCGCGGCCCCGGGATGAGTCCCTGGCGGATCGCGTCGCGCACGCTCAGCTCGGCGTAGTCGCGGCCGCCGAGATCGCGCACGGTGGTGACACCCGCCTCGAGCGTCTGGCGCGCGCGGACCACCGCGCGGATGACCGTCGCGGGGTACGCCTCGCGCGCCAGCGCGGCGGCGGGATCGGCCTCGCCGCCGAAGCAGAGGTGGACGTGGCAGTTGACGAGCCCGGGCAGGAGCGTGAGCCCGTCGAGCCGCAGCGTCGTGCCCGACGGCGCGTCGGCCGCGGCGACCACGGCGCTGATGCGGCCGTCCTCCACCACGACGGCGCGGCCCGCCGCCGGCGGCGCGCCGGTGCCGTCGAGCAGCAGGGCGCCGGTGAGGATCGTGCGGTCCATGGTGGGCGGATGATACCGCGGCGCCGGGCCGCTCAGTCGCCGATCTCGACCGGGTGCGGCGCCGCCGCGGCGGCCGGCGCGGCGCGGGTGAAGGCGACCGGCGCCGTCGTCACCACGGGGCCGCCGGCGCCGCGGCGGACGCGGACGCTGACGATGGGCCCGGTCGACGGCGCGGGGAAGTCGCGCCGGAAGTGGGCGCCCCGGCTCTCGCGCCGCTCCAGCGCCGAGCGCACGATGAGCCGCGCGGCGAGCGCCTGGTTGCGCAGGCCGAGCCAGTCCTGCCACGCCGTGTTGAGCGCGGGATCGCCCCGCACGCCGACCGCGTCCAGCCCCGCCTCGACGCGGTCGATCGCCGCCAGCGCCGCCGCCAGCCCCTCACCGTCGCGCACGAGGCCCGCGCGCTCCCACATGACGTCGCGCAGCTCGGCCTGCAAGTCGTAGAGGTCGGGGCCGGCGGCACGCGCGAACGGCGCCGTCAGCGCCTCGACGGCGGGCGCCAGCGCGGCCGCCTCCACCCGCGGCAGCGGGCGACCGGCGACGAACGCGGCGATCGCGTCGCCGGCGAGGCCGCCGAACACCGTGGACTCGGCCACGCCGTTGCCGCCCAGGCGGTTGGCGCCGTGCACGCCGCCGGTGTCCTCGCCGGCGGCGAAGAGCCCCTCGATCCCGGTGCGGCAGGCGGGGTCCACGACGATGCCGCCCATCAGGAAGTGCGCGGTGGGCGCCACCTCGACGGGGCTGCGCGCGAGGTCGCGGCCGAAGTCGCGGCAGCGCCGCACCATGCCGCGGAAGCTGCGCTCGACGACCTCGGCGCCCAGGTGCGAGACGTCGATCCACACCCCGCCGTTGGGCGTGCCGCGCCCCTGGGCGATCTCGGTGAACGACGCGCGCGAGACGAGGTCGCGCGTCGAGCGCTCCATGCGGGCGGCGTCGTAGCGGGCCATGAACCGCTCGCCCTGCCCGTTACGCAGGTGACCGCCGGCGCCGCGCAGCCCCTCCTCGAGCAGCGCGCCCGTCATGAGCGAGCCGGGAATCACGAGGCCGGTCGGGTGGAACTGCACCATCTCCATGTCGCGCAGCGGCAGCCCGGCCCGGTAGGCGAGCGCGATGCCGTCGGCCGTCTTGTCGGCCGAGCAGGCGATCACGCGGTACATCGTGGGGCCGCCGCCCATCGCCAGCAGCGTCCCGCGCGCGCGCGCCGCCACGAAGGTCCCTGCCCGCATGTCGAGCAGGAGCGCGCCGGCCGCCCGTCCCTCGGCGTCGAGCAGCAGCTCGACGGCCCGGCACTCCTCGAGCACGGCGACGTTGGGGCGGGCTAGCGTCTGCTCGGTGAGCCGGTTCATGATTTCGATGCCGGTGAGGTCGCCCTTGTGGATCGTCCGGTCGTGGCTCTGCCCGGCGAACGGCTTCTGGTGGATGCGGCCGGCGGGCGTGCGGTCGAAGAGGCAGCCGTAGCGCGACTCGAGCTCCAGCACGCGCCCCGGCGCCTCGGTGACCAGCGTCCACACCAGCTCCTGGTCGTTGAGAAACCCGCCGCCCGCCAGCGTGTCGAGCAGGTGCGCCTGCAGTGAGTCGGGCTCGGTGAGCACGGCGTTGTAGCCGCCCTGGACCATGCGCGTGCAGCCGGCGCGGCCCAGCAGCCCCTTGACGACGACGGTGACGCGCAGCGCGCGCGAGGCGTCGGCGGCGTGGAGCGCCGCGGTGAGGCCGGCGCCGCCGGCGCCGAGGACGAGGACGTCGCTGTCGAGAGTCGGGATCACCGGGCCAGGAGCCGCTCGATCAGCGCCCGCCCGTCCTTCGACTTCCACTCCTTGGTGCCGATCGCCTTGGCGACCAGCTTGCCGTCGCGGGCGATGAGGAAGACGGTCGGCGTCGCGGTGATGCGGTACGCGGCGCTCGCCTCACCGTCGGGGTCGAGCAGGACCGGGATGGTGATCTTGTACTGCTCCACCCACGCGGCCACCGTCTTGCGCCCCTCCTCGATGTTGACGGCATAGATCGCCAGGCCACGGTCCTTGAACTCCCGGTGCACCTGCTCCATGGTCGAGGGCAACTCCCTCGTGCAGTACGGTCACCAGGTCGCCCAGAAGTAGAGGAGCACGGGCCGGCCGCGCAGGCCGGCCAGCGTGACCTTCGCGCCGTCGGCCAGCTGCTCCAGCTCGAACGGCGCCGGGGCCTGGCCGTCGAGCGGGACCAGCTGCAGCTCGAACATCAGGTCGTCGAGCACCTTGTCGGCGGACGCCGGGGCCGGCGCCGGCAGCGACAGCAACAGCGCGAGCGCCGCCGCCAGGGCGACGGGGTATCGGGCGCGGATCGTCATTCGACCTCCTCGGTCGGCGCGTCAGGGACGCAGATAGACGTAACCCTGCTCGATCAGCTCCATGAGGCGCACCACCCCGCCCTGCGGCAGGTGGTGGGCGCCGGGCGGCAGCTCCTCGAGCGTGATGTGGAACGCCTTCATGGTGTTGCCGCAGGCGCCGAAGCGCAGCCCCTCGCCCTGCAGCTCGCTCAGCATCGCCTTGAGCTGCGGGTCGATCGTGGCGGTGAGGAACGTCTTGAGCGCGGGGCCGTGCACGACCAGCTCGATGGCCTCGATGTTGGCGGGACCGCCGACGCCGGTGATGGTGTTGTGGATGTTGCCGAGGACGAAGCGCGCCTTGTCCACGCCCGCCTCGCTCAGGTGATAGACGACGCGGTGCTTCTTGGGCTGCTCCGGCAGGTGCGACGCGACGGCCACGCCCCCCGTCAGCGCCACCACCGCCGCGCACGCCAGCCCCGCGATCCACCGTCTCGTCATCACGTCTCCTCCACCGCCGGCCCGGTCAGTGCCGGATCCCGGGCACGCTCATCGGCTTGCCGTTGTCGAAGCGCGTGAGATAGAGCTCGAGCTCGGCGTACTCCACCGCGTCGGCGGGCAGCATGTTCATGCCGAGCGGCGTCATGCACCACTGGAAGCGCCGCCGCATGTCCCACGCGTCGTTCTGGCTCGTCCGCCAGGTCGGGAAGTGGCGCGTGAGCCCGACGGTGACGTCGGCGAGCAGCCGGCCGCCGAGGAACTTGTTGGCCCCGCGGTCGGGCGTGTGGCAGTCGGCGCACGCGTGGTTGCGCTCGCCCACCCGCCGGGAGAAGGTCGCCCCTCCGCGGGCCAGCGCGGCGCGCGCCGGCGCGCTCGTCGTGTCCACCGCCACCGGCAGGCCGTCGGAGGCCATCTTGACCAGCAGCGTCAGATCGAGGTTCGGCGCGCTCTCGATCGGCAGCGGCGTCCCGGTGGTCTCCGGCCCGTGCACCGTGAGGTAGTCCTCGATCGCCATCACGCGATCGTACTTCGCCACGTACTTGGGATAGCGGGTGGCCACCCCGCGCATGGACGCGGCGGCGCCGCCGGGGTGACAGTCGGCGCACGCCTTGCCGGCGGGGCCGCGCGCGCTCCACAGGCTCTCGGCGCTCTCGGCGCGGACCACCGCCGGGTTGTTGGTGGGGTCGAGGTTGTCGCCGAAGCCGACCGGCTTGTGGCGCGTGAACGGGTTGCGGTCGGCGTCCTTCTCGGGCGGCACCGGCCCGTGCAGCGTCTGCAGATAGGCGACGAGGTGGACGAGCTCCGGGGGCGTGAAGACGCCCTGGACGCCCCACGGCGGCATCACCGTCTTGGGGAACGCGACGCGCGGATCCCAGAGCTGCTGGTAGAGGTAGGCGTCGGTCAGCGTGCGGTCGCCGAGCGTCGAGAGGTCGGGCCCCACGCTGCCGGCCGGCCACACGTCGTCACCGGGCACCAGGTGGCAGCCGGTGCACGGCCCCTTGGCGCGATTGAGGAACAGCGCGCGCCCGCGCCGGGGATCGCCGATGACACCGGCGGGCATGACCACCGTCTGCACCGCCGGCTCGGGGCGCGTGTCGTCGTAGGCGTAGGTGCGGAAGCGGCCGTAGTCTTTCGTCGTCCAGCCGGGATAGCGCACGGCCACGCGGGCGCCGTCGGCGCCGGTGCGCACGTCGCCGCGCGCCTCGGGTGTCGCGCGGGTCGTCCAGCGGACCACCGCGGAGTAGTCGGGGCGGTCGGCGGCGGTGGCGCACCCCGCGGCCATCACCAGAAGCGCGAGCCACCGGATCGCGACCGGTTGCATCGGCCCGTCAGGAAAACGCGATGTCGACCGACCCTTCGTAGGTCGCGCCGTGGGTGTCGTGGAACGTCACGGTGAGCTTGCCGGGATCGGTCGCCTTGACGGAGAACGCGAAGAAGGGGTTCTCGCTCACGCTCTGCGTCGTGTCGAACGCGGCCACCGTCCGCCCCAGATAGTTGACCGTGACATGGTCGATGTAGTTGTAGTTCCGGTCGATGATCTTGCCGGCCTTGTCGCGCTCGATGCGCTCCATCGGGTGGATCACCAGGCAGCGCACGCGCACGACGTCGCCGGGCTTGATGCTGGCGGGGACCCGCAGCCGGACCTTGCCGATGTCGGACATGCCGCCTCAGCCGCCGCACCCGCCGACGGTGACCTTGACCTCGCGCCGCGCCTGCCAGAGCGTGCCATCGCTCTGCTCCACGATCGCGCGCACGTCGGTGGTCTCGCCGAGGCGGATGTTGGCGCCCATGTAGGCCTCGCCGGAGGCGGGCGACAGCGTGGCCCGGGCGACGATCGGGATGCGATTCTTGTCGGCCACGACGTAGATGCTCTTCACGTAGCTCTGCGGCGTCATCGGCGCGCTGACCTCGACGGCCACCGGCACCACCGCGCCGTTCTCGGCGATGAGGGGGATGTCGAGCTTGATCATCCCGGCGCCGTCCTTCATGGGCCGGCCGCCGAACACGCGCCGGAGAGCGGCGTCGAGCGGCTCGTTCTGGCCGAGCGCCTGCGCCGCCGCCGGCCGCGCCGCCCCCAGCGTCAGCGCGCCGCCGGCGGCCGCCGCCAGGCCGGCCGCGCCGAGCGCGCCCAGCGCCGCCCGCCGCGTCATGTCCTGGTCGCCGCCATCGTGAGCCATCGGCCCATTATCTATGATCGCGCCCACATGTCGAACCCCTTCGAGCGCCGGCTTTGCCGGCGCAATCGATGATCTCGGGGGAGGCAGGGTCGAGCACGCCGTCAGGCGTGCGAGGGCCCGTCGGCCGGGGAGTCCGAGGGGGCGTAGCCCCCTCGCTCAACAAATCGACGAAGTTCCCCTCCGAGTCACAACTGGTACGCGCTGGCGTCCGGCTTGAACGCGCGCGGCAGCCAGAGCGGGCGCCGCAGGTTCCCCGGGCCGGGCGCCGGCCGCGCCTTGGCCAGCCACTGCCGGTACACCTCGAACGAGCGGTTCGTGTCCACGAAGATGTCGCCGTAGCGGTCGTCGGGGCCGGGCGGCGTGACGACGACCTTCTGGTGCCAGCAGTGCTGGCCGCTGACCGGATCGGGCTGGACGGGGAACGTGAGGTTCTGGTGGACGCCGGCGTCCTCCCACCAGACGCGCGCGGAGTCGGGATCGTCGCTCGCGAACGGCCGCACGCCGTGCACCTGCCGCATGCGCCACTGGCCGGGGGCGAGCTGCTTGAGGTCCACCAGCGCGGTGGACCACCGCTCGCCGCCGGTGGACTCGGCCAGCCGCCATCGGCCGAGGTGGTGCGAGCAGGCCACGATGCCGGGACGGATCGCCTCGGTCACCCACGCCTTGTCGACGAACCAGCCGATCGCCGTCGCGACCTTGAGCAGTCCGTCGGTGGCCACGCCCAGGCGGGCGGCGTCCTCGGGATGGATCCACAGCGGGTTCGTGTGCGAGATCTCGTAGAGCCACTTGGCGTTGCCCGAGCGCGTGTGGATCAGCGTCGGCAGCCGGAAGGTCGGCAGCAGGACCATCTCGCCCTTCGTCCGGTCGAGCTGCGAGAAGTGCACGTGGCTCGTGATGTAGCCCGGCAGCGATTCCTCCGGCCACTTCCAGTCCTTGAGCGTCCGCGAGAAGAACTCCAGCTTGCGCGAGGGCGTCGGGAAGCCGCCGTACGGACGGCCGTCGATCTCCACGCCCACCGCCTGGCCGCCCTTGCTGATCACCTTCGTCACCGGATCGACGGTGGCGCCGTCGAGGTCCTTCGCCGGCGGCGGCTGCTCGTGGGTGCGGTAGACATGGTCCTCCACGAGGAAGGCGCCGTACCGGCGCATGTACTCGAGCGCGGTGAGCCCCTCGGCGCGCGCGGCCTCGGGCAGCCCGGGCACGCTGTTCTCGAAGATCCAGCGATAGAGCTCCTCGATGCGCAGCTTCTCGCCGGGGCGGTAGGGCGACTCGAAGTAGCGGCGGATGCCGAGCGCGCCGTCGGGATCGATGCGCCAGGACAGCTCGATCCAGAACTCGTCCTCCTCCCACACCTGCCCGAGGCCCGCCGCCTCGTGGGCCTGCCAGGTGAGGTCGAAGCGCTTGCCCCGCCGCTCGAGCGCCACGCGGAGCACGGGCTGGCGGAAGCCGATCCAGCGCGCGGCGTGGGTCTCCTGCGACATGAGGTCGTGTCGCTCGGAGGCGTGGCCCATCGGTAGGACGTAGTCGGCGAACCACGCCGTCTCGCTCCACACCGGGGTGAGACACGCGTGCCGCTCGACCTTGGCCTCATCGGTGAGCATCTCGATCCACGACATGCCATCCGGGTTCGTCCACACGGGGTTGTAGACCCGCGTGAAGTACATGGCGAGCTTGCCGCGCCCCTCCTTGAGGAAGTGCGGCAGCAGGAAGCTCATCTCGAAGAAGGCCAGCGGGTATTCCCGCGGCATCAGGAGCTCGCTCCACACCTTGCCCGGCGGCGGCATCATCGGCGGGGCGGGAATCGTCTTGTTCCAGGCGCTCGGCGCGGTGCCCCCCGGCGTGGCGACGGCGCCGACCAGCACCACCAGCCACTCGAGGGCGCGCGCCACCTGCCAGCCGCCGAGGTTGCCGGCGGCGGTGTTGCGCCAGATGTGCGTGGCGAGCGCCGAGCCCGCCTCGCCGACCGCCCGCGCCAGCTCCACGATCGTCGCCGCCGGCACGCCGCTCTCCGCCTCGGCGAACTGGGGCGTGTAGCGCGCGTAGTGCTCCTCGATGGCGCGGTGGAAGGCGTCGAAGGTCACCGGCAGGTCCGGGCGCT
This sequence comes from Methylomirabilia bacterium, assembly GCA_041497115.1. GTDB lineage: Bacteria > Methylomirabilota > Methylomirabilia > Rokubacteriales > CSP1-6 > AR5. The sequence continues at coordinate 61,552 of JBGQFW010000001.1, forward strand.
CCTCGCGCAGGTACTCCTCCCAGTTGATCCACCGGCGCACGAACTCGGCGTCGTAGCGGCGCTCACGGATCAGCACCGAGGCCATCGCCAGCAGCAGGGCCGCCTCCGAGCCGGGCCACGGCGCCAGCCAGTAGTCGGCCATCGAGGCGGTGTTGGACAGGCGCGAGTCGATCACGGCGATGCGGGCGCCGCGCGCCTTGGCCTCCATGATCCGCTGGGCGTGCGGGTTGAAGTAGTGGCCGGTCTCCAGGTGCGAGGACAGCAGGAGGATGAAGCGCGCGTTGGCGTGGTCGGGCGAGGGGCGGTCCATGCCGTGCCAGAAGGCGTAGCCGGCGCGCGCGCTGGCCGAGCAGACGTTGGTGTGGCTGTTGTGGCCGTCGATCCCCCACGCGTGGAAGACGCGCTGCAGGTAGACGAGCTCGTGGCCGGGCCGGCCCAGGTGATACATGATCTCCTTCTGGCGGCCTTCGACCAGCGCCGCGCGGATGCGGCCGCCGATGTCGTCGAGCACCGCGTCCCACGTCACGCGCTCCCACTCGCCGCCGCCGCGCGCGCCCTTGCGGCGCAGCGGATAGAGGATGCGCTCGGGGTCCTGCACCTGGTTGAGCGTGGCCGGCCCCTTGGCGCAGTTGCGGCCGCGGCTGCCGGGATGCAGGGGGTTGCCCTCGAACTTCTGGATCTGCAGCGTCTGCTGGTCCACATAGGCGAGCAGCCCGCACGCCGCCTCGCAGTTGAAGCAGATCGTCGGGATGAGCGAGTAGCGCCGGCGCACCCGGCGAGGCCACGCGACCGGATCGTATTCCTCCCAGTCGTTCCAGCGGTCCACCGGGGGATAGGACGACAGCGCGGCGGGCGGTGTGAGGTCGCGGGCGACGGGATGCAGCGGCTCGGGATGCGAAGAAGGGGTCATGACGCTCCTAGCTCAGGGGAATCGCCTGGCCGGCCTTGACCCAGAGGTCCTCGTAGACCCAGAGCCCGGCCAGCGCGCCGAGGGCCGCCACCGCCGTCGCCACCGGCTGCTGCAGCGTCACGCCCATCGGCAGGTGCGTGGGGGCGGGCGTGAGCCCCCAGAAGACGAGCACGAGCGGCGCCGCGATGCCGCCGAGGATGACGCCGCCCCAGAAGTGCCCGCGCCACGCGCCGTGGGTCACCAGCCGCGCCGCGCGGCGCACGTCGAGGTTGGTGTGCGGGCCGAACAGATCGAGGGTGAGGACCGCCAGGTGCGCGAGGAGGCCGGCCGCCATCACGAGCCGCAGCCCCTCGACGCCGATGAGCTCGGGGCCCCAGTTGCCGTGGCCGGTGAGGAGGTGCGCGACGATCAGCGACGCGCTGCCGGCGACGACCGCGCCCGCGAGCAGGTGCGGCAGGTGCAGCGGGCTCTGCCAGAAGTCCCGTCCCTCGGCCTGGCCGAACAGGAACGCGCTGTAACCGGCGGCGGCGGCGGCCAGCACGATGACCGGCACCGCCAGCGCCCGCAGCAGCGCCGCATGGCCGAGGAGGCCGGCGCCGAGCCACGCGGTGGCCAGGCCGCCGTAGGCGAGCAGGATCCACGCCCCCCACACCAGCCACGAGCGGGGATTGCCCTTGAGCAGGATGTAGTGGAAGCGGTCGGGGCGCTTGAGGTCGAGCACGAGCAGCGCCGAGGTGAGCAGCAGGAACGCCAGGGCCAGCAGCGGCGCCGTCACCGCGTCGAGCACGCCGACGGTGGCCGGCCGCAGGAGCGTGCCGAAGGCGGCGACCAGCAGGGCGCCGGCGGCGACGGACTTCGTCCATAGATAAGCGGCGACGCGCCAGCCCCACGGCCGCGGCGCGTGCGGCGCGTCGTAGACGAGCCGGCTCAGCGCGCCGTCGCCGCCGGGCTCCTGCGCCTGCGCGGCGGCGACCAGCCGCATCAGGTCGGCCTCGGCGGCCGGGCGCTGGCCGAACATGAACGTGGTCGCCGGCCGCTGCAGCGACGGCGTCAGCGCCGAGGAGTCGGCGCCGACGTAATAGACCTTGGGACGCGTGCCCTGCTCGGGCTTGCGGACCTCGACCTGCTCGCGGGCGACGAGCCGGGCGATCGGCGTGCGGGGGTCGTCGAGGTCGCCGGCCACGATCGCCTGCGCGGGGCAGACGACGACGCACGCCGGCTCCAGCCCGACTTCGACCCGGTGAGCGCAGTAGTTGCACTTGGCGGCGGTGTTCGTGTTCGGATCGATGTACAGCGCGTCGTAGGGGCAGGCCTGCATGCACGACTTGCAGCCGATGCAGCGGGCGCCGTCGAAGTCCACGATGCCGTCGGGCCGCCGGTAGAGCGCGACCGTCGGGCAGATCGTCACGCACGGCGCGTCGTCGCAGTGATTGCAGCGCAGCACCGAGAAGTACCGCCGCGTGTCGGGGAAGGTCCCCCGCTCGACGTACTTCACCCACGTGCGGAAGGCGCCGAGCGGGACGCGGTTCTCCTCCTTGCACGCCACCGTGCAGGCGTGGCAGCCGATGCAGCGGCGCTGGTCGATGACGAATCCGTACCGCACGCTCACCCGCGCGAGAGTATCAGAGTTTCACTCGCCCACGCTGACCGCGCGAGCGTCCTCGTTCCACGTCGCGGCCAGCGCCCACGCCGCCAGCACCGCGAGCGTGAGCGCGACGCCGGCGCCCCAGCCCACCACCGAGGGCAGGAACACCGCCCACCCCAGCTTCTGCAACACGCCGGCCTCGACCAGCGCCAGGCGCGTGAGCGACGCCCCCAGCGCGAAGGTGAGCAGCGCGAGCCAGAGCTTCACCTGCCCCTCGCCCGCGCGCCAGATCGAGCCGGCGCCGCAGCCGCCGGCCAGCGTCATGCCCACGCCGAACAGCGTGCCGCCCGCCAGCGCGCCGACGCCGGCCGCCGCGAACACCCAGTCGCCCTTGTCCTTGAGGTCGGTGAATTTCAGGATCGCGAAGCCGAGCATGCTGACCGCCAGCGCCAGCGCGGCCGCCCGCGTGTGCTCGGCGTCGCCGGTCATGAACGGCTCGCGGAAGGCGCGCACGAGGCAGAAGCGCGAGCGCTGGAAGATCACGCCGAAGACGACGCCGAAGAGCAGGAAGATCCCCTGCGCGGCGTAGCCGGTGCGCGCGTAGAGGAACGGCGTGACCAGCAGCGCGACGGTCACCAGCGCGCCGGCGAGCGGCTGGCGGCCCGGCCCCTCGGCGGCGCGCCGGCCCCAGACGCGACCGCCGGCGGCGGACCACGCCGGGTGGCGCGCCATCTCCCACAGCAGATAGCGCAGGCCGAGGAACGCCCCGAGGCCGAGCCCCACCATCATGCCGAAGCCGGCGAGGCTCAGCGCGCTGACCGCCGAGAAGAAGCCGCCGATGTTGCAGCCGAACGCGAGGATCGCGCCCGCGCCCATGAGCAGGCCGCCGGCCGCGCCCTTGATCGCCTCCCCGCGCGGCGGCACGCGGACCGCGAACTCGCCGCTGAGCAGCGCCGCCGCCAGGCCGCCGAAGAGCACGCCGAGGTTGAGGAGCGAGCCGGAGTAGAGCCAGGGCGCGAGCAGATCGCTGCGGTGCACGACGCCGAGGCCGGTCAGGATCCAGTCGCCCCAGTTGCGCAGCCCGTCGGAGGCGGTCCACGGCCGGTCGAAGGCGAAGAGGAAGACGTTGACGGTGGCGACGAGGATCGCGGCGCCCCACACCGGCCACGGGCGGCCGAAAACGGCCGCGTACTGCGCGGCGAGGGTCGGACGCATCAGCCTCCGGTCACTTGGCGGGAGCGGACTGCGCGCGCACGACGGAATAGCCGGCCTTGACCCAGGCCGCCATGCCGCCGGTGACGTTGTTCAGATTGGCGACGCCATGGCGCTGGAGCGCGCTGATCACCGTGCTCGAGCGCAGCCCGCCCGCGCAGAGCACGGCGACGGGCCGCCCCGGCGCCAGCTCGCCGCGCCGGCCGACGGCCTCGAACATCGGCAGCGACACTGCGCCCTCGATGTGGCCGTCGTCCCACTCGGAGGGCTCGCGCACGTCCACCACCACCACGTCGCGCCCCTGCTCGAGCCAGGTCGAGACGTCGTGCACGGTGATCTGCGGCGCCGTCTCGACCGGGAACCCCTCGTTGCGCCACTCGACCATGCCGTATTGCAGGAACCCGACGATCTCGTCCACCCCCACGCGCGAGAGCGTGGTGACGGCGCGGTCGAGGTCGGAGGGGGCGCCCATGAGCAGCAGCGGCGCGCCGGCCGGCGCCATGCCGGCCACCCGCTCGGCGAACTGCGGGCTCTCGATCCACACGTTGAGGGCACCCGGCACGTGCCCCTCGCCGAACTCGGCGGCGTCGCGCAGGTCGAGCACGCAGGCGCCCTCGGCGATCGCCTCGCGCGCCTCGCGCGCCGCGTACGGCCGCGGCTTGGCGGAGACCAGCGGCACCAGCCCCTTGTTGCGGGCGACGATCTTCTCGAACGAGGCCGGCTTGGGGGGGATGCCCGCCATGATGAAGTCCACGAACGCGCGCTTGTCGTCGTAGCGGAAGGCGGGGTTGAAGCGGCGCTCGAAGCCGATCGTGGAGCCCGCCTTGGCCGACATCGCCTTGCCGCACGAGGAGCCGGCGCCGTGGGCCGGATAGATCTCGACGAGGTCGTCGAGCGGCCGCAGCACGCGGTGCAGGCTCTCGAAGATGTCCTCCGCCGCGGTGGCGCCGCCCAGGTCGGGGCGCCCGACCGAGCCGACGAAGAGCAGGTCGCCGGTGAGCACGAACCACGGCTCGGGCCCGCGCGAGTGGTCGGTCACGAAGATCGAGATCGAGTCGGGCGTGTGGCCGGGCGTGTGGGCGATGCGCAGCTCGACGTTGCCCACCCGCAGCGTGTCGCCGTCGCGCACGTCCGCGTGCTCGAACGCCACCCCGGCGCTGTGGTGCACGTGGATCGCGGCCTTGGTGGTGGCGGCCAGGTCGCGGTTGCCGGAGATGTGGTCGGCGTGGGTGTGGGTCTCGAGGATGTGGGTGATCCGGAGCCCCTTCTTGCGCGCGAAGCGGAGATACTCGGTGACCCGGTCGCGCCCGGGGTCCACCACGACCGCCTCACCGGCCTCGCCGCAGCCGATCAGGTAGCTGAGACAGCCCGACTCCTCGTTGACGACCTGCTGGAAGATCATCGGGCTCCTATTCTACCCCGGGCCGTGCGGTAGAATCGAGAGGTGGTGCGGCTGAGAGACCATGCGTGCTGAGACCTTCTGGAAGACCGTGACGGCGGACACGACCGGCCTTTTGGACCGGCTGATCGGGCTCCTCGCCGAGCGTGGAGTCCGCTATTGCGTCGTCAACGGCCTGGGCGTGAACGCCTATGCCGACCCGGTGGTGAGCCTCGATCTGGATCTCGCCGTGGCCCTCGAGGACCTCGGACGCATCGAGCCGCTCCTCCGCGAGCGCTTCACCGTGGAGCGCTTCCCGCACAGCATCAACATCTCGGAGCGGGGCTCGAGCCTTCGGGTGCAGTTCCAGACTGATCCGCGCTACGCGGCTTTCGTGCCGCGGGCCGCGCTCCGCGACGTGCTCGGTGTCCGCCTGCCCGTCGCCCACGTCGAGGACGTCCTCCAGGGGAAGATCTGGGCGGTGAGTGACACCGACCGGCGGCCGAGCAAGCGCCAGAAGGATCTCGCCGACATCGCGCGATTGCTCGAAACCCTCCCGGCCCTGCGCGAGCGGGTGCCGCCCGAGATTCTCGCGCGCCTGCTCTGACGGCACGCCCAGCCGGGCGGGGCTCGCGAAACCTAGGGAAGCCCTCTCGCGCAGCGAAACCCGATGTCGCTGTTCCGGTTGTCCGGCGAGTAGTCGTTCCGGTTCGATGCCCGCAAGAGGATCGGGCTGTCGTACCAGGACCCGCCGCGCAGGACGTGGGATTGGCCCGAATCCGGCCCCGAGGGATTTCGCTCGGGACTGCGCTGGTAGTAGTCCGTGTCGTACCAGTCCGCGACCCACTCCCAGGCATTGCCGGCCATGTCGAGCGCGCCGTACAGCGCTACCCGCAACGCCACCACGGGACGTCTCATCCACGAACCTCCCGCTGTCCGGCCGACCGCAATACTACCGAATTCGCGGGGCCTTCGGCCATGCGGGATGTATCAATCTTTGGGCGTTGACGCGCTGGGGGTGGACACTACAATCGGATCAGGTTTCCAGATGAGCCAGGTTGCCCTCACATACCGGGACTATGCGGCGCTGCCGGACGACGGGCGGCGCTACCAGATCCTCGACGGCGAGCTCTTCGTGACGCCGGCGCCGGGAACGCGCCATCAGATCATCAGCATGCGTCTTTCGGCGCAGCTGCATGCGCACGTCACGGCGCATCGGCTGGGGATGATCCTCGCCGCTCCTGTCGACGTGATCCTCGCCGACACCTCGATCGTGCAGCCCGACATCGTCTTCGTCGCGACCGATCGGCAGCACCTCGTCAGCGCCCGCGGTATCGAAGGCGCGCCGACGCTGGCCGTCGAGATCCTGTCGCCGACGACGAGCGACGTGGACCGCCGACGCAAGCGCGACCTCTACGCGCGCCACGGCGTGACGTGTTACTGGATCGTGGACGGCGACGCGCGGACGATCGAGATGTACCGGCTGGCGGGTAGCGCGTACGAACTGTCGTCGCGGGCGGCGGGCGACACGCTCGTCGCCGCCGAACCCTTCCCCGGCCTCACGCTGACCGACCTCTGGCCCTGAGGCCGGCGGCGCGCGGGCGCCGCCTCAGTGGCCGGCGGCCTTCTCTTTCTCGGCTTTCACTTCCTTGACGATCTTGTCGGCCTGGAAGGCCGGCACTTCCTCGTAGTGTGAGAACTCCATCGAGTAGGCGCCGCGGCCGCCGGTCATGGAGCGCAGGGACGACTCGTAGGTCAGCATCTCGGCCATCGGCACCGAGGCGTGCACGATCGCGGTCTCGCCGGTGGGCTCCATGCCGTTGATGCGGCCGCGCCGCGAGTTGAGGTCGCCGATGATGTCGCCGGTCACGTCGGCCGGCGTGGTGACCACCACGTTCATGATCGGCTCGAGCAGGATCGGATGCGCCTCCATGAAGACCTTCTGCAGCCCCATGGACGCGGCGATCTGGAACGCCATGTCGGACGAGTCCACGTCGTGGTAGGAGCCGTCGTAGAGCGAGACCTTCATGTCCACGATCGGGTAGCCGGCCAGGATCCCCTTCTTCATGCACTCGCGGACGCCCTTCTCCACCGAGGGGATGAAGTTGCGGGGCACCGCGCCGCCGAAGATGTCGTCGACGAACTCGAAGCCGCCGCCGCGCGCCATCGGCTCCACCCGCAGCCAGGTGTCGCCGTACTGGCCGCGCCCGCCCGTCTGCTTCTTGTACTTGCCCTGCCCCTCCGCGCGTCCCTTCACCGTCTCCTTGTAGGGAATGCGCGGCGGCAGCAGCGTGACGTCCACGTTGTACTTGCGCTTCATGCGCTCGACGGTCATCTCGACGTGCATGCTGCCCACGCCGGAGATGAGGAGCTGCTTGGTCTCCGGATCGAAGTGGTGGTGGACGGTCGGGTCTTCCTCGGCGATGCGCACCAGCGCGCTGGAGATCTTGTCCTCGTCGCCGCGGGTCTTGGGCTGGACGGCGAAGTTGATGGCCGGCTCGGGGAACGTGATGCGCGGCAGCTCGAACGGCTGCGCCTCGTCGCACAGCGTGTCGCCGGTGGCCGTCTCCTTCAGCTTGGGCACGACGCCGATCTCGCCGGGACCGAGCGCCTCGACGTTCTTCTGCGTCTTGCCCTGCAGCCACGAGATGTGGCCCATGCGCTCCCGCGCCGCGCGGGCGGGGTTGACCAGGGTCGCGTCGGCGCGCACCGTCCCCGAGTACACGCGGAAGAGCGAGAGCTTGCCCAGGTGCGGATCGCTCAGCGTTTTGAAGACGAGCGCGGCCACCGGCGCCTTGGGGTCGGCGGCCCGGGTGCCCGCCTGCTTGCCCTTGAGGTCGGTGCCGCTCACCTCGCCGCGGTCCGCCGGCGACGGAAATTCGTGCACGATCAGGTCGAGCACCGCCTGAGTGCCGATGCCCTTGCCGGCCGCCGCGCACAGGACCGGCACGATCTTGCCCTGGGCGATGCCCGTCCGCAGCGCCCTCAGCATCTCGTCCTCGGCCAGCGAGCCCTCCTCGAGATACTTGTTGAGGAGGTCGTCGTCGGTCTCGGCGGCGGCCTCCACCAGCTTCTCGCGGTGCTCCTTCACGCGCTCGGCGAGGTCGGCGGGCACCGACCCCTCGACGGGCTTGCCGTCGGCGCCGAAGGTGACCGCCTTCTGGGTGACCAGGTCCACGAACCCCTTGAACCCCTGCTCCTCCCCCACCGGCACGTGGACGGCGACCAGGCGGCCCTTGAGCCGGCGGGTGCATGCCTCGAGCGTGCGGAAGAAGTCGGCGCGCTCGCGGTCGAGGCGGTTGACGACGACGGCGCGCGGCAGCTCGAACTCGTTGGCGAACTTCCAGACCTTCTCGGTCTGCACCTGCACGCCGGCCACCGCGTCCACCACCACCACCGCCGCCTCCACCACGCGCAGGCCGGCGCGAGCGTCGGCGATGAGATCGCCGTACCCGGGCGTGTCCACGAGGTTGAGGTGGTGGCCCTTCCAGTCGCAGTAGGCCACCGCGGTATTGATGGAGATCTTGCGCCGGATCTCGTCGGGATCGAAGTCGGTGGTGGTGCTGCCGTCGTCCACCTTGCCCAGGCGCGTGGTCGCGCCGGCCGCGAAGAGCATCGCCTCCACCAGCGAGGTCTTGCCCACACCCCCGTGTCCGACCACAGCGACGTTGCGGATCTTGCCGATCTCGATCGCCATTGACCCGACCTCCTGCGCCAGCGATGGGGTGGCCGGAATGCTACCATTTTTTAGGCGCGGGCCCCCGGGCTTCGCCACGCCCGCGCCGCTTGCTATGCGCGCGACAACGACCCGATCACTTGCTTGAGGATGTCCTCTGGCGAGCCGGTCAGGTCGATCGGCGTCGGGAGCTCGGGGGGGGAGTACTTGATGCCGCTTCCGGTGAGCATCAGCACGATGCGGGCGTCGGCGGCGACCTGCCCGCGGTCCTTCATGACGCCCAGCGCGGCGACCAGCGCCGCCCCCTCCGGCGAGGTCCAGACCCCCTCGAGCCGCGCGAGCAACCGCTGCGCCTCCACGATCGCGCGCTCGCTGACGGCGACCGCGTCGCCCCCCGTCTCGCGCAGGATGCGCAGCATCTGGCGGCCGGCAAACGGCGAGGGCACGCGCAGTCCGGCGGCGTGCGTGGTGGGATCGGGCCAGGCGGCGGTGGTGTCGGCGCCGTCGTGGAAGGCCTTCACCACCGGCGCGCACCCGTCGGCCTGCACGGCGACGAACCGCGGCTGGCGATCGGTGACCCAGCCCATCTCGCGCAGCTCCTCGAATCCCTTGGGGATGCCGACCAGCCCGGTGCCGCCGCCGGTGGGATAGAAGAGGACGTCGGGCAGTGTCCAGTCGAGCTGCTCGGCCAGCTCGAGGCCCATCGTCTTCTTGCCCTCCAGGCGATACGGCTCCTTGAGCGTCGAGAGATCGAACCAGCCGACCTCGGGCGCCACGGCGCCGGCCACCTTGCCCGCCGTCGCGATCGACCCCTCGATCGTGAACACGCGGGCGCCGCCGATCGCCGCCTCGGCGATCGCCGCCGGCGGCGTGCCGCGCGGCACGATCACGGCGCACGGCAGCCCGCACCGCGCGGCGTACACGCCGGCGGCGCCGCCGGCGTTGCCCGCCGACGGGATGACGAAGCCACGCGCGCCCAGCGTGCGCGCCCGCGTGATCGCCATGCCGAGCCCGCGCGCCTTGAAGGAGCCGGTGGGGTTCTGCCCCTCGTCCTTGCCCCAGACGTGCCGCAGGCCGAAGTGCTGCGCGAGACGCGGCAGCTCGAGCAGCGGCGTGCCACCCTCACCGAGCGTCACCGGCGCTTCGCCGTCGTCGAGCGGCGTCAGCTCGCGGAAGCGGTACATGCCGGGGGGCCGCCCGCGCAGCGCGTCCTTGGTGACGACGCGCTTCACCCGCTCGAGGTCGTAGCGCACCGCCAGCATCTGGCCGCACTTCCCGCACACGGTCAGCACGCGGCGGGCATCGTGGCGGTGGCCGCAGATCGTGCACTCGACGTGGGACACGAAGCTCATGGGCACTCCCCCGCGCGAGTATAGCCCGCCCCAAAAGCGTTGACCTTCCCCGGGCCGCATGCTGTGATCGCCCTCGCGGCCCTCACGGCTGCGCCCGCTCCCGGGGGGCACTCGGGACTCACCAGCGAGGACCCAGCATGACGCGATTCCCCGCACGCCGCCTCGTCGTCGGCGCGGTCGTCAGCGCGCTCGTCGGCCTCACGCTCGGCTCCGCCCAGGCCTTCAACCCGCAGCCCGAGCCGCCGGGCTTCGGCATGTTCGGCATCACCGAGATCCAGCAGGCCCACCTGCACGTCGCCCTGCCGGCGGTGCAGCGCCTCCGCGGTCAGCATCCGCCCGACCCGTGTCGCGTGGAGCTGAGCTTCGTCAACGAGGCGGGCATGGCGGTGTGGGTCGAGATGCACACGATCATGCCGGGCCAGACGGTCAACATGACCTTCACACCGACCCGCACGATTCCCACGGACACGCTGGCCGCCGACGTCGCCCCGATCCGCCATCAGCTCCGGGCCGTGGTGATGCCGCTGGATCGCGCGTTTCCTCCCGGCCCCTGCCGGGATCTCGTCGCCACCGTCCAGGTGGACAACCAGCCCGTGGATGACCAGGCCGGCGGCCCGCCGACCCTGACGCTGAGCCCGCGCGCGGCCGGTGACGTCAACGGGGGACGTTTTCCCACGTGGCACCTGTTCGGGCCCATCGCCATCGGCTTCGGCCACACCGCGCGCCTCAACGCGGTGAACGTCGGCGCCGGCAGGAGCATGTGCCGGATCGACTGGGCGTTCGTGGACGAGACGGGCGCGCGCACGGGCGGGACCGCCATGATCGGGGCGGGTCAGGCCATCCACGCCGACTTCGTGCACAACGACACGGACCGGGGCGTCGCCCTGATCCGCGCGGAAGTCATGGCCTCGGGGCGGATGTGCCCGTCGGACAGCACCATCGGGACGCTCGAAGGGTTCGACAGCGCGCTGGGCCACAGCCACACGATCGTGCCGGCGCAGCTCATCGTGCCCGCCGTGCAGTAAGCGGGCGCGCGTCGGGGGGAGCGAGCGCTCCTCCCGACGTGCGTCTCCGACACGCGCCCGGCGTCAGGCCGGCGCGACCACCCGGTTGGCCAGCACGCCGATCCGCTCGACCTCGGCTTCCATCCGGTCGCCGACCTTCAACAGCTTGCCGGTGGCCGCGCCCACGCCCTCCGGCGTGCCGGTGGCAATGACGTCGCCGGGCAGGAGCGTGAAGCCCTGTGAGAGCACGCTGATGCACTCGTCCACCGGGAAGATCATCTTGGACGTGTGGCTCGACTGGCGGGTCTCGCCGTTGACGCGCATGGCGACGCTGAGCTGCTGCGGGTCGGGGATCTCGTCGGCGGTGACCAGGACCGGCCCCATCGGGCAGAAGGTGTCCATGGACTTGCCGTGGAACCACTGCTGGTGGCGCTTCTGCACGTCGCGCGCGGTGACGTCGTTGATGACCGTGTAGCCGAAGACGTGGCCGAGCGCCCGCTCGCGCGCGATGTCCCGGCCGGTCGCGCCGATCACCACCGCCAGCTCGACCTCGTAGTCCAGCTCCTTGGTCGCCGCGTGGTGGATCACCTTCGCGCCCGGCGCCACCACCGTCTCGGGGGCCTTGGTGAAGTACACGGGATGCTCGGGGGCGGCGGCCCCCCGCTCGGCCGCGTGCTCCTTGTAGTTGCGCCCCAGGCAGAAGACGTTGCGGGCCGGCCGCGGAATCGGGGCCTCCAGCCGCGCCTTCGCCGCGGGCATGCCGAGCTTACGCTCGACGAGCGCGTTCACGCCGTCGCGCTTGAGGATCGCCTCGCCGTGGCCGAGCGCCTCGCGGGCGCGGGCCAGCGCCTCGGCGCCGCCGGCGATCAGCTCGAGCATCGTCTTGGGAAAGCCGCCGCGCCCGTGGCGGACGGCCCCGCGCTCGCGCGCGAGATCGCCGGCGAGCGCGCCGAGGTCGAGGACGGCGTCGCCGGCCAGCGCGCCGATGCGGGGCTTGGAGGATCCCTTGCGATAGGTCACCAGGCGCATGGGCTCACCGCTCCTTCAGCAGCACGACCAGGAGTCGCGCCGGCTTCGTGGTCTCGTTCAGCGAGTAGTGCACGTCGCCGCGTGCCGCCCACACCGCCTGGCCCCGGCGCGCCACCTGCTTGCCCCGGCCCTTGGTGACGACGGCAAACTCGCCGTCGAGCACGTAGCCGAGCTCGTTCGCCGGCGCCTCGTGCTCGTCGCCGCGGAAGCCCGGCGGGAAGACGAACTCGACGACCTCGACCCGCTCGTTGTCGAGCACCCGCCGCTCCTGCACCTCGCCCTGCCCGCTTCCCCTCCCCGGCGCGATCACCATCCCCACAATGCCCACGACGATTCCGAGAGCGCCCGCCAGCAAGACGGCGCGACTCTGGCGCATGGTATTCCGCATGGACGTTCCTCCTGGCGGGCCCTGCAGTTGATCAGCGGCGGGGGAGGAAATGGAGGGGGCAGCGCCCCCTCTATTCCTAAATGCTTCTTCGCATCGCGTTCCGCTCGGGCAGCGTCAGCCCCTGCTCCCTGGCCGCCTGCATCAGCTCCTGCGGCAGCGCGAAGCGCACGTCCTCTTCCACCACGTGCACCTCGCGCACCTTGACGCCCTCGGTCCGCAGCGTCTCGACCGCCTGCGTCACGAGGATCTCGGGGGTGGAGGCGCCCGCGGTGATGCCCACGCGGGCCGCGCCCGCCAGCCACTCCGGACGGATGTCGCCGACGTCGTTGATCAGGTAGGCGCGGGTGCCGGCCATCTTGGAGACCTCCACCAGCCGGTTGGCGTTCGAGCTGTTGGTGGCGCCGATGACCAGCAGGACCTCCACGTCGTCGGCCAACCGCTTCACGGCCGTCTGGCGGTTCTGCGTCGCGTAGCAGATGTCGTCGCGCGAGGGGCCGACGATCTTGGGGAACTTGCGCCGCAGCGCCTCGATGACATCGCGGGTGTCGTCCACCGACAGCGTCGTCTGCGTCAGGTAGGCCACCTTGTCGGGATCGGGCAGCTCGAGGCGCTCGACCTCGGCCACGCTGTCCACCACGAGGATGCGCTCGGGCGCCTCGCCGAGCGTGCCGATCACCTCGTCGTGGTCCTCGTGGCCGATCAGGATGATCGAGTACCCCTCGCGCGCGTAGCGGATCGCCTCCAGGTGCACCTTGGTGACGAGCGGGCACGTCGCGTCGATCGCCCGCAGCCCGCGCCGCCGCGCGTCCTCGCGCACCGCCGGCGAGATGCCGTGGGCGCTGAAGATGACGATGGCGCCGTCGGGCACCTCGTCGAGCTCGTCCACGAAGATGGCGCCCTTCTGGCGCAGCGTCTCCACCACGAGCCGGTTGTGGACGATCTCGCGGCGCACGTAGACGGGGTGCGGCCACACCGACAGCGCCAGCTCGACGATGTCGATGGCGCGCTCGACCCCCGCGCAGAAGCCGCGGGGTCCGGCGAGCAGGATCTCGGAGATCGGCGCTCTCATGGCTCCCCTCACTCGAAGAACAGCGACACGCCGACCACGCCCACGCTGGACTCGAAGCCCCGGTTCGGCGTGCTCGTGTGCCCGTTGGAGACGTGCTCGTAGCGGTAGCCGCCGTAGACCGCCGTGCGGTCGGTGACGAAGTACTCGAGGCCGGGGCCGCCCCACAGCATGAACGTGAAGTCGGAGCGGATCTCGGGAATCTTGAGGTTGGTGCCCCCGGCGAAGGCGGCCAGCTCGACGTACGGCACCAGGCGGCCGAGGGACAGGAAGTGATAGCGGTAGGTCATGCCGAGGCCGGCGAAGTAGACCTGCTTGGGGCTGATGTACTGCTGGTAGAGCGGCTCCAGGCCGATCTCCAGTGAGCCGTACAGGGGGCCGGGGCCGGCCGGCTTGAACGGCAGCCAGCCGAACCGCACACCCACGTTGGTGAAGTCGAGACCGGTGTACGGCGTCTTGTGCTCGAGATCGAACTGATGCCCGTACGAGACCTCCGGCGAGACGACGAGCGAGCCCTGCATGAAGGCCTCGCTGGGATCGTACGCGCGCGCCGCCGGCGCCCACGCCAGCAGCGCGACCACGAGCGTCCCCAGCGCCACCGCGCGTCGCCGGCTCATGGCTCGATCAGCACCTTCATCGCCCTGCCCTTCGCCATCAGGTCGAGCGCCTCCCGTACCCCGTCGAGCCCCATGCGGTGCGTGATCAGACCGAGGGGATCCAGTGCTCCGTCCGTCTCGAGCAGCTCCACCGCGCGCCGGATCAGCGCCGGGGTGTGATGGAACGCGCCCAGCAGCGCCAGCTCCTCGTAGTGCGTCCGGCGTGTGTCCACGGTGATCGAGGTGCCGGGCGCGCAGCCTCCAAAGAATACCACGCTGCCCCCGCGCCCCACCGCATCGATGGCCTGCTGCCACACGTCTGGACGCCCGGTGGCGTCCACGGTGACGTCGGCGCCACGACCGCCGGTGGCGGCGCGGACGGCGGCCACCACATCGGGCGTGGCCGTCGCGTCCACGCACTCGCCGAGGCCCAGCGCGCGCACCCGCTCCAGCCGCCAGCCCGCCTTGCCGACGAGGATCACGCGCGCCTTGCGGACGGCCGCCGCCATCGCCAGCAGGCAGCCGAGCGGGCCGTGGCCGAAGATCGCCACCGTCTGGCCGTCCTCCACGCGGGCGCGCTCCACGCCGCCCAGCGCGCAGGCGAGCGGCTCGGCGAAGGCCGCTCGCGCGGCCGGCGTCGCGGCGCCGAGGCGGACGAGGTTGGCGCTCACCAGCCGCGGCGGCAGCGCGATGAACTCGCCGTAGGCGCCGTTGACGAAGAGCAGGTCCTCGCAGAGGTTCGGGCGGCCGGCCACGCAGAGCGGGCAGACGCCGCACGGCGCGGAGTTGGCGGCCACCGCGCGGTCGCCCTCGCGGACGCCGCGCACGCCGGCGCCGACGGCGGTCACGGTGCCCGCGAACTCGTGGCCGAACACCGTGGGCACGCGCGGAATCATCACCGGGTGGCCGCGGCGCAGCGTCTTCACGTCGGTCCCGCACGTGAGCGCGGCCTCGATCTTCAGGACGACCTCGCCGGCGGCGGGGGTGGGGACCGGCAGCTCCTCGGCGCGGAGGTCGCCCGGCCCGTGGAAGACCATCGCGCGCATGGTGCTCACGGCGTCACGTACACCTTCAGCGCCTCGCGGCGGCGCATCAGCTCCACGCCCTCGGCCAGCCGGTCGAGCGGCAGGCGGTGCGTGATCAGCCGCGCGACCTCCACCTTGCCGGCGGCGAGCAGCCAGAACGCGCGGGCCAGCGTGGCGGGCGACGACGAGTAGGTGGTCGTGATCGTGAGCTCGTGGTGGTAGAGAGCCGCGAGCCCCAGCGGCAGCGCGTCGCCGGGGCCGCCGGCGAAGTAGTGGATCGCGCCGCCGTCACGCGCGAGGGCGGCCGCCCACGGCAGCACGTCGGCGCCGCCGCCCGTCACCAGCACGTGGTCGGCGCCCCGCCCCTCGCTGAGCGCCCGGGCCGCCCGCGCGGCGGCGTCGGCGTCGCCCGCCTCGGCGGCGCCATGCGCGCGCGCCAGCGCCGCCCGCGCCGCCAGCGGATCGGCGCCGACGACGAGGGCGCCGGCGCGCGCGAAGAGCTGGGTGAACAGGCAGCCGATCGAGCCGAGACCGACGACGACGGCGGTGTCGCCCGGCTCGACCCGGGCGCGGTCCACCGCGCGCAGGCAGCACGCCAGCGGCTCCACGAACGACGCCTCCTCGTCGGTGAGGTGGTCGGGAATGCGGAACGTGGCGTGGCGCACGTTGGCGGGCGGGACCCGCACGTACTCGGCGAAGCCGCCGGGGTCGAGGTTGGAGGCCTTGAACGCGCGGCACATCGACACGCTGCCGCGCCGGCAGTAGTGGCACTCGCCGCACGGCACGTGGTGGGCGGCCACCACGCGGTCGCCCACCGCGAAGCCCGCCACGCCGGGGCCCGCCTCGATCACGTCGCCCACGATCTCGTGGCCGAACACGGCGGGGCCGCGCGTGTCGGGCGCCACGATCTTGGCGATGTCGGAGCCGCACAGCCCGCAGCCGCGCACCCGCAGCAGCAGCTCGCCGCTCCCGGCGCTCGGCCGCGGCCACTCGCCGGGGGCGATGCGCCCGGCCCCGTGGAACACCGCCGCCTTCACGGGTGCCGCCCGTTGCGCCGCAGCCGCGCGCCCGCCCACGCGCGCAGCGCGATGGCGACTTTGCGCCGCGCCGGCACGGTGACGCGCTCGCCGAAGACGCGGAAGTCGCGCGCCTCGATCTCCTCGAGCAGTGCCCCGTAGATGCGGCCCATGATCTCGGCGGCCACCAGCGAGCGCGCGTCCGCCACCGGATAGGCCGCCCGGGCCGCCGCGTAGAACTGGCGCGCCCGCGCCGCCTGATGGGCCATCAGCCGCACGAAGCGGTCGCTGTGGCGCCCCTCCACCAGCTCGTCCTCGGCGACGCCGAACTCCCGGAGGTCCCGCTGCGGCAGGTACACGCGGCCGGCGCGCGCGTCCACGCCCACGTCGCGCATGATGTTGGTGAGCTGCAGGGCGGTGCCGAGGTGGATGGCGTACTCGCGGGCGCGGGGATCGGTATAGCCGAAGATCTCGATGCAGCAGAGGCCGACCGCCGACGCGACCCGGTAGCAGTACGGGTAGAGGTCCTCGGCGGTCTCGTAGCGCACGCGCTCGAGGTCCATCGCGCACCCCTCGATGATCGCCTCCAGCGCCGCGCGCGGGATCGGATAGGCGGCGACGGCCGCCTTGAGCTGGCGCGCGATGGGGTGCGCCGGCGTCGCGGCGGTCGCGAAGCAGCGCGCGACGTCCTCGCGCCAGCGCGCGAGGTCGGCGCGCTGCGCGACGGGGTCGCCGCCGAGGTCGGCCACGTCGTCCACCGTGCGGCAGAAGGCGTAGACGGCGTAGAGGGCGTCGCGGCGCGCGCGCGGCAGCGTGAGGAACGCGAAGTAGAAGTTGGACCGGCTCCGGCGCGTCAGCGTCGCGCTGAGGCTGCCCAGGCTCATGCGCGGGCGGCGAACCAGGCGACGGCGTCGGCGAGGGCGGTGCGCGGGTCCGTCTGCGGCAGGCCGAGGTCGTCCACCGCCTTGGCCGGATCGAAGTACATGCGCTTGCGCGCCATCCGCACCGCCGCCAGCGGCACCGCCGGCGGACGGCCGGTCACCCGCGCCACGCCCTCGCACACCGCGGCGGCGCCCCACGCCACCGCGTAGGGCACGCGCAGGCGCGGCGGCCGGCGCCCGGTGATCGCCGCGAGCAGCCGGAAGATCTCGATCAGCGACAGGTTGCCGCGTGCGTGGCCGAGGATGTAGCGCTCGCCCGGCTTGCCGCGCTCGGCGGCCAGCACGTGGCCGCGGGCGACGTCGCGCACGTGGACGATGTTGAGGCCGGTGTCGAGCGTCGCCACCATGCGCCCCCGCATGAAGTCCACGATCATCCGGCCGGTGGGGGTGGGCTTCACGTCCCACGGTCCCACCGGCGCCGACGGGTTCACGACGACCACCGGCAGCCCGCGGCGCGCGTAGTCGAGCGCCACCTGCTCGGCCATGAACTTCGAGCGCTTGTAGTCACCGACCATGTCGGCGAGCGTCACCGGCGTGTCCTCCCGCCCCGGCGTGCCGTCGCCGGGAATGCCGAGGGCGCCGACGCTGGAGGTGTGCACGACGCGGCCGACGCCGGCCTGGGCGGCCGCCTCCAGCACGGCGCGGGTGCCGTCCACGTTCGCGCGATAGAGCGCGACGGGGTCGGGCACCCACAGCCGGTAGTCGGCGGCGACGTGAAAGACGGTCTGCACGCCGGCGACGGCGCGCCGGAGGGAGGCGGGGTCGAGCAGGTCGCCCTCGGCGATCTCCACCGGGACGCCGGTGAGCGCGCGCCGGTCGCCGCCGGGGCGCGCCAGCACGCGCACCGTCGCGCCGGCCGCCACCAGCTCGCGGGCGACGTTGGCGCCGATGAACCCGGTGCCGCCGGTGACGAGGGCGAGGCTCACGGCGCCCGCTGCAGCCGGGCCAGCGCGGCGGCCACCGTCTTCAGGGCGGCGGTGGCGCCGGCCTTGAGCGCCATCGCGTCGGCCAGCGCGCGCGGCCGCGCCAGCACCGCGCTCACCGCGCGCAGCGGCCGCGTGCGGCCGTCCTCCTGCGCGATGCGCGCGAGGTCGGCGGGCACGCCGCGGTCGGCGGGGTCGGAGACGCCGCGCACGACCGCGCCCGCCACGCCGCGGGCGGCGGCCCACGCCAGGATCGTCGCCGACTCCATGTCCACCGCCAGCGCGCCGGTCGCGAGCCAGAGGCGCGACTTGCCGGCGGCGTCCTCGATCACCCGGTCGGCGCTCACCAGCAGCCCGCGCCGGGGAAGATCGCCGACGGCGGCGGTGGGCAGGCGCCGGCCGCCCGGGCTCAGCACCGTCTCCGGGACCACCAGCGCGCCGACGGCCAGCTCGGGCGCGAGCGCGCCGCACGCGCCCGCCGAGACGACCACCGTGGACGCGTCCGGCGCGCCGGCGCGCGCGTCGAGGTGGCCGGCGCCGACGCCCACCACGACAACCTCGAGGGCGCCGCCGGCGAAGCGGAGGAAGGGGCCGGCGACGGGGGCGAGACCCAGGTGGCGCGCGAGCGCGCGCGCCTCGACGTCCACCGCGGTGAGGACGAGGAGCCGGGTCACGCGCCCGGCGACGAGGACGCCGCCTTGGCCGCCTCGCGGCTGCGCAGCCAGGCCGCGTACGAGTTGCCGGCGGCGGTGTCGCGGCCGGTGAAGCGGATCGCGCGGATGCCCACGTAGGGGATCGTCGTCGCGTCGCTCCCCTCGCCCGCGAAGAGCTGCACGAAGGGCTCGGCGACGTCGCTGTTGCGGTTGAACAGGTAGCCGACGACCTCGCGGCCGTCCGCGAGCACGAGCGTCACGTCGCCGCGGTAGTCGAAGGCGCGGTCGACGGCCTCGGCGAGCGCGGCGGCATCGCGGATGTCGGGCGCCCAGCCCTCGAGACTCTTCTCGTCGCTCATTCCGGGGCGGCTAGAGGCGTCCGGTCAGCGTGGCGGCGACGGTGTCGCGGAAGCCCTTCCACGAGCTGAAGGTGTGGTTGACGGCGGTGGGTTCGTGACCGCAGTGCACCATGCAGTCCTGGCACTTCTCGTTGCCGCTCCGGCGTCCGTACTCCTCCCAGCGCGTGGTCTCCATCAGCTCCTTGAACGTCGGCGCGTACCCCTCCTGCAGCAGGTAGCAGGGGCGCTGCCAGCCGAAGAGGTTGTAGGTGGGGTTGCCCCACGGCGTGCATTCGAAGTCCTGTTTGCCCATCAGGAACTGGAGGAAGAGCGGCGACTGGTTGAACTTCCACCGCGGCTTGGGATTGGCCAGCATCTTGGCGAACAGCTCGTTCGTCTTCTGGCGGCGCAGGAAGTGCTCCTGGTCGGGGGCCTTGGAGTAGCTGTAGCCGGGCGAGAGCATCATGCCCTCGACGCCGAGGTCCATCATCTCGTCGAAGAACATCTGCATGCGCATCGCCGAGGCGCCGTCGAACAGCGTGGTGTTGGTGGTCACGCGGAAGCCGCGGCGCAGCGCCTCGCGAATCCCCTCGAGCGCCTGGTCGAACACGCCGTCGCGGCAGACGGCCTCGTCGTGCTCCTCGCGCAGGCCGTCCATGTGGACGCTGAACGAGAGGTACTTCGAGGGCGTGAACAGGCCTTCCTGCAGCTTCTCCTTGAGCAGGATGGCGTTCGTGCAGAGGTAGACGTACTTGCGGCGCGCCACCAGGGCCTTCACCAGCGGCCCGATCTCCGGGTACATGAGCGGCTCGCCGCCCGGGATCGAGACCATCGGCGCGCCGCACTCCCCGACGGCGGCCAGGCACTGCTCGACGCTGAGGTGCTTGCGCAGCACGTGGCCGGGATACTGGATCTTGCCGCAGCCGGCGCACGCCAGGTTGCAGCGGAACAGCGGCTCCAGCATCAGGACCAGCGGATAGCGCCGGTTGCCCCGGACCTTCTGCCCGAGGACGTACGTCGCCACCGTCCACATCTGCGAGACCGGAACGCTCATGCCTGGTGCTTCTCCAGACCCAGCCGCGGGGCGGGCCGTTGCGAGACACTCCACATGATCGCGGCCGTCACCGCGTGCACCCCGGCGCCCGCCGCCAGCAACACCCACTCACCGATCCAGCCCGTCACCGCCAGATTGAAGGTTAACACGGCGTAGTATAACGCGATCCCCGGCCAGCGACGGGCCCCCGAAGGGTCCCGGGCCCGGAACGGCAGCCCGGAAGACGATTGACCGGGCGCCGGTTGACCGGGCGGCCGTTGACCGGGCGACGGTCGACCGGGCGTGTCGGCGCCGCCACCTTCTATACCAGCCCACCCACGCTTCGATCCGGCCTCACGCCACCCGCTCCAACAAACAAACCCTCCGACCCCAACAGTGCCCACTATCACCCACCCCGCGAAGTTACTCAGCGGCACCCCGAAGTAAATTCCGCCCTCCGGATAGGAGAAGACGCGCCCCAGGAACCAGCGGTCGCCGCGAACGGCCAGCGGATCGATGACCACGTCGAGCAGCATCATCAGCACGCCCGACCCCAGCGCCAGCGCCAGCGCCGGCACCCGCCGGCCGGCCAGCGCGGCCCGCGCCAGGCAGAACGCGGCGTAGGCCAGGAACGTGAAGGACAGGCAGTCCATCAGGGGCACGTCGGCGATGAAGAGCTCCCGGCCCCGGGTGGTGCCCGTGTAGTGGTAGAGCCCGAACGGAATGCCGATCCGCGTCGAGCTGAACTCGGCCAGCCACGCCAGCGGCCCGACCCAGGCAGCGAAGCCGAGGGTGCGGCGAAAGCCCAGATCGGCCGCCCCGGCCACGAGGAACGCGGCCAGGAAGCCGAAGACGTAGGGGCGCAGCGCAAGGGTCCCGATGAGCTGATCCATGCTCACGCCCGGGTGGTCCCGGGCCGAGGCTGCATGTTACCATCTGCGCTCGTGACGCCCCTCCACGACGCGATCTCACGCGCGCAGCGCCATCTCCTCTCCCGCCAGGCTCCCGACGGCCACTGGATCGGCGAGCTGGAGGCGGACTGGGCGCTGACCGCCGAGGCCCTGCTGCTCGGCCACCTCATCGACCAGGTCAACCGCGACCACGAGCCGCGCGCGGTGCGCTTCCTGCGCCGGCGGCAGAACGCGGACGGTGGCTGGAGCCTCTTCGCCGGTGGCCCGTCCGACCTCTCGGCGACCATCAAGATCTACTTCGCGATGAAGATGGCCGGGGTCGTGACCACGGACCCGGTGATGGCGGCGGCCCGCGAGCGGATCCGCGCGATGGGCGGGCCCGCCAAGGCGAGCGTCTTCACCAAGATCCTGCTCGCGATGTTCGGCGAGTACGACTGGAACGGCGTGCCCACGATGCCGGCGGAGATCATGCTGCTGCCGCCGCCGTTCTTCCTCTTCAACATCTACGAGGTCTCCTACTGGTCGCGCTGCGTGATCGTCCCGCTGCTGATCATCATGGACCGCAAGCCGATCAAGTGGCTGCCGCCCGCGCAGTCGCTCGACGAGCTGTGGCCGGTGGCGCGCGAGCAGGCGAGCCTGCGCTTCCCGCGGGTGCCCGAGCCGTTCTCGTGGCGCGGCCTGTTCTGGAAGAGCTTCTTCATCGGCGTGGACGACGGGCTGAAGATCTGGGAGCGCTTCTCGCCGCGGCCCCTGCGCAAGCGCGCGATCGAGGCGGCCCGGCTCTGGCTGGAGGAGCGGCTGGCGGTTCCCGGCGGGCTGGGCGGCATCTACCCGGCCATGGCCAACTCGGTGCTGGCCCTCCGCCTGCTCGGCTATCCGGAGGACCATCCGCTGATCGTCGGCCAGCTCAAGGAGATCGAGGCGCTGGTGGTCGAGCGCGGCGACGAGATCTCCTACCAGCCCTGCCCCTCGCCGGTCTGGGACACCTCGCTGGCCGTCAATGCGCTCGTCGAGAGCGGCGTGGCGCCCGACGAGCCGGCGCTCCTGCGCGCGGCGGACTGGATGCTGGCCAAGCAGGTGGCGCTGCCGGGCGACTGGCAGGTCAAGCGCCCGCACGTGCAGCCGGGCGGCTGGGCGTTCCAGTACGACAATCCCTTCTACCCGGACCTCGACGACACCGCCATGGTGCTGATGGCGCTCGAGAAGGTCCACGCCTCCGACTCCGATCGCACGCGGCTGGCCAAGGAGCGCGGCCTCGGCTGGTTCCTCGGCATGCAGAACGCCGACGGCGGCTGGGCGTCGTTCGACGCCGACAACAACCGCATCTTCCTCAACAACATCCCGTTCGCCGATCACGGGGCGCTGCTCGACCCGTCCACCGAGGACCTCGCCGGGCGCGGCCTCGAGCTGCTCGGCACGCTGGGCTACGGCCTCGACTTCGAGCCGGCCGATCGCGCGCTCGATTTCATCCGCCACAGCCAGCGCCACGACGGCCCCTGGTACGGCCGCTGGGGCGTCAACTACATCTACGGCACCTGGTCGGTGCTGCGCGGGCTGGGGGCGATGGGCGTCGATCCGCGCCACGAGTACGTCCAGCGCGCGGTGCGCTGGCTCATCCGCCGCCAGAACGCCGACGGGGGCTGGGGCGAGACGTGCGAGAGCTACTCCAAGCCCGAGCTCGCCGGCCGCGGGCCCTCCATCCCCAGCCAGACGGCGTGGGCGCTGCTCGGCCTCTTCGCGGTGGGCTCCACCTCGGGGCCGGCCGTCGAGGCGGGCGTCGAGTACCTGCTGCGCACGCAGCGTCCCGACGGCGGCTGGGAGGACACGTTCTGGAACGGCACCGGCTTCCCGCGCGTGTTCTTTCTGAAGTATCAGCTGTATGCCGGCTACTTCCCGCTCTGGGCCCTCGGCGTGTACCGCCGAACCCGCATGCATGACTGAGTCGCCCGTCGCCCCGGCGCTGCGGCCGTTCGAGGCCCTCGGCCGCCGCGCCACCGAGATGGTCGAGTCGATCGGCCGGTTCGGCGGATTCCTGGCCCAGGCGCTCGCCGTCCTGGCCACGCCGCCGTTCAAGATGGGGGCGTTCCTCGCCCGCATCAACTACATCGGCTTCCGCTCGCTGCTGATCATCCTGCTGACGGGCGCCTTCACCGGCATGGTGCTGGGGCTGCAGATCTTCCTCACCCTCTCGCGCTTCGGCTCGGAGGCGTTCCTGGGGCCGGCGGTCGCGCTGTCGCTCATCCGCGAGCTCGGTCCCGTGCTCGCCGCGCTGATGGTGACGGGCCGGGCCGGCTCCGCCCTCACCGCCGAGCTCGGCATCATGCGCATCACCGAGCAGATCGACGCCCTCACCGTGATGGCGCTCTCCCCGATGCGGTATCTGGTCGCGCCGTCCCTCCTGGCCGGTCTCGTCACGTTTCCCCTGATGACGGCGCTGTTCGACGTGGTGGGCATCTTCGGCGGATACCTGGTCGGCGTCGAGCTCCTCGGCCTGAGCGAGGGCACCTACTTCGGCGAGATGCAGACGTTCGTGGACATGTCCGACATCATGACCGGGTTCTGGAAGTCGGTCTCGTTCGGCATCATCGTGACCTGGGTCTGCACCTACAAGGGGTTCCACGTCTCCCGCGGCGCCGAGGGCGTCGCGCGCGCGACGACGCAGGCCGTCGTGCTGTCGTCGGTGCTGATCCTGGTCTGGGACTACTTCCTCGGCACCGTCCTGCCCTGAGCCATGATTCGAGTCGAGGGGCTGCGGAAGTCCTTCCACGGCCAGCCGGTGCTGCGCGGCCTCGATCTCGAGGTGCCGGACGGCTCGATCACGATCATCATCGGGCGCAGCGGCGGCGGCAAGTCGGTCTTCCTCAAGCATCTCATCGGCCTGCTCCGCCCCGACAGCGGGCGGATCGAGGTCGACGGCGTGGACCTGGTTCGGCTGTCCGGGCGCGCGCTCGACGAGGTCCGCAAGCGCTACGGCGTGGTGTTCCAGAGCGGCGCGCTGTTCGACTCGATGAGCTGCCGGGAGAACGTGGCCTTCCCGCTGCAGGAGAAGCTGCGCCTGCCCGCCGCCGAGATCGCCAAGCGCGTGGACATGGCGCTCGAGCGCGTCGGGCTGGCCGGCATCGGCGACAAGTATCCCGAGGAGGTGTCGGGCGGCATGCGCAAGCGGGTGGCCATCGCCCGCGCGCTCGTCACCGAGCCGGAGATCGTGTTCTTCGACGAGCCCACCACCGGCCTCGATCCAGTGCTGGTGAACGCCATCCACCGCCTGATCCTGGAACTGCACCGCCGCCTGCGCTTCACCGCGGTGATGGTGAGCCACGAGATTCCCGAGATCTTCGAGATCGCCGACCGGGTCGGGATGCTGCACGAGGGGCGTATCGTGGAGATCGGCGCCCCGGCGGCGATCCAGGCCTCGACGAACGACGTCGTCCGGCGATTCATCCGGGGCGAACCCGAACCCGAGCCGTAGCGTTACCGTGGGGGGAGGACAGGTCATGGAGCGACGGGCCAACATCGCGGTAGGCATCTTCCTGGTGGTGGGCATCTTGGCATTGGCGTACCTTTCCGTTAAACTCGGACGCGTCTCGTTCCTCGGCGCCTCGGGCTACCTGGTGACGGTCGATTTCCCCTCGGTGGGCGGCCTCAAGGCCGGGTCCGCCGTCGAGATCGCCGGCGTCGAGATCGGCCGCGTGGAGTCGATCGGGCTCGCCGACTACCAGGCGCGGGTGATCCTCCGGCTCCAGAAGGACATCAAGCTACAGGAGGACGCGATCGCCTCGATCAAGACCAAGGGGCTGATCGGCGAGAAGTTCGTGCGGGTCAGCCCCGGGGGCTCCGACAAGATCATCCCGCCCAACGGCCGCATCCGGGAGGTCGAGGCGCCCGTAGACTTCGAGGAGCTGCTCTCGAAGTACATCTTCGGGAAGGTGTAGGAGGGATCGATGGACGCGCTGCGCCGCTCCGTCCTGCTCGGCCTGGCCCTGACGGCCGCCGCCGCCGCGCTCCCCGCGCGCCCGGCCGCCGCCGGTGCGCCGCTCGAGCAGCTCCGGACGCGGGTGGACCACGTGCTCAAGGTCCTCGACGACCCCGAGCTGAAGAAGGAGGGGCGGGCCCGGGACCGGCGGGAGATCGTCCGCCAGATCGCCAACGAGATCTTCGACTTCGGCGAGACGGCCCGGCGCTCCCTCGGCCGCCACTGGCCGGTCCGCACGCCGGCCGAGCAGGCCGAGTTCGTCCAGCTCTTCAGCGACCTGCTGGAGCGCTCCTACATCTCCAAGGTCGAGCTCTACGGCGGCGAGAAGATCCAGTACGTGAGCGACGCGATCGACGTGGATCAGGCCAAGGTGCAGACCAAGCTGCTCACCCGCCAGGGCAGCGAGATCCCGATCGAGTACCGGATGCACAAGAAGAGCGAGCGCTGGCTCGTCTACGACGTCATCATCGAGGGCGTGAGCCTCATCTCCAACTACCGCACCCAGTTCAACAAGATCATCCAGACCTCGTCCTATCAGGAGCTGGTGCGGAAGATGAAGACGAAGCAGGAAGAGCTCGCCGCCGGCCAGCCGTCATGAACGCGATCATCCTCGTGGCCGGCGTGGCGCGGCGCATGGCGCCGCTGTCCGACACCACCCACAAGGCGCTGCTGCCGGTGGGCGGCACGCCCATCCTCACGCGCATGCTGGAGGCGCTCGACGCGGCGCGGGTCCGCCAGGTGACGCTGGTCGTCGGCCACTGCGCCGACCAGGTCCGCCAGGTCGCCGGCGAGCGGGTCGGGCGTATGGCCGTGCGCTACCTGCACAACCCCGAGTACGCGCGCGGCTCCGTCATCTCGCTCTACGCCGCCCGGCAGGTGCTGCGCGAGCCGTGCCTGGTGCTGGACGCCGACGTCGTGTTCCCGCGCGAATTCCTCACCCGCCTGCTCGCGCTCCCCGCCCCCAGCGCGCTCCTGGTGGACGGCAGCTTCACCGACACCGGCGAGGAGGTGAAGGTCTACACCCGCGGTGACCGCGTCATCGCGCTGGGCAAGAAGGTGGTGCCGGAGGCGTGGGACGCCGTCGGCGAGGGCGTGGGATTCTTCAAGTGCGGCGCCGAGGCCGCCCCCGAGCTGGTGCGCTGCCTGGGCCAGGTCATCGAGGAGAGTCACGGCCTCGGCGAATGGGAAGACGCCGTCCACCTGCTGGCGCCGGAGCGTCACGTCGGCTGGCTCGACGTGACGGGCCTGCCGTGGACGGAGATCGACTTCGTCGAAGACCTCCGCCGGGCCGAGAGCGACGTGCTGACGCACGTCCTCCGGCTCGACGGCGCGTGATCCGGCAGGCCGCTCTCTACCTCCCCACCGTCTCCCGCCTGCGCAGGAAGACCTGACGCACGCCGAAGTACGCGAAGGCGTCCTTGAGATTCGAGAAGAGGCGCTTGAGGGGGCTCATCGCGGGATCGGTCACGTACTCCAGCGTGAGGCTCACGCGCTCCTCGCCCTCGCCGAGCGGGGTGATCGCGTGCCAGAGCGTGTCGCCGTTGAAGAGGACGAGCGTACCCGGGTGGGTCGTGAGCGACAGATCGACGGGAGTCCGCCCCGCCACGTTGCGGAAGAGCTGGCACGCCAGCCGGCTCGACGAGCGCTCGACGAGGCCGATCAGCACCGTGTAACGCGCGTCGCGATAGTAGGACGTGTCGAAGTGGAAGCCGATGTGATCGCCCGGCTCCGTGTAGAAGTACAGCGCGCACGAGTGCGGGTCGCCGGGCGGACACGGCTGCAGCGCGCGGCCGGTGAGCTCGGCGAGGAACCGGATGAAGGCGGGATGCCGGTACAGCGCCACGATCGTCGGCGCCTGCTCGCACAGCGTGTAGAAGCTGACGCTGCCCCCCTTCTTGTGGCGGGGGATGTAGTTGCGGTTGATGGCGGGCCGCACGCGCTCGACCTCGGCCACCATGCGCGCCACCAGCGACGCCGGCAGCCAGCGCTCGAGGTGGACGAACTCGTTCTGCTCCCGGTAGCGGCGCTGCACGTCGGCGACGTCCGCGCCGTCCAGCGCGCGCGCCACCGCGTCGGTCACCATCGTCGCCGTCTCGCTCACGCGCGACCTCCCACCCCGGCGGATCTCCCTGGAATCATACACGCGTGTGCTACACTGGCCGCACCGTTGTGCCAGCCGCCGCGGGCGGTCGCCGGGCGGACACCTCGTCTCGAGCAGGAGGCCGACCGTGGGATCGGTTCGAGTCGCCATCATCGGTGTGGGCAACTGTGCGTCGTCGCTCGTGCAGGGTGTGCAGTTCTACCGGAACGCCCCCGAGAACACCTTCATCCCCGGCCTGATGCACACGCGGCTGGGCGGCTATCACGTGGGCGACATCGAGTTCTCGGCGGCGTTCGACATCGACGCCCGCAAGGTCGGCCGCGACCTCGGCGAGGCGATCTTCCAGGCGCCCAACAACACCGTGCGCTTCGCCGAGGTGCCCAAGCTCGGCGTGCCCGTCCACCGGGGCATGACGCACGACGGGCTGGGGACCTACCTGGCCCAGATGATCCAGAAGGCGCCGGGGTCCACCGCCGACATCACCGGCATCCTGCGCGACACCGGCACCCAGGTGGTCGTCAACTACCTGCCGGTCGGCAGCGAGATGGCCACCAAGTGGTACGTGGAGCAGGTGCTGGAGGCCGGCTGCGCGTTCGTCAACTGCATCCCGGTGTTCATCGCGCGGGAGGCGTACTGGCGGCGGCGGTTCGAGGAGCGCGGCCTGCCGATCGTGGGCGACGACGTCAAGTCCCAGGTCGGCGCCACGATCATCCATCGCGTCCTGACCCGCCTGTTCATGGACCGCGGCGTGCGGCTGGAGCACACCAGCCAGCTCAACTTCGGCGGCAACACCGACTTCTACAACATGCTCGAGCGCGACCGGCTGCAGTCCAAGAAGATCTCCAAGACCGACGCCGTGCGCTCGCAGCTCGCCCACGACCTCCCCGCCGACGACGTGCACATCGGTCCCAGCGACTACGTGCCGTGGCTGCTCGACCGCAAGTGGGCGCACATCCGCCTGGAGGGCCGCGGCTTCGGCGAGCAGCCGATCAACGTCGAGCTCAAGCTCGAGGTGTGGGACTCGCCCAACTCCGCCGGCGTCGTCATCGACGCCATCCGCAGCTGCAAGCTCGCGCTGGACCGGGGGCTCAAGGGAGGCCTGATGGCGCCGTCGGCCTACCTCATGAAATCGCCGCCCGAGCAGTGGCCGGATGACGTGGCCCGTCACCGCCTGGAGCGGTTCATCGCCGGCGAAGAGTAGTCTTGCCGTCGACGTCCAGAACCGGGCGCCACCTGCGCCGGCTGGTTCATCTGGCCTGCGCCCGTCCCCGCCTCACGCTGCTGGCGGCGGTGCTGCTGGCGGCGGTCTCGGTGGTCTACGCGGCCGGCACGCTGACGTTCGCCACCTCCACGCGCGCGCTCATGCCGCGCAACCTGCCCTTCATCGAGCGGTACGGCGAGTTCGACCGCGAGTTCGGCGACCTCGACGACCTGGCCATCGTGGTGGAGGCGCCGTCGCTGCCCGACGCCACCGTGTACGCCAACCGCCTCGTGCGCGAGCTGCACGCCGCCCACGTTCCGCTCTCCCGGCTGAGCTACCGGATCGACCCCAAGCAGTTCGAGGGGCGCGCGCTCCTCTACCTCGGCACCGACCGGCTCAAGGAGATCCGCGACCGCATCTTCGACTACCAGGACTTCATGGAGGCGTTCGCGGCCCGCCCGACCCTCGACCAGCTCGTGGACGGCGTGGCCACCCAGATCGCCCACGCGTTCGTGGGCGGCTTCCTCGACCTCGGGCTCTCCGACAGCAAGGGCTCGCTGGACCTCAAGTTCGTGCACGACCTGGTCGCGCAGATCTCCAACCGTCTCGACCGGCCCGGTCCCTACCGCTCGCCGTGGGGCGCGCTCTTCTCGGTGGGCGGCGACAGCGCGGGCGCCGGCTATTTCCTCTCCGACGACCAGCGGCTGCTGTTCATCCTGGCCCAGCCGGAGAGCGCCGCGGGCAGCTTCACCGGCGACCACGCGGCGATCGAGGGCATCCGCGACGCGGTGGCCCGGCTCAAGCGCGAGTTCCCCGACGTCAACGTGGGCGTCACCGGCAAGCCGGCGCTCGCCAACGACGAGATGACCGCCGCCTTCCGCGACAGCCAGCGCGCCACCGTGCTGGCCTTCGCGCTCACGCTCGGCCTGCTGCTGGTGGCGTTCTTGAGAGTCGGCAAGCCGATCGTCATGCTGCTGGTGCTGACCCTGGGGCTGTGCTGGTCCATCGGGGTCGCCACGCTGGTCGTCGGTCACCTGTCGCTGTTCTCGGTGATGTTCATCTCGATCGTGATCGGGATCGGCATCGACTACGGCATCTACTTCCTGTTCCGCTACGAGGAGGAGCTGTTCCTCGGCCGCAACCTCAAGGAGGCCATCGAGATCACCGCCGCCCGCAGCGGCCCGGGCGTCCTGGTCGGCGCCATCACGGCGGCGGCGACGTTCTACGTGCTCGTCCTCACCGATTTCCGCGGCATCCAGGAGCTGGGCTTCATCGCCGGCACCGCGATCTTGTTGTCGTGGGTGGCGATGATGACGGTCTTCCCGGCCACCCTGGTGCTGATCGACCGCCGGCACGCCACGCGGCCCCACGGCAGCGTGCCGCGCGCCATCGCGCTGGAGTCCATCCGGGTGCCCGTCGTCGAGCGCCTCACCGCCTATCCGCGCACGATCCTCGTGACCGCCGGCGTGCTGGCGGCGGCGGCGGCGCTGGCACTGGGCTGGGTGCGCTTCGATTATAACCTTCTCAATCTCCAGGCTCACGGCACCGAGTCGGTCACCTGGGAGAAGAAGATCCTGGCCACCTCCGGGCGCTCCGGCTTCGCCGCCCTCTCCAGCGCCGACACCCTGGAGGCGCTGCGGGCGAAGCAGCAGGCGTTCCGCAGGCTGCGCACGGTATCCGAGGTCGACTCGGCGCTGCTGCTGATCCCCGACCAGCAGGCCGAGAAGCAGAAGATCATCGCCGACTTCGCGCCCATCGTGGCGCCGGTGCGCGTGAGCCGCCCGATGCCGCTGGACGTCGACCGCCTTCTCACCGCGCTGGAGACGCTCAAGCGCCGCTTCGAGATCGCGGCCGGCGAGGCGCCGGCCGGCGACAACCAGCGCGAGCTGACCCGCGTGGCCGAGGACATCGGCCGCCTCGTCATCAAGGTGCGCCAGACCGATCGCAGCGACGCCGAGGCGGCGCTGACCCTGCTGCAGCGCCAGGTGTACCGCGACTTCGTGACGAGCTTCCAGCGGCTGCAGGGCAACCTGAACCCGCGCATGATCGGGCTGGCCGACGTGCCCCCGGAGATCAAGCGCAAGTTCATCAGCGACCGGGGCCACTTCCTCCTGCAGATCCACCCCGCCGTCAACATCTGGGACCGCGACGGCGCCGCCCGCTTCGTCGCCGACCTGCGCAGCGTCGATCCGGACGTGACCGGCACGCCGATCATCACCTACGAGGCGATCCGCCTCATGGAGCGCGCCTACAAGCAGGGCACGCTCTACGCGGTCATCCTCGTGAGCGGCCTCACCGCGCTCATGCTGCGGCGGGGGCGGGAGACGCTGCTCGCGCTCTCCCCCCTGGCGCTGGGCATGGTGTGGACGGCCGGGCTGATGTACGTCTTCGACCTCAAGTTCAACCTCGGCAACGTCTTCGGTCTGCCGCTGATCCTGGGCGCCGCCTCCGAGTACGGCCTCAACATCGTGCTGCGCTTCATGGAGGGCCGCGACCACGGCGGGCCGCTGATCGCCCGCTCCACGATCATGGCGGTGCTGGTCAACGGGCTCACCAACGTCGTGGGGTTCGGCAGCCTGATGCTCGCCGATCACCGCGGCATCTTCGGCCTCGGCCTGCTGCTGACGCTGGGCACCGCGGCCAGCCTCATCGCCGCGCTCGTCGTCCTGCCGGTGCTGCTGCGCCTGTGGCACCCCCCGCTGCCGGCGCCGGCCCTCGCCCGCCACGAGGAGGGCGCCGAGACTCTACGATAAAAATGTCCTATGATGCACGGGTGCCGTCGCTCGGCGAGCGTCTGCAGCGACTCCATCCGTTCCAGAATCGCGACACCCAGCGCCTCGCCGCCCTGTTCGCCGTCGTGTATTTCTCGCAGGGGATGTACTACGTCACCGCCCAGCCGGTCACGCTGTTCCTGAAGGAGCGGCTGGGACTCTCGGCGGCCCAGGTCGGGACGTTCGGGTGGATCACGCTGATCCCGTGGCTGATCAAGCCCCTCTACGGCCTGCTCTCCGACTCGGTGCCGCTGTTCGGGCGTCGCCGCAAGAGCTATTTCCTGCTCTCGTGCGCCTTCGCCACCGCGACCGGCCTCGTCCTCGCCACGCTGGAGATGCCGGGGTACTGGCGACTGGCCCTCTTCATGACGGCCATGGGCCTCGGCATCGCGTTCAACGACGTGCTGACCGACGCGCTGATGGTGGAGAACGGCAAGCCGCTCGGCCTCACCGGGGCCTTCCAGTCGGTGCAGTGGGCCGCGATCAACCTGGCGTCGATCGGCGTCGGCGCGCTCGGCGGCTACCTGGCGGAGCGCCGCGACTTCCGCACCCCGTTCCTCGTGGCGGCGGCGTTTCCATTCATCGCGCTGGTCATGGGCGCCATCTTCATCCACGAGCCGGCGGCGAAGTCGAGCCGCGACGAGTTCCGCGAAGCGTGGCGGGGGATCCGCACCGCGGTCGGCGACCGCACGATGTGGGTGGTCGCCGGGTTCATCTTCTTCTGGACCTTCAGCCCCTCGATCGGGATCCCGCTGTTCTACTACCAGACCGACACGCTCAAGTTCGGCCAGCAGTTCATCGGGCTGCTCGGCTCCTTCGTCGCCGGCGCGTCGATCATCGGCGCCGCCGTGTACGCGCCGCTGTCGCGGCGCTTCTCACTCCGGCGGATCATCGAGATCTCCATCGGCATCGGGGTGGTCGGCACGCTGGCGTACCTGTTCTACGGCGACGCCACCTCCGCGATCATCATCGACACGTCGTTCGGCGGGATCGGCATGATCGCCCAGCTCGCCTTCCTCGACCTGGCCGCCAAGGCCTGTCCCAAGCACGCCGAGGGGACCTTCTTCGCGCTGCTGATGTCGATCTACAACCTCGGCGTGCAGGGCTCGCAGGTCACCGGCGGCTACCTCTACGACGCCGTCGGGTACAAGCCCCTCGTGCTCATCTCCGCCGCCATGACGGCGGCCGCCTGGCTGCTCGTGCCGCTCGTCAACATCCCGGAGATCGAGCGCCGCGCGCGCGCCGCCGGCCCGCCGCCCGAGGTCGCCACCGCTCAGGGCTGACGGTGGGCGGCACCGCGCCCGCCCAGTACCGCTCGGCCAGCTCGCTGATCGGCCCGCTCACGGGCCCGTCCCGCCCGGCGCCGCGCTCCGCGCCGCCGCCGCGCGCGCCCGGCGCAGCCAGCCGAGCGCGCGCGGCACGTCGGCGTCGCTCTCGATCAGCGTCTCGACCCAGCCGCTGCGGGCGAAGCGGCGGTGCGGGCGCACGCCGGGCTCGCGCAGCGCGCGCGCCTGGTCGCCCGGGGAGAGGCGGATCCAGAGGTCGCGGTCCTTCTCGCGGATGGGAAAACAGGCGAACAGCCGCTCGCCCACGAAGTAGCCCCAGCGGCCGAACATCGGCGTGATACGCACGCCGTCCCAGCCGCCCAGCTCGGTGTTGAGGCTTCGGGCCGGGCCGCGGCCCCCGCGCTCGAGCGCGCGTCGCACCATGCGGCCGCTGCCGACGCCGCGAACCCGCCGCCCGGGAGAACGCCGCTGGCTCGTCATGAACGCGCGCATTCTGCCATTGACAGCCGTCGGGGCGCCATGCGAAATGAGGCGCACCCATCGTGCCGCCGCCTCAGGAGATCGCATGACCGAGCACGCGCGGTTCCGCCATGCGCCCGTGGAGGGCGCCGGGACACTCTTCACGCCGACGTTCGTGGACTATCTCCTGGCGCTGCACGACCGCCTCACGCCGCAGATCGTCACGGTGCTGGCCCGCCGGGCCGAGGCCCTGCGCCGCGCGGTCACCGAGGGCGTGCGGCCCGGCCATCCTCCGGCGAGCGCGGCCACCACCGGCGACTGGAAGGTGCCGCCGGTGCCGGCCGATCTGTGGAAGCCCGGCATCGAGATCTCGGGGCCGTGCTCGATCACGTCCATGTTCATCAACGCGCTGAACCCCGGCCCCGAGGGCGAGCGCGCCGAGGGGGACCTGGACGACGACGAGGACTCGAGCGGACACCGGCTGGTCGACACGGTGCGGGCCGCCCACAACCGCGTGGCCGCGGTGCAGCGCGAGCTGTACGTCCGCGACGCCGAGCGCAACCGCGAGTACAAGATCGCCCCCGGCGAGCTGCCGTTCTTCATGCACCGCGAGCGCGGCATCCACCTGGCCGAGCCCGACGTCACCGTGGACGGCGCGCCGGTCAACGCCGCCGTGCTGGGCACCGCGCTCACCCTCTTCCACGCCGGCCGCGCGCAGGCCGAGCGCGGCCAGGGCATCTACTTCTACCTGCCCAAGCTCGAGTTCGCCGCCGAGGCGCGCGTGTACCGCGACCTGTTCGATCTCAGCCGCGAGCGTCTGCCATGGCTGCGCACGGCGACGATCCGCGCCATCGTGCTGGTCGAGTCGCTGCCGTGTGTCTACGAGATGGAGGAGATGCTCTACGCGCTCGGCCCGTATGCGGCCGGCCTCAACGCCGCCCGCTGGGACCTCAAGGCCTCGATCTTCGAGTACGTCATGGGCGACCCCGAGTCGGTGTGGCCGGACCGCTTCGGCGTGGACATCAAGACCACGCCGTTCATCGCCAACATCTTCCGGCGTCTGGTGGCGATCTGCCTCAAGCGCGGCGCGGCGCCGATCGGCGGCATGGCGACGGCGCTGCCCAACCCCGACGCCGAGGTCAACCGCGTCGCCGGCGAGGCCATCCGCAAGGACAAGGAGTGGGAGGCGGCGCAGGGGTTCATCCGCGGCTGGGTCGCGCACATCTTTCACATGAAGACGGCGGCCGACCCGTTCCGCCAGCTCATCGGCTCGGGCTGGACGCCGACGCCGCAGATGGCGAACCCCGACAACTATCCCGTGAAGATCGAGGTCCCGGCCGGCCCCATCACGCTGGAGGGCACGCGGCGCAACGCGCGGATGGTGATCGAGTACGTCGAGGGGTGGCTCAACGGCCGCGGCGCCAAGGGCATCGACAGCCTGGAGGGCAAGCCCGGCGTGCACCCCGCGCTCATGGAGGACCTCGCCACCGGCCGCATGTCGGTTGCCCAGATCGCCCAGCGCATCCGCCACCGCACCCGCACCACCGAGGGGCCGGCGGCGACCCACGACGCCGCCCTCGTCAAGCGACTGCTGCAGGAGGAGCTGGCCGACATCCTGCGGCGGCGCCCGAACGACGCCGCCGTGCACGAGCGCTACCGCCAGTCCGTGAAGATCGCGCTGCGCTGGATCCGCAACTACACCGAACTCGACTTCCGCAGCCTCGCCTCCTACACGCGCCCCCAGCTGGAGACGATCGCCGCCGCCCCTGACGCGTTCTGACCAGATGGGGGGCCCCGACATGGCCCCCCATACCCCCCGACGCTCGGGCCGCCCCGGCGCGGCCGGATGCGGCCCTCGATTCCGCGCGGATGACTTCGCAGGCTACCGTGCGCTAGCGCCGGCGGCCTTCGAGACGTGCGATCGCTCGAACGGCGTCGGGCTGGTCGGGCTCGAGGGCGAGGATCTCGCGGTACTCGCGGTACGCGTCGGTCGGCTGGCCGACCCGCTCCAGCGCGCGGGCCAGCGCCAGCCGCGCCGGCACGTCGCGCGGCGCCTGCTGCTTGAGTGTCCGCCACTCGTTGAGCGCCTGGAAGAACTGCTCGCTCAGCCAGAGCCGCTCAGCCAGCCGCCGGCGGAAGCGCGCCGTGCCCGGCTCGAGCGCCACCGCCGCCCGATAGTCCGCCAGCGCCTCGTCGGCGGCCCCCAGCGCCTCGCGCACGAGGCCGAGGCCGAAGCGCGCGGCGGCGTCCCGCGAGTCGGCGGCGACGAGGGCGCGCCACTCCGGGAGCGCCTGGTCCCAGAGCCGGCGCTCGGTCAGGTACGCGGCGAGCGCGCGCTGGTAGCGGCTGGGGCGGTCCAGGTCGCCGGCCAGGCGGTCCAGCAGCGCGCTGAGGCGCCGGTCGCGCACGGGAAACGGCCGTCGCTCCGTCGCGGTCGCCCGGCGCTCCATGAGCCCGCTGGCCAGGCGCAGGTGATCGAGCGCCTCGGGATCGCCGGCGCGCGCCAGCGCCGCGCCCAGCGCGCGCTCCACCTCGGGATTGCCGCTCTCGGCGGCGACCGCCTCGCGCAGCGTCGCGATCGCCTGCGCGTCGGCGCCCGCCCGGCCGAGCGCCTCGGCGAGCGCCCACCGGTAGAGCGACGCCTCGCGCGGCGGTGCCGCCGCCACCGCCGCCCGGTAGGCGACCAGGCTCTCGCCGCCCAGCCGGCGCCCCTCGAGCTGCACCGCCAGATCGAGCCGATCCACCGCCGTCGGCGGCACGAGCGCCAGCCACTCCGTCTCGGTGAGGCCGAGCGGCCGATAGAGGTCGAGCATCTCGCTGAGCAGCGCGGGGTCGCGCCCGACCGCCTCACGCGCCGCCGCCAGTCCCAGCTCGGGGATCGAGTAGGCCAGCCGTGCCATCGCCGCGTAGAACAGCGGCGCGTCCCTCGCGAGCGCGATGGCGCGGCTGCCGTGGGTCAGCGCCGCCGCCAGCCCGTCGGGGCCGCCACGCCCCTGCACCACGGCGTCGCCGGCCTCCACCCACGCGAGGTCCATGTGCAGCCACGGATCGGTCGGGGTGATCGCGAGCGCCTCGCGCAGGTCGGCGCGGGCCGCCGCCAGCCCCTCACGGGCCAGGCGGTCGCGGTCCACACCGGGGGCCGGCGGCGACTGCCAGAGGGCCAGCGCCGCGGCCTGGCGCGCCTTCGCGCGCGAGGCCAGCGCGCTCGCGCTGCCGCGATCCACGGCCAGCGCCGCCTCGGCGCGCTCCAGCCACTCGGCCGGCGGCGCGGCGACCAGCGCCGCCTCCGCCACCCAGACGCGCGCCATGCGCACCCACTGCCACGTCCACGCCCCCAGCACGAGGACGGCGAGGGCGCCCGCCGCCAGCGCCCGCGGCCGCGGCAGCGCGAGCGTGGCGACGCCGCTCAGCAGCGTCTCGTGGTCGGACTGCAGCCGCGTGTGCAGGGCCACCGTGGCCAGCCCCAGCAGCGTCGCCGCCAGGACGCCGACGGCCGGGATCCGCATCGAGAAATCGAGCGCGCTGTGGGCGATCAGCCCCGCCAGCCCGGCGAGCGCGCCGATGGCCACGCCGAGACTGAACCGGTCGCTGCGCATCGCCTCCTCGCCCTCGCCGCCGTCCACCGGGCAGCTTCCGCGCCCCAGCAGGTGGGCGCCGACCAGGTCGGCCCCGACGCGCCAGGCGAGGAAGACGCAGAGCAGCGCGCCCACCGGGCCGAGCTCGATCGCGAGCTGTAGCAGGTCGTTGTGCGCGTAGGGGTAGTACACGCGGGCCGGCAGGTGCGCGAGCGGCTGGTAACGGAAGTAGATGTCGCGGTAAGCCCCGAACCCGACGCCGAGCACGGGGAACTCGCGCAGCATCGGCAGCGACGCCACGTACTGCTGGACGCGATCCAGGGCGCCCGCGGGCCCCTGGCTGAGACGCTCGAGCATCGGCCCGACGCCGATCCAGCCGGCGTAGGCGACGACGGCGACGAGCAGCACGCCGGTGAGGACGAGGCTGCGTCGCGCGCGTCCGACGGCGCCCAGCATGAAGATCAGCGCGAGCAGCGCCACCACGATGTTCACGAGCCCGCCCCGGCTCAGCGTGAAGACCAGGGCGACCGCCATGACGACGACGGCCAGCAGCGGCAGGTACCGGCGGGCCGCCTGCTCGCGCAGCTCGCGCACCGACAGGAGCGCGCGCAGCGAGGGGGCGCGGCGCGGCTCGTGGCTGCGCGCGGTGACCCACCCCAGCCCGAGCGCGACGAGCATCACCAGCCACGCGGCCATGTGATCGGGGCTCGCGAAGGTCCCCGACAGCCGCCCCATGAACGGATGCTCGCGCCACACGAGCAGCCACGTCTGGCCGGTGAGGTAGTCGAGCAGGCCGAGGAACGCCATCAGCGCACCGATGGCGAGCAGCGCGCGCACGAGGCGGCCGATCTGGCGCCGGGTCTGCACCGTCTGGACGACGAGGAAGTACACGGCCGCGTAGCCGACGAAGATGAGCGCCGAGACCACCGTGTGGCGCGGCGTCACCGTGCCGATCGTCAGGAAGGGGGTGGGAAACCGCGCCGCGAGGTCGGTCACGGAGGCGGCCGGCGCGAGCGCCCAGGCCACCAGGGCGTGGTTGCCGACGGCGAGCTGCACCCCGACGAGCGCCAGCAGCAGCAGCACCGGCAGGTCGAGCGGCGTGCGCCGCCACGCCAGACGGCCGGCGCCGAGGGCGGCGACCAGCCAGGCAGCCGCGGCGACGCCGATCAGCAGGAACGCCAGGGTGAGCGGCCAGCCCCGGTAGGCGCCGGAGGCGAGCGGCGCCCACAGCAGCAACGCGTACAGCGCGACGCGGCTCGCGCGGTCGAGGCTATCGGTGGCCAGGGTCCGGTGCGGCGCCGCCGTCGGCGGCGGTCACGGAAACATGTAGCGGCTGATGTGGAGGTGGACGCCGTGACTGCCGGCCGGCTCCACCGTGACCTCGCCGGTGCCGTCGAGGCGTGGTGTCCCCGCCTTGCGGAGCGCGGCGGTGAGCGCGAAGAAATCCTCGGCGACGAACGACAGCGCCACCATGCCCTCGGTGCCACCCACCTCGTGGGTCGGCACCACCAGCAGCGTGCCGCGGCCGACGCCCAGCATCGTGCGCGGGCCGCCGTTCATCGTGACCTCGGGGAGGCCGAACAGCGACTGAAACGTGCCGGCGGTCGCCCGCACGTCGCCGGCGCCGATCACCAGCCGCTTGAGGCGCAGCGGCGAGGGCGGCTCCTCGGCGGACGGCCCCGGCGGCGTGGTCAGCTCGACGAGCACGCCCGAGCACGCGCGGGGATGCAGGAAGCCGATCTGGCCGGCCAGCCCCGTGCGCGGCGCCGTGTCGAGCAGCTCGACGCCGCGCTCCTTGAGGTCGGCGAGCGAGCCGCCCACGTCGGGCGTCTCGAAGCAGAGATGGTGCAGCCCCTCGCCGCGCCTGGCGAGGAAGCGCCCGACCGGCGTGGCCGGCCCCAGCGGCTCCAGCAGCTCGATCTCGCTGTCGCCGGCGGCGAGCAGCGCGGCCCGCACGCCCTGGTCGGTGATGTCCGCCTCGCGCACGAGCGGCAGCCCGAGGACGCCGCGGTAGAACGCGTACGCCTCCTTGAGCCGCTTCACCACGATTCCGACGTGATGAATCCGTCGAATCACCTCTCGGCCCTCCTTATCGAATGAATGCGGCGGCGCGCCGGCTCTGCGCGTCGCGGATCCGGATGCGGTGATTGGCCAGCAGCGTCGCCGGCAGCCGCGTGAGCGGCGCCCAGCGCAGGGCGAGCGTCTCGTCGCAGGTCGTGAGCTCGCCACCCCGCGCCGCGCACTCGAAGCAGGCGTTCACGTAGTGCCACACGTTGCCATCCGGGTATCGCACGACTTGCCGCTTCGGCTCCGAGTAGACGCCGACGAGGCGACGTACCGTCACCTCCAGCCCGGTCTCCTCGCGCACCTCGCGGATCACGGCCTGGCGGAGCGACTCGCCGATCTCGACCGAGCCGCCGGGCAGCCCCCACTGGCCCCCGTCGGAGCGCTGCTGCAGGAGCAGGCGGCGGCGGGCGTCGAAGATCACCGCCGAGACGCTGGGCCGGACGCCGAGAGCCCGATCCACGTCGGGCTCGAGCGTGATCCCGGCGGCCACCCTACCCGACCCCCGCGAGGTTGGCAAGGTCACGACTCGGCGAACAGCCGCGTGATCTCGGCGCCGGACAGGGGCGGCAGCGAGGCCACCCGGGCGTTCTCCTCGACGTGGGCGACGGACTTCATGCCGACCAGGGCGGTCCCGATGCCGGGGGTGGAGCGGACGAACTGGATGGCCCGCTGGGCGTCGGTCTCGAGCCCGGGCAGGAGCTCGGCCAGCTCGGCGGGCAGCGCCTGCGCGAGCTTGCCCTGCAGGAGCGAGGCGGAGGCCATCACGTAGACGCCCAGGTGGCGGGCGGCGTCGAGCAGGCGGAAGAAGCTGCCGTCGAGCTTCTGGTTGGCGCGCGCGAACGCCTCCGGCATGGCCAGATTGTAGGGCAGCTGGATCACGCGGAAGCGATGGTCGGCGCCGCCGACCTCGCGCGCGAGCGCGACCAGCTCGGGCAGCGAGAGGTGGCCGCGGTCGCCGGCGTCGGCCCGCAAACCGTTCCACGTGGCGGCGCCGTACACGCGCAGCTTGCCCTCGCCGGCCGCCTCCTCGAGCGCCTCGAAGGCGCGCCGCATCCGCACCAGGAACTCCGGCCGGGCCACCTCGTCGAGCTGTCCCTCGGGGTTGTGGACGTAGTAGACGTCGAGCGTCGCCAGGCCGAGGTTGGCGCGGCTGCGATCGAGCTGATCGCGCAGGTAGCGGGGCGTCATGCAGTGCGAGCCGACGACGTCGCCCGCGTTCAGAATTCCGGGGCGCACGTAGGTCGCGGTGAAGTACGCGCGGGGGTCGGGCGGCACGTCACCGTCGAAAGCGAGGTAGCCCCCCTTGGTGCTGACCACGACCTCGTCGCGCCGGAGCGCGCCGCGCCCGACGGCGGCGGCCAGCGCGGCGCCCACCGCGCGCTCGCTGCGCTGGTGGCGATAGTTGATCGCGCTGTCCACGACGTTGAGCCCGCGCTCGAGCGCCCGCTCGACGGCTCTCTGGTAGAGCGCGTCGGTGGCGGCGTCCTCGCGGCCGAGATAGGTCCCGACCCCGATGGTGGAGGCGCGGACGCCGCCGGCCATCTCCCGGTAGTGGTCGGTCGGCACCCGGTCCGCGACGCGCGCAGCGTAGCGCGCGGTGCCCTCCCCGGTGGCGTGCCCTGCGAGCATCCCGCCCATTATGCCGTCGTCCCTCACGCCTCGCGATAGACGACGAGGATGAGCCCCACCGCGGTCAGGCAGAGCGTCCAGAACCACCCCGCCCCCCGGCCGGCCTCCGGCAGCCGCAGCTCGACCCACCGCCCCCAGCCCGCGAAGGCGCCCAGGACGCCGAGCGGCGCGTGCGTGACCTCAGCGAGGAACTCGGCCTTGAGGTTGAACATCGCGTGCGAGTGGGTGAGCAGCAGGCCGCCGCCCGCCGCGCACAGCAGCGGGAACGCGTAGCCCCACGGCCGGCGCGCCAGCCGCCCGGTGCGCACCATCCACTCGAAGACGCCGAAGGCCACGACGAGGACGACGAAGGCGCGATGCTGCAGCACGTCGGGCAGGAGCAGGCTCTCCCAGAAGCCGGCCGGGCCGAGCGGCCACGCGCGCGGGTCGTTGCGCAGGAACAGGAAGCCGGCGAGGCCGAAGAACACCAGCGGCCAGTGGCGGGCCGGTCGCACGCCCAGCCGCTCCAGCGCGGCCAGCAGCCCCATCGTGAGCACGAAGAAGCCGGCCCAGTGGTGGTTGTACTCCGACCACGCCCGCTCGACCGGCTCGCGGCGGGTGACCGGGCCCATCAGGGGCTCCGCCTTCGCGAGGAGCTCGGCGACCGGCGGGCTGGTCAGCCGCGGCGGCGTGGGGCGGAAGCGCGCCGCCACCTCGGCCACCGTCGCCCGGTCGGTGGTGACGTCGACGGCCGGCGGCAGTGAGGTCAGCGACGCGGCGGCGAACAGCACCGTGAGCCCCAGCCCGAGCTCGACCTCGACGAACCGCGACAGCCGCGCGTCGGGCGCCGCCGCGCGCCGCGCGGCGCGGAGATTGGCGAGCGCCAGCACCAGGATCGCGGCGAGGAGCACCGCCTTGCTCACGATCATCACGCCGTACGCGGTGCCCACGTACGCCCCCGCGTCCCCGACGTACTGCCAGGACAGCACGCCCCCCGCCACGACCAGCGCGCTCACCGAGGCGAGCGCCAGGTTGGAGAACCGCCGCACGCTGGCGGCGTCGAGGGATCTCCCCCCGAGCGCGAGCTGTGCGAGGCCGCCGATCCAGATCGCCGCCGCCGCCTGGTGCAGCGCGTCGAGCGCCAACAGCAGCGCGCGCCCCTGGACGCGGGCGACCGCGTGGCTCAGCACCGCGGAGGTGACGACGAGCGCGAGCGCAACCGCGCTCAGCGCGTGCCAGGCGACGGGCCCGGCCGGCCGCCGGGCGAGCCGCACGGCCAGCACGGCGGTGGCCACCGCCAGGGCGATCCGGACGACGGCGGCCCGCGCGAACGTCGTGGCGAGGAAGGCGCCCGCCGGCCAGCCGTCGGGGCCGGCCACCTCGCTCAGAGCGACGAGCATCGTCGCGGCCTGCGCCACCGCGGCGAGCGCGGCGGCGCCGGCGACGATCCGCAGGGCCCGCGCCACGGCCGGCCCCGGCTCGACTCGCGGCGCGGCGCGCAGGACGAGTCGCGCCCACGCCACGCCGCCCAGCACCAGGCTGGTAAGGACGAGGATCAGCCCCCGCAGCAGGACGTCGACGAAGCCGGCCATGCCCCTAGGGCGCGATCCGGAACTCGAAGCGCCCGGACACGACGTGGCCGTCGGTGGAGAGCACGCGCCATTCCACCCGCCACGACCCCGGCGCCAGCGCGGGCAGCGGCGCCGTCACCCGATCGGGCGGCGCGCCGCCGGCGCTGAGGGCCAGCGGCTGCGCGCCGCCGTGCCCGTCGAGCAGGCGCACGCGCGAGAGCGACTTCTCGATGCGGTTGTTGAAGCGGAGCATGAGCTGGGGGGGCGCCGCGGCGAGCCTGGCGCCGGCGGCGGGCGTCGATTCGAGCAGCAGCGAGTGGGCGAAGGCGACGCCCGCGCCCGCCAGCGCGAGGCCGGCGGCGAGCAGGCCGAGCGAGACGCTCAGCGCCAGTCGTCGAGCACGAGGTCGGCGGGGTCCTCGTAATCCTCCGGCTTGCCCTTCTGCATCCGCACCATCGTGAAGTCCACCTGGTAGCCGCATTTCACCAGAGTGCTGTAGGCGAGCCAATATCGCAAGTACACCGGCAGGATCACCCGCGACAGCCCCTGCTCGAGGGCGAGGTCCTCGACGGCGGCCACGAACTGCTCGAGGTGCTCGACCTTGCGGTGGCGGGGGTCGATCGCCAGGTACTTGACGTAGAGGCTGCCGGTCGGCGCCTCGCTCACCCCGGGCGCGTGGTAGACCGCGAAGCCGATCAGCTCGGCGCCGCGCTCGAGCAGCAGGGTGTCGCCGAGCGCGAGGCCGTCCACGATCTCGACCTCCTTGGCCAGCTCCATCCCGCGGCAGATCGCGTTGGTGACGCGGTGGAAGCGCGCCAGCGCCGCCTTCTTCTTGGTCTCTTCGAGCTCGGAGAACCGCCGCACGGCGAGGGAGCCCTTCGCCATCGGGGCCTTGGTCGCGACCGGCCGTCCCGCCGCCCGGTCCAGCGCGCGGCTCATCACCGCGGTGAGCGACTTCGGCTTGTAGCCGAACTTGTGGAAGAGGGCGAGGTGCTTGGGGCTGGTCGGATAGGTCACCGCCCCGTGCAGCGTCGCCTTGTTCTCCTCGAAGAACTCCTGGACGGCACGGATCAGCTGCTGGGCGATCGTCTGGTTGTGGTAGTGCGTAAGCACCGCCACCGGGCCGAGCAGGCCGACGGTGCCCCAGGTGACGGCGAGCGCGGCGCCGACGATCTTGGCGCCGTCCTCCTCGGCCACGAAGCAGCCCCACGGCTCCATGAGCCAGCGGTGGTGGACGTACTGGGCGCCGTTGAACGCCTGGCGGGGACGGGTGCCCAGCTGGCGCTCGAGGAAATCGCCGAAGCTCTGCTCGAAGACGTCGCGCACCTTGGAGAGATCGCCCTTGCGGACCCGCCGGATCTGCACCTTCGGCAGGCGGCCTTGCGGGTCGAGCCCCGCCCGATCGACGGTGGCCCTCACGAAGCGCCCGCGAGGTCTTCCAGCAGGGTGATGACGCCCGAGTGATCGAGGCCGCCGCGCCCCTTCACCCGCAGGGCGCTGAACAGCTCCTGGACGACGGCGGTCGCCGGCAGCGGCACGCCGAGCGCGCGCGCCGACTCCATGATGAGGCCCAGGTCCTTGTAGTGCAGGTCGACCTTGAACCCCGGGTTGTAGGTGTTGGCCAGGTAGTTCGCCTTCTTCTGGTCGAGGCACTTCGAGCCGGCCAGCCCGCCGCCGAGCGCCGTCAGCAGCAGCTCGCGGTCGAGGCCGGCCTTCTTTCCGAGCGTCAGCGCCTCGGCCAGCGCGGTGAGGTTCACCGCGACGATGATCTGGTTGGCCAGCTTGGTGAAGCCGCCGAAGCCGAGCGGCCCCAGCAGCGTGATCGTCTTTCCCATCGCCTGGAAGATCGGCAGCACGCGCTCGAACACGCCCTTGTCGCCGCCGACCATGATCGAGAGCGCGCCGTCGACGGCGCCCTTCTCGCCCCCCGACACCGGGGCGTCGAGCATGACGACCCCCTTGGCCTCGAGCGCCTTGCCGACCTTCTGCGACACGATCGGCGAGATCGTGGACATG
Organism: Methylomirabilia bacterium; assembly: GCA_041497115.1. GTDB lineage: Bacteria > Methylomirabilota > Methylomirabilia > Rokubacteriales > CSP1-6 > AR5. The sequence continues at coordinate 105,216 of JBGQFW010000001.1, forward strand.
TCCACGAACGCCAGACCGCGGCGCGCCCCCTCGATGATGCCGTTGGGCCCCAGCGCGACCTGCTCCACCTCCGGCGAGTTGGGGAGCATCGTGATGAGCACGTCGCACTGGGCGGCGACGTCCTTGGGCGAGGCGGCGGCCCTGGCGCCGGCCTTGACGATCTCGTCCACGGGACCACGGCTGCGGCTGTGCACGACGAGCGCGTGGCCGGCCTTGAGGAGGTTCCGGGCCATGGGGCGCCCCATGATCCCAAGACCAATGAATCCGATCGCTTGAGCCATGGATCCCCCTGACCCCGCCGGTCAGCTCCCGTGCCGCCATAGGGCGCTGACAAGTAACACGAGAGGGCTCAGGGGGTCAAGGTCGAGCCACCACGCGAACCCCCTCGACCCACGTCTCCACCGTACGCTCGCCACTGAGGACGTGAAAATTCGCAGGGTTACCCGGGGCCAGCACTCCCCCGCTCGACACGACCGTCTGCCCCTCGAGGTCGAGCAGCTCGTAGTCGTCCTCCCGGAGCCAGAGGATCTCGTCGGTGCCCCCCACCTCCACGATGCGGCCGTCCTTCACGGCCAGCGCCTGCGCCACGGGCAGCGAGTCGTCCAGCGTCTGGACGATCGCGTTGATGAGCAGGTAGATCACGACGCCGGCTCCACCGCGCGGGCGGGCGCGCGACGGACACGCGCGGGCGCTAGGCCTTGCTGCCCCAGAGCTCTTTGGCGAGCCAGTCGAGTCCGAGCGCCTTGAGGGTCTTCGGCAGCGGCTTGCCGGTCTTGCGGTCGTAGCCGACCTCGTCGTACCAGGTCTGGACCATCGTCTCCCACTGGGCGCCGACGGCCTGGCCCTTGGCCGGCCCGTCGTGCGGCGTGGAGCCGTAGCGCTTGGAGGGAACCTCGAGGTCGGGCGTGAGACCGCAGCGCAGCGCCACGGCGCGATTGATCGCCGCCGTCCGGCGCCCCTGGCGCATGGCCTCTTCCAGCGTGTAGCGCCAGCCCGTCGCCGCCGACAGCGCGCGGCAGAGGTTCTCGAGGCGGGTGCGCGTGGTGAAGATGCAGATGCCGAGCGAGTCCTCGAAGTTGCGCCGGCCGCGGCAGCCCGCCACGACCTTGGCGACCGCCACGCCGTCGAACGGGTTGATGCGGGCGGGCAGGCCGACCTCCGTCTGGTGCACCGGGTTACCGGTCTCCATCGTGGCCGTGGACGACGTGGCGGTGTCGAGCATCTCCTCCCAGCGCGCCCGGTGGTCATGGCCGCGCGGCGAGGCGCCCTTGCCCGTGTAGACCGCCGCGTCCCGCGCGGCGCCGCCCAGCTTCTCGGCGGCGCGCTTGACGCCCTCGGCCAGCAGGTCGCCGAACCCCTCGCGCCGGCTGATCATCTGGATCAGCCGATTGGCGCCCTGCACGTCGCCCCACTTGAGATCGAAGCCGACCTGCTGCTTGGTGAGCCACCCCTTCTCGAGCCCCTCCATCACCCAGCCGCACACCCAGCCGAACTCGTTGACGTCCAGGCAGGCGCGGTCGAGCTGCGTGTTGAGCCACGCCACGCCGTCGACGTCGGCGGTGACGCCGATCGTCCAGCCGGCGCCCGACCACCCCTCGTACTCCGGCTCGTCCACCATCTTGCCCTTGTGGGGCCCCTGCCGGATGATCGACATGTGGCAGTGGTGCATGCCGCACGAGTTGCACTGGTGTCCGCGGTGATCGAACCCCTCGCGCAGCTTGGGCGCCTCCCACTTCGACATGTCGGCGTCGGTGGTGTTGGTCGTGTAGTTCCGGATCGGCAGCGCGCCGAGCTTGTTGAGGTTCACCACGCCGGGCAGCGTGCCGTACTCGTAGAGCGAGCGGACGGAGGGATCGGTCCGGAGATCGTGGGCGATCTCGTCGGCCGCCTGGATGAGGCCGCGCGGGTCGTTGGCCGTGAGCGCCCTGGTGCCCTTCACGATGGCGACGGCCTTGAGCTTCTTCTTGCCCATGACGGCGCCGACGCCGTTCTTGGAGGCGACGTGGCCGTAGTCGCCCTGGATCGCCGCGAAGCGGGCGAGGTGCTCGCCGGCCGGCCCGATCGAGTACACCGAGAGCTGGTGGCCGCGCATGCCGAGATCCGCGCTGAGCGCGTCCTGCGTCTCCCACGTGTCCTTGCCCACGTAGGGGCGCGCGTCACGCAGCTCCACCCGGTCGTCGTCGATGTGGAGATAGACCCAGTCGCGGGCCTGGCCCTGGATGACGATGGCGTCGTAGCCGCAGTACTTGATGTTCGTGCCGAAGAAGCCGTTGGCCTGCGTGGAGGTCGGCCCGTTGGTGCCGGCGCCGATCGTCACCACGGTGAGCCCGCCGGTGCCCCACACCGGCAGCCCGGCCAGCGGGCCGGTGGCCAGGATGAGCCGGTTGTCGGGGTGATCCCACGACACGTTGCCCTTTCCCTTGCGCGTCTCCTTGTGGAGGATGCGCGCGCCGAGGCCGATGCCGCCGAGCTGATCGCGCATCTCGGCGGGGTCCCACGGCTCGGCCCAGCACTTCCGCTTGGAGAGATCGACGCGGAGGATCTGGCCGGCGAACCCGCCGGGCCGCGTCGGTTGGGGCTTGGCGGACTTCTTCGGAACGCTGAGGGTCACTGGAGTCATACGGCCACCGGGGAGTCACCGGGCGCCTTCGACGGGCGCCCCAGGACGGTTTCGGGAAGCAGCGTGCGCGTGGTCTTGGCGGCGATGAACGCGATCTTGACGTCGAACGGGTTGCGCCGCAAGTGCTCCTTGAAGCGGCCGAGCGGCTGGCCCGTCTGCACGAGGCCCTTGAGCATGCCGACGTCGTTGGTCGTCCACACGTCGTGGGAGCGGCCGATGATGATGGCGCCGGTCATCCGATCGCCCGTGAACAGGAGCTTCCGGTACGCATTCCGGTCTTTCTTCAGTTCGCTCATGGCCTCCGCCTTGGCGTCGTCCCAGGTGCCGAAGGAGGCCACGTCCAGGTGGCAGACGTCGACGATGTTGATGATCAGCGAGCCCCGGTAGCCGACGGCCTTGCCGGCCATGTTGGCGCCGACGACGCGCCCGTGCTCCTGGGCGGTCGGCTCGATGGCGTGCACGGCGCCCTGACCGGAGATGAGGTCGCGCCCCTCGGCCGAGTCCCCGGCGGCGTAGACGTTGGAGACGTTCGAGCGCAGCCGCTCGTCCACCACGATGCCCCGGTTGATCACGACGCCGGAGCCCTTGAGCCAGTCGAGGTTGGTCTTGATGCCGGTGGCCATGATGACGACGTCCGCCAGGAGATCGGCGCCCCCGGCGAACTTCAGGCGCTTGCGCCCCTTGGCGTCCTCGATCCTGGCCAGCCTGGCGTTGGTGCGGATCGTCACCCCGTGGGCCTTGAGCCAACCCTCCACCAGCTCGCCGCCGGTGGCGTCGACCATGCGCGGCAGGATCCGCGGGGCCACCTCCACGATGGTCAGCCTGGCGCCGAGCGAGAGGATCGAGTTGAGGATCGTGAACGAGATGAAGCCGGCGCCGACCATGACCACCTGGCTGCCCGGCGTGATGGCGTCGATCACGGCGCGGGCATCGTCGAGCGTCCAGAACGAGTGGACGTTGCGCCCGTCGGCGCCGGGCACCGGCGCCCGCACCGGCGTCGAGCCGGTGGCGATCAGGCAGTCGTCGTACTCGATCTTCGTCCCGTCGTCGAGCATGCACACGCTGGCCTTGACGTCGAGGCCGGCGGCGCGGCGTCCGACGAGTGCCTTCACCTTCCACTGGGCGAGCTGGATGGCGGTGGCGGTGAACACGTGCGACTCCGCGACCGAGCGGTCGAGGTAGTACGGCAGCACCATGCGCGAGTACGGGCGCTCGGCGCTGACCAGCGTGATCTCGGACGGCTCGCGCTCCTCCTCACGGATGGTGCGCATCGCGTTCATGCCGGCCGTGCCGCCGCCGATGATGAGGTGACGGGTGGCCATCACCGGCCTCCGTTGACGGCGAGCAGGTGGCCCACGCGCTCGGCCGCGAAATCACCCAGCCAGTCCTGCATCGCCACCTCCTCGTACTCGATCGCCGCCGTCGGGCACGCGTGCGCGCAGGCCGGATCCCCGCCGCACAGGTTGCACTTGAACGCCTTGCGAGTGGCCGTGTCGTAGAACATCGTGCCGTACGGGCAGGCGATCGTGCAGAGCTTGCAGCCGACGCACGTGTCGTCCACCACGTCCTTGGCGCCGGCCGCGTTGATGGTGATGGCGCCCACCGGGCAGGCCGTCATGCACCACCCCTCCGCGCACTGCGTGCACGTGTAGGGGGCGTAGGAGGTGTGACCCTCGAAGGGCGACACACGGATGACCGACTTGGCCGGCTGGTAGGTACCCGTCTGCATGTACGAGCAGGCGATCTCGCAGCGCAGGCAGCCGGTGCAACGCTCGGGCGTCAGCTTGAGGACTTTCATGCGCGCTTCTTCTTCCCCTGGCGGCGGGCGCCGCCCTCCAGCCGCTCGATGAACTCGTCGAGCGGGATCGCGGCCATCGTCATGCCCTGCACACCGCCGCGCGCGCCCAGCTCGACCGACACGCGCGAGATCGTGGCATTGTCCGGCGCTTCCATGATCGTGACGAAATCGTACGGGCCGAGCACCGCGTACTGGGCGTCCACCCGGGCCCCCATCCGCTGCACGTCGGCGTTGACCTTGCGGATCCACCCCGGCCGGCCGCGCAGCACCTTGCGTCCGGACTCCGACAGCGTGCTCAGCATCACGTCGAGACTCACGGCGGGGCCTCCTTCGGGCTCAGGGCCGCGCGACAACGCCCGGTAGTATACATCGGGGCCGCGCCCGCTCGCGCGGCGCGCCGGGCGAGGCCCGGGTCACACCGGCGCGCGGTCGCTCGAGGGCTTCAGGAACGTGTAGACGGCGGTGAAGTCCTTGCGGCCGAGACCGTGGGAGGAGGCCAGGCGGAGCACCTGCTGGGCGGCCGGGGCCACCACGACCGGCACGCGCAGCTCGCGCGCGGCGTTGACCGCGAGGCCGAGGTCCTTGGCCATCAGGTCGGTCATGAACCCCGGCGCGTAGTCCTGGCTGGAGGCCGAGCGGGCGACCAGCCCCGGCACCGGGTGCATGTGCTCCATGATCCAGGTGTTGCCCGACGACTTCGAGATGACGTCGGTCAGCACCTTGGGATCCACCCCGAACCCCTCGGCGATGCGGAACGCCTCGCTCACCGCGACGGCGGAGACGCCGGCGATGAGGTTGTTGCAGAGCTTGGCGACCTCGCCGCTGCCCACCGCACCGACGTGGATGATGTTGGCGCCCATCGCCGCCAGCGCCGGCCGCGCCTCCTCGAGGTCGCGCGCGTCACCGCCCACCATGATGGCCAGGGTGCCGTCCGTCGCCCGCGGCACGCCGCCGGAGACCGGCGCGTCGAGGAAGCGCACCCGCCGGTCGGCCAGCGCCGCCGCCACCCGACGCGAGACGCTCGGGTCGATGGTGGACATGTCCACGCAGAGCCGCCTCGACGCCACCCCCTCGAGCACGCCGCCCGCGCCGAGGTACGCGGCCTCCACGTGCGACGACGACGGGAGCATCGTGATCACCATCTCGCTGCGCCGCGCGACGTCGGCGGCGGAGGCGCCCGCGACGGCGCCCGCGGTGACGGCGCCGGCCAGCGCCGCCGGGACCACGTCCCAGGCCGCGACGGCGAACCCCTTCTTCACGAGGTTGGCGACCATCGGCTGCCCCATGGTTCCGGTCCCGACGAATCCGATGTTCATGATGGGCCTTTGTAGCGAGTGGCGGTTTTGTAGCGAGTGCCGCTCGCACGGTTAGAGACATGGGTGGCCTGTTCGAGGAGCCCGGGGCTCCGACACGCCCGACAATGGTTTCGAACCCGGTTTCGAATTGTGACGGGGTCCTGCATCCCGCCTATGATTGACGGCTGTGTCTCATCCGTCAAGTCGCGCGCGGGTGCGGGGGTTGGTGCTCATTTCGCTGGCGGCGGTGTCGTGGGGGACGACGGGGTCGGTCACCGCGGTGCTGGTGGCGCGGGCGGGGGCCACGCCGGTCGTGATCGGCGCCGTCCGCACCGCGGTGGCCGCGGTCCTGCTGCTGGCGCTGGCCCGGGCGGCGTCGGGCGCGCTGCGCATCCATCGCGCCGACCGCTGGCGCTGTGTCGCGCTCGGCGTCTGCATGGCGGGCTTCCAGGCCGCCTACTTCAGCGCGGTGACGATGACCGGGATCGCGATCGCCGCGCTCATCGCGATCTGCTCGGCACCGCTGCTCATCGCGCTGCTGGCGGCCGCCACGCTGGGCGAGCGGCTCACCGCGCGCGTCGCGCTGTCGCTGGCGCTCGGGATCGTCGGCACCGGACTGCTCATCGTCGGCCCGCGCACCGCCGCCGACGTCTCGCCGCGGTTCGCCGCCGGGGTGGCGCTGGCGTTGACCGCCGGCCTCGCCTACGCGCTCTACGTGGTCCTCGCCAAGGCGACGCTGGCGCGGACGGCGCCCCTGCCCCTGGCGGCGGTGAATTTCGGCGTGGCCGCGGTGGTCCTCGCCCCGGCGCTGGCCGGCCCCGACGTCGGCCGCCAGCTCGCGCTCGGCTGGCTGTGGCTGCTCTACCTGGGCGCGGTGACCACCGCCGGCGCCTACGCGATCTACACGGTGGGGCTGCGCGACGTGCCGGCCTCGATCGCCGGGATCGCCTCGCTGCTGGAGCCGCTCACCGCGACGCTGCTCGGCGTGCTCCTCTTCGGCGAGCGGCTGGGGGCGGCCGGCGTGGTGGGCGCCGCGCTACTCGTCACGGCGCTCGGGCTGTTGCTCACCCGCGAGGGGCCATGACGCCGCGGGTGATCGTGCCGACCTACGACGAGCACGACACCATCGGGCCGCTGCTCGAGGCGCTGCGCGCGCAGCTCGGCCCCGGCGCGCGCGTCCTCGTGGTGGACGACAGCTCGCCCGACGGCACCGCCGCCCGTGTCCGCGACGTGATGGCCGGCGACCCCGCGGTGGAGCTGCTGGTACGCCCGGGCAAGCTGGGGCTGGCCTCCGCCTACCAGACGGCGCTCCGCCGGGTGCTGGACGACCGGCGCGAGGACTGCGTGGTGACGATGGACGCCGACTTCTCCCACGATCCCCGCCACGTCCCCGCGCTGATCGCCGCCGCCGCCGCCCACGACCTGGTCATCGGCTCGCGGTACGTCCCCGGCGGCGCCGTCGCCAACTGGAGCGTGCGGCGGCGTCTGCTCTCGCTGGGCGGCAACTGGTACGCGCGCCGCATCACCGGCACGCCGATCCGCGACCTCACCGCCGGCTTCACCTGCATGCGGACGGACTTCCTGCGCGAGATTCCGTTCGAGCGGATCGAGGCCAAGGGCTACGCCTGGCTGATCGCGCTCAAGACGCTCTTCCACCGGCACGGCGCGCGCATCCGGGAGATTCCCATCCGCTTCGTCGAGCGGCGCCGGGGCGCGTCCAAGCTCTCGGCCAACATCGTCTGGGAGGGACTCATCGAGCCGTGGCGGATCCGCCGCCGCCCCGCGCCTTGAGCGCGCGCTCGCCCTCTTCCACGAGGAGCCGGATGTTGGCCAGCTCGGCGTCGCCGGTCGGGTCGAGCGCGAGGTACCGCCGCCAGGCGCGCACCATCGGCGCCAGCGCCTCGGGCCGGCGGCGCGAGAGCAGCTGGTAGGCGACGCCGAGGTTGCGCAGGACCACCGGCGCCACCGTCGGCCGCGCGGCCAGCCGCTCGAGGACGCGGACGGCGGTCTCCTGGGCCACCGGATCGTCGTGGCGGCGCGCGGCCAGCCGCACGACGGCGAGGCCGAAGCGCTCGTACTGCGTCCAGTAGATCGTCGCGAGGCCGCGCTCCCAGCTTCCGGCGACGAAGGGCTCGGCGCGGGCGGAATCGAAGCGCGCGAACGAGTCCTCGTTGTCCCGCACCCAGCGGTCGAACGCCGGCTCCCCGCCCCTCGGGCGCACCTCCTCGACCAGCCCGCGCGGCCACAGCGCGTACGCCTCTTCCAGCGTGGAGAGCCACGGCAGGCGGTTGCACACGACCACCGGTCGCCGGGAGAGGTTGGCGTCGAGGAGCTGCCGGAACGTGAACGGCGCCCGCGGCAGGACGAGCTCGGGCATGTGCCGCGCCGCCACCCGGGGGAACCACGGCAGCGGCACGATGCCGGTCGGCAGCACGTACACGTCGGGGCGGAGCCCCTCGACCGACTGCAGATAGCGCACGCTGCCGATGAGATCGTCGCCGGTGACGACCAGGATGCCGTCGGGCGGGACCGAGGCGAGGACGGCGGCGCCGTAGTCGCGGACGAGCGTGTTGCCGTGGGCGCGCATCGCCGGCAGGTGCACGGCCACGAGCGCCACCGGCAGCGCGACGGCGACCGGCCAGCGGATCCACGGGCCCCCGCGCGCGCCCGCCGCCCCCGCGAGCGCGGCGAGCCCGATGCCGAGCGCGGCGGCGACCACGACGAAGCCCTGCTGCCAGAAGCGCTCCTGCATGAGCACGTGCAGCGGGTCGTCGAGGCGCATGTTGGCCAGGCGGCAGAAAACGACGACGTAGAAGGCCACGGCCGCCAGCCAGAAGGCGACGAAGCGCCGCGGCGGCCCGGCCCGCCGCAGAGGCACCAGCGCCGCGGCGCCCAGCGGCACCACCGCGAAGAGCGTCGAGCGGGCGACGGCGCGTCCGAACAGCGCCAGCCGCGCCAGCCACGACCCCGCGCTGCCAACGCTCTCGTCGGCCAGCCGGAAGGTGCCGTACTCGCGCCGGAAGAAATGCGCGAGGAAGCCCGACCACGTCGTCGGATCGCCCCACGTCACCGCGGCGGGATGGGCAGAGGCGAGCGGCAGATAGAGGTAGGGGGCGAAGCCGAGCGCCGCGCAGCCCGCCAGCGCGGCGGCCACGCGCGACCGCCCCAGCCGCCGGCCGGCCAGCCCCATCAGCAGCAGCCCGAACGGGATCGCGAAGAAGACGAGCGTGTGATGGTTGGACAGCCCCAGCCCCATCCAGAGCGCGGCGAGGTACAGCGTGGACAGCGGCGCCGGCCCGCCCGCCGCCTCGCGCAGCGCGCGCGCCGACCAGTACAGCATCCCCGCCACGAACAGGTTGTTGAGCGCGAACACCTCGGCGGTGATCGCGTACGCCCAGATGAGCGGGGCGAAGGCGAAGGCGCCCGCCGCCAGCAGCCCGGCCGCGAGATCGCCGGTGAGCAGCACCACCGCCCGGAAGAGGAGCGCGGCGGCGCCCGCGTCGCAGAGCGCGGACATCGCGTTCACGCGCCAGGCCACGCTGCCGAGCGGGAGCAGCGTGGCCAGCCACCCCAGCAGCGTGTGCAGCGGATAGCCGGAGGGATGCGCGACGCCGAGCAGCCGGGCGACCGCGACGAACTCCCCGCTGTCGCCGCCGTTGACCGTCGGGCTCAGCGTGAGGAGATAGACGACCAGCGGCGCGAGGCCGGCGGCGACCGCCGCCGCGACGGCCGTGCGCGTCCAGCCCGCCGGCGGCAGCGCGACCGGGTCTGCCGCCGCGCGCGCGGCGGAGGGGCGCGCGCGCCGGCGGCGGCTCATCGGCGCGCGGCCGGCGCCGTCACCCGCCGGGCTGGATGGGGCGCGAGACCGCGCGGCTGAACGTGCAGTTGGGGACGACCGCCGAGTGCTTGCCCGAGCCGCCCGCCACCACGACGAGCACGTCCTCGGGCGACGGCACCCGCGGCAGCCGCGCCTCGGCATCGGTGGTGGCGTTCATCCACGCCGGCCAGTCGTGCATGCCCCACATGCCCCCCAGCCGCATCAGGCCGAGCGGCTGGCGGGCGTTCTCGTAGACGAAGCGCTGGACGTCGGCCCGGCTCAGGCCGTCCTCCGCGATCGTCCGCGCATGCTCGGGGCCGAGGACGACCATGAGCTGGGCCTGCGAGAAGTACCAGCCGACGTTCGAGCCGAGCGACACCGCGGTGTCGGCGACGTTGGCCAGGATGCCCGCCGCCGTCGTGGAGACGTGATCGTTGACGTTGTGCGGCCCCTCGCCGCCGTAGACCGTCACCGTGTCGCCGTCGCACAGGGGGCCCCACGGCGAGGCCGCCTCGTTCTCGGCGATGCAGTAGGCGTATTTCGCCGGGCTCCCCTGCGTCGCCATGTCGTAGCGGCCCGGCCACGCCCCGCCGACGTTGAGCAGGATGAGGCGGATCGCGCGCCCGATCGTCGCGTTGGCGCGAAAGCCGGGGCCGAAGCAGCCGCTGCCGGCGTGCACGCCGATCTGCCGCCCGTAGGGGCCGTTGATCACGAGCAGCGGCGCCACCGGATGGGTGGTCGCCTGCACGCCGTAGAGGTTGAACGCCGGATCCAGCAGCGCCTCCACGGCGGCCACGATCACCGGAAAGGCCGCCGGCTCGCAGCCGGCCATAACCGCGTTGATCGCCAGCTTCTCGAGGGTGGCCTGCCGCCACAGCGGCGGCATCGGCCCCAGCACGCGCGCGCCGTCGCGCCCGCCCAGCATCGCGGCCACCCGGGGCTCGGTCGGCGCTACGATCGGCAGCCCGTCGGCCCAGCTCCGCGCCATGAACTCGGCGAGCAGGGCGTCAGGGCTGTCGTCGAGCGTGATGGCCGCGACGTCCGGGGTTGTTGTAGCGGGGGACGCTTGCTCGGTTAGGGACGTGGGTGGCCTGTTCGAGGCAGGCGTGGCTCCGATACGCCCGACTTCGGTCGCGGAGCCCGCGATCAGGCTCGCGAGCTGTTCGAAGGCTTGGTGGGCGCGGCGGGCGACGGCGTCGGGGCGTTCGCCGCCGAGCGGATGATCGATGACGAGCAAGGGCAGCCCGGAGACGCCGAGCGCGGACAGCTCACTGACGGCCAGCCCCTGGAAGGCGGTGGTCGCGATCAGCCCGGCGGGGGTGCCGGCCTTCGCCAGCTCGATGGCGTCGTGGAGACTCCACGACGTGCAGGACCCTCAGTCGGCGGAGCCCGCGAAGACGAGGTCGCAGTGCTTGCCGAGCTCGTCGATCAGCTCGGGGGCAGCCGGCGTGGAGGCGTTGGCCTTGCGCCGGTGGAGCACGGCCTTCACCCCGTAGCGCTCGCGCAACAGCTCGCCGAGCCCGGCGGTGAGCCGGTCGAAGTTCGACTTGGTGTTGTCGAGGAAGCCGACGGTGCGCCCCGCGAGCGCGCCGGGCAGCGGGGGAACCGGCACCGACTGGCGGGTGACCACACCGACCGGGCTCAGGACTCGGATTTGGGCCATCTGCGTCTCCTCTCGCGTGAGCTTAGGGGGGCGCTACGTCTTCTTCTTGAAGCCGGTGGAGCGGGCCAGCGTGCGCGCCAGCGTCTGCTGGAGCTCGACGAGAACGCTGCGCTTGATCTCGACGCTCACCGACTCGACGGGCTCGGGGCTGCCGAGGCGGTGGATCACCAGCGTGCCGGTGAACGCGTCGGCCCGCTCGTCGGTCGCGGCCAGGCCGCGCAGCGTCAGGACTTCCCACCCGTCGACCATCCCCGGCATCTTACAATAGCGACCCCATGGTGATCGCCCTGGATGTCGGGACCTCCTCGGCGCGCGCCACCCTCTACGACGCGCGCGGCCGCGCCGTGGCGGGCCGCTTCCACCAGGTGCCCTACGAGCCGGTGACCACCCGCGACGGCGGCGTCGAGCACGATCCCGCCGTGATCCTCGACGCCGCCACGACGTGCCTGGACGCCGTCGTGCGCGCCGCCCGTCACGACGACGTGCAGGCCGTCGCGGTGGCCACGTTCTGGCACGGGCTCGTCGGCTTCGATGCGCACGACCGGCCGCTCACGCCGGTCTTCACCTGGGCCGACTCGCGCAGCGCCGGTGAGGCCGCGCTGCTGCGCGGCGCCCTCGACGAGAGCGCGCTACACGACCGGACCGGCTGCCACCTGCACACCTCCTACTGGCCGGCGAAGCTGCGCTGGCTGGCCCGCGAGCGCCCGGGCGACGTCCGCCGCGTGACCCGCTGGGGATCGGTCGGCGAGCACCTCGAGCTGGCCCTGTTCGGCGAGGCCGCCACCAGCGTCTCGATGGCGTCCGGCACCGGCCTCTTCGACCAGGACGCGCTCGGCTGGGACGCCGAGGCGCTGGCCGCCGCCGGCATCGAGCCGGCCCGGCTCTTCCCGCTCGTCGATCGTACCGACGTCCGCCGCGGCCTGCGGTCTCCGTGGGCGAGCCGCTGGCCCGCGCTTCGCGGCCTGCCGTGGTTCCCCGCCATCGGCGACGGCGCCGCCAGCAACATCGGCTCCGACTGCGTGGACACCGGCCGCGTCGCGCTCAACGTCGGCACGTCGGCGGCGCTGCGGGTGGTGACCGCCGCAGGGGCACGACCACCGCGCGGCCTCTGGCGGTACCGGGTGGACCGGCGGCGCGCGCTCGTGGGCGGCGCCACCTCAGAGGGCGGCAACGTCTACGCCTGGTGTCGTGACGTGCTGCGCCTCCCCGACGACGCCGCGGTGGACCACGCGCTCGACGCGCGGCTTCCCGACGACCACGGGCTCACCGTCCTGCCGTTCCTGGCCGGCGAGCGCGCGCCGGGCTGGCGCGGCGATCGCCGGGCCACGCTCACCGGCCTGTCGCTCGACACGACCGCGCTCGACATCCTGCACGCCGCGCTCGAGGCGGTGGCGCTGCGGCTGGCGCTGGTGTACCAGCTGCTCGCGCCGCTCGCGACGCCCGGCCATGTCGTCGTCGCCTCGGGCGGTGCAATCAGCCGCTCGCGCCACTGGCGGCGCATGCTCGCCGATGCGCTCGGACACACGATCCACTGCTCGCCGGAGAGCGAGGCCACCGGCCGCGGAGCCGCGCTGCTCGCGCTGGAGGCGCTCGGCGCGCTGCCCGACGCGGCGGTCGCGGCGGTGCCGCTCGGCGAGGCAGTGGCGCCCGATCCCGCGCGCCACGCCCGCTACCAGGCCGCGCTCGAGCGTCACCGGCGGCTGGACGACAGGGTATGATGGGCGACGTCATGGATGCCGAGATCACCGTCGTCGACGACCCCGTCGCGCTGGCCGATGCCGCCGCGCGCGCGATCGCGGAGGCGGCCCAGGCGGCGGTCGAGGCGCGCGGCCGGTTCACGCTCGCCCTCGCCGGCGGCATCACGCCGCGCATGACCTACGAGCGACTGACCCGGTCGCCGCTGCGCGAGGGAGTGCCGTGGGACCGCACGTGGATCTTCTTCGGCGACGAGCGCGGCGTGCCGCCCGACCACCCGGAGTCCAACTACCGGATGGCCCACCAGGCAATGCTGTCGAAGGTGCCGGTGCCGATCGCGCAGATCGTGCGCATCCAGGGCGAGGCCGAGGACCTGGACGCGGCGGCCGCCGCGTACGCGCGCCGGCTGGCCGAGGTCTTCGAGAGCAAGCGCGGCGAGCTCCCGCGGTTCGACCTGATCCTGCTCGGCATGGGCGTGGACGGCCACATCGCCTCGCTGTTCCCGGGGTCGCCGGTCCTCAAGGAGGTCTTCCGTCCCGTGGCGGCCGTCCACGCGGCGGCGGCGTCCATTCCCCAGCGACTCACCTTCACGTTCCCGCTCATCAACGCCGCCGCCCGCGTGATGTTCCTGGTGGCGGGCGCCGAGAAGGCCAAGGTCGTCAAGGCGGTCCTCGCCGAGCCCGGCACCAGCCTGCCGCCGTCCATGGTGCGCCCGGTGAGCGGCCGGCTCGTGTGGCTCCTCGACCGCCCGGCGGCGTCGCTGCTGGGCGCCGTCAAGGCCCGCTAGTTCTGTGCGATACTTCGCCCCTGCGCTCGGACGACATGCCAGCGAACGATGAGGCCTTCTCGCTCGTCATCTTCGGTGCGTCAGGCGACCTGACGAACCGCAAGCTGATGCCCGCGCTGTGGACGCTGTTCGCGGCGCGGACGCTCCCGGAGCCGTTCGCCATCGTGTGTACGGCCCGGACCGCGATGAGCGACGACGCCTTCCGCGACAAGATGAAGGAGGGCGTGAAGGAGTTCGCCCGGTTCAAGCTGCCCACCGAGCAGGTGTGGCAGCGGTTCGCCGGGAACCTGTTCTACGTTCCCGGCGACCCGACCGGGCCCGAGCTCTACGGCCGCCTGCGCGCGCGGCTGGAGGAGATCGAGCGCACGCACGGCGGTGTGGCCAATCGCCTCTACTATCTCTCCACGCCGCCCAGCCTCTACGACAAGATCACCGTCCACCTCGGCAAGGCCGACATGGCGGCGGAGCGGGGCGGCTGGACGCGCATCATCGTCGAGAAGCCGTTCGGCCACGACCTGCGCTCGGCGCAGGAGCTGAACCGGCTCGTCACCAGCGTCTTCCACGAGGAGCAGGTCTACCGGATCGATCACTATCTCGGCAAGGAGACGGTCCAGAACGTCCTCGCGCTGCGCTTCGCCAACGGCATCTTCGAGCCGCTGTGGAACCGCAACCACGTCGCCGAGGTGCAGTGCACGGTGGCGGAGACCGTCGGCGTGGAGGGGCGCGGAGGCTACTACGAGGAGTCGGGCGCGCTGCGCGACATGATCCAGAACCACCTGCTCCAGGTGGTGTGCCTGATCGCGATGGAGCCGCCGGTGACGTTCGACGCCCGCGCGGTGCGCGACGAGAAGGGCAAGGTCATGCAGGCGGTGCGGCCCATCGACCCCGCCCGGGTGGACGAGGCGGCGCTGCGCGCCCAGTACGCGACGGGGTTCGTCGGCGGTCGCCAGATGCCCGGCTACCTCCAGGAAAAGGGCGTCAAGCCGGACTCCGTCACCGAGACCTACGCCGCCCTGCGGCTGCAGATCGACAACTGGCGGTGGGCCGGCGTGCCGTTCTATCTGCAGACCGGCAAGCGGATGGCCAAGCGCGTGAGCGAGATCGTGATCCGCTTCCAGCAGACGCCCCACATGATCTTCCGCCGCGGCACGGTGCGCGTGGATCCCAACGTCCTGGTCATTCGCGTGCAGCCCGACGAGGGGATCGCGCTGACGGTCGAGGCCAAGGAGCCGGGGCCGGATCTCAAGCTGAGCCCCGTGAACCTGGACTTCAAGTACCAGGACGTCTTCGGCGGTGAGCCCCCCGAGGCGTACGAGCGGCTGCTGCTGGACGCGATCCACGGCGACGCCACGCTCTACTCGCGCGGCGACTGGATCGAGCAGGCGTGGTCACTGACGCAGCCGGTGCTCGACCACTGGGCCCGGACGCCCGGCCCGCTGCCGACCTACGAGTCCGGGTCGTGGGGCCCGCCCGAGGCCGACACCTTCATCGGCCGCGACGGCGGCGAGTGGCGCCACCCCTAGGGCGAGCCGGCGCCCCGCTCAGCGCCTCTTGCCCTCGCCGGGCGAGTAGTAGGAGTGGTAGTAGCGGTAGTAGTCGTAGTAGTAGCCGTCGCGCTTGAGGTTGACGGCGTTCATCACGACGCCGAGGATCCGGCCCTTGACGGCCTGGATCTGCCCCGCCGCGCGGCGGATCACCTCGTGTGGCACCTTCCCCGTCTGCACCACCAGCACCACGCCGTCGGTGAACGCGGCGAGGGCGACCGCATCGGACACCGACACCAGCGGCGGCGAGTCGAGCAGGACCATGTCGAACTCGCCGACGGCCGCCTCCAGCGACTCGCGCATCCGGTTGGAGCCCACCAGCTCGGCGGGGTTCGGGGGCACCGGCCCGCTGGTGAGGACGAACAGGTTGGCGATGCTGGTCGGCAGGGCGATCTGCGAGAACGGCAGCCCCTCGAGCAGCGCGGTGGTGAGACCGCGGTTGTTGCTGAGGCCGAACACCCGATGCAGCGTCGGGCGGCGCAGATCGGAGTCGACCAGCAGGACGCGCGAGCCGGTCTGGGCCATGACGACGCCGAAGTTGGCGACGGTCGTCGACTTGCCCTCGCCGGGGCTGGCCGAGGTCATGAGGATCGTGCGGCACTTGTGATCGAGGCCGGCGAACTGGATGCTCGTCCGCAGCGAGCGGTACGCCTCGGCGGCGGGCGACTTGGGCTCGGCGTGCGCGACGAGCGTGGCGGATGCGGCGCTGGGTTTCGGGCGGTCGGCCATGGCTACTTCTTCACCGCGAACAGGGGCACGATGCCGATGACGGGCAGCCCCAGGAAGCGCTCGACGTCGTCCGGCGTCTTCACCGTCGTGTCGAAGTACTCGATCGTCAGCGCGATGCCGACGCCGACGAAGAGCCCGACCAGCACGCTCACCGCGAGGTTGATCGCCTTGCGCGGCCGCACCGGCGTCCGGGGCACCGGGGCCTCCTCGATGATGCTGACGTTGTTGGTCTCCAGCCCGCCGGTGACGCCGGTCTCCTTGAGGCGCTTGAGGACGGCCTCGTAGAGCTGCTGGTTGGAGTCGGCGTCGCGCTGCAGGTTCAGGTACTGGATCTCCTTCTCGTTCAATTCCTGGGCCTCGCCCCGCAGCCGGTTCACGTTGCCGAGCAGCGTCTCCTCGCGGGCCCGGGCCACCCGGAACTCCGTCTGGACGGCCCGCATCATCGTCTTGATCTCGGCGTCGATCTTCAGGGTCACCTGCTCGAGCTGGGCGTCCACCTTGAGGAGCTCGGGGTGCTTCTCCTTGTAGATCTTCGACAGCTTCGCCCTGGTGACCTCCAGCTCGGAGGCCTCCTGCTTGAGCTTCTGGATGAGCGGGCTGTCCGCCACCGTGAAGATCGTCTGGGCCCCGCCCTTGTCACTGGTGATCCGCTGCAGCTCGCCCAGCTTGGCCTCGACCGACAGCCGCTGGGCCTGGGCCTCGAGGTACTGCTTGTTGAAGTCCATGATCTTCTGGGCGGTGATCTGCCGCTGCTCCTGCAGCCCCATGATGCCGGCCTTCACGCGGTAGTTCTGCAGCGCCTCCGAGGACTCCTGGACCTTCACCTTGAGGCTGCCCATCTGCTCGTTGAGCCAGGTCATCGCCTCCTGGGCGCCCCGGAGCTTGATGTCGAGGTTGTGCTTGGCGTACTGCCGGGCCAGCGCGTTGGCAACCTCGGCGGCCATGCCCGGATCGGGATGCTCGAACCGCACCTGGACCAGGCGCGTGTTGCGCTTGGGCTCGACGGTGACGGATCCCAGCAGCGCCCGCACCGGGTCGCCGGCGCGCTCGAGCCCGGGAATGCGCTTCTTGAGGTTGAGCGTCTCGATCACCCGCTCGATGATCGGACGGCTGACCATGATCTCGTACTGCGTCCGGTAGTAGTCCTGCGTCGGCGAGCCGATCGGCGAGACTTCCTGGATGTTCAGGAACTTCGGCGGCTCGGGCTCGATGAGCACCGTGGCGCTCGCCTGGTAGATCGGCGTCTGCACGAACGACCAGACGGCCACCGTGAACACCGTGGCCAGGAACACCCCGCACACCAGCCACCGGTGCTTGCGCAGCGTGCGGTAGTAGTCCTTCAGGTGCGCTTCGCGGACGGGCGACGCGGTCTCGGTGGGCA
The DNA here is from genome assembly GCA_041497115.1 of Methylomirabilia bacterium. Classification (GTDB taxonomy): domain Bacteria; phylum Methylomirabilota; class Methylomirabilia; order Rokubacteriales; family CSP1-6; genus AR5. The sequence goes on from JBGQFW010000001.1 coordinate 122,545, forward strand.
TCAAAAGAAGCTCTCCGGCACGACGATGACGTCGTTCTCGAGCAGGCGGATGGCCTTGTCGCGCTGGCCGCGACGGATGATGTCGTTCATGTCCACGTTGATGGTCTGTTGCCCCTTGTCCGTCGTCCGGATGACCCGGGTGCGCCCGGGCGCAGCCTTGTCGGTGAAGCCGCCGGCGATCGTGATGCCCTCGAGGACGTTGGTCTCCTTGTCGAGCTGGTAGACGCCCGGCTTCTTGACCTCGCCGAAGACGAAGAACGTGTTGCCCTTCGGCACCAGCACGGTGTCGCCGTCCTCCAGCCGGAAGTTCTTGTCCTTGGGGACGGCCCCCGCGAGGTCGAGGGCGATCGTCTCCTGCCGGCCGTCGGGGTTGCGCCGCAGGACCTTCACGCCCGCCGGCGCCGCGGTGCTGCTGTACCCGCCGGCCAGCGTGATCGCCTCCAGCACGGAGGTTTCCTTGTCGAGCGGGAAGGTGCCGGCCCGGTTGACCTCCCCCAGCACGAAGATCGCGGAGCCCTTGGGGACGAGCAGCATGTCGCCGTTCTGGACGAGGATGTTCTCCTTGACGTCGCCCGCCTGGATCTTGCGCACGTCGAGCCGCAAGAGGATCGTGTTGCGCGGGGCCGCCTGCCCCTCCTGGCCTTCCGTCCGCACGAGCACGAGGTTCTTGCCGGCGGTCTTCGAGAGTCCTCCCGCCCGGGAGAGGACCTCGAGGAGCGTGGTCGGGCCGGTCAGGTACAGGAGCCCCGGCTTCTCGGCCTCGCCCATCACGTGGACCTTGCTCGACAGGTAGTCCCTGACCGACACCAGCACTTGCGGATTGACGAGGTAGTCCTTCTCGAGCAGGTCGCGCAGCTGCTTGGCCAGCTGGGTCGTGGTGAGACCCGCCGCCTGGACGCCGCCGATCAGCGGGAACGGCACCCGACCGTCCAGCGTGACGGGATAGTCCTTGGAGAGGTCGTCCTGCCCCCAGACGGTGATCTTCAGCACGTCGCCCGGCCCGATCGTGTACTCCTGGGCGACCGGCGCGCCACTCGCCGTCGCTAGGATCGTGACCGCGAGGAGCAGACAGAGCAGCCGTATCGGGGTCGGGCGCGACAGGTGGACGGGCATGCTACACACCTGCTGCTAGAATTGCAGCGTCACTTTGCCGCCGACGATGTCGTCTTTGAAGTCGAAGGTATCGAAATTCGAGTCGCGCCGGGTGTGGGTGTAGTCGGCGCTGAGGGTCAGCCACTTCTGGATGTTGTACTCCACCCCGAGCGCGACGGCGCCGATGTAGTCGATGCGCCAGTCGGAGGTGCCGTTGGTCTTCAGCGACTTCTCGAAGTAATTGCCCTGGGCGCCGTACAGCCGGGCGCTGAGCAGCACCTTGCTCGTGAGGAAGTGCTCACCGATCAGCGTCACCGACGAGCCGATGAACGCCAGGTTGTTCTGGAAGACCGATTCCTGGACCTGACGCTCGGTGACCAGCGTGATCCGCGTGCGCTCGGTCGGCCTCCAGACGAAGTCGCCGCTGGCCACGAGGCCGCTGTACGCGCCGATGTCGCCGTGATCGGGATCCCGCACCTCGTAGCCGATCCGGAAGGTCGACACCAGCCGGCTGGTGATCTCGCCGCGCAGGCCGGTGGTGAAGAAGTACCGGTTGACGTCGCGGTTGGGGGTGTTGTCGAACTCCTTGAAGCCATAGCCCACGTTGAGCAGGACGTCGGTCTTCGGCTGGATCTTGTAGAAGCCGGTGACGTCGAACGCGTGCTCGTCGCGGTCCAGCGTCTCGACGCCGGTGCCGGTGTCGAAGTTCACCCGCGTCCACGCGTAGTCGACGCCGAGCGCGTAGCGCCGGGCGAACCCGTACTCGAGGGACGGCGTCAGCACGTTGGTGGTGCTGCCGATGCGGCCCGTGAGCTCGGTGCCCGGCGGGTCGCTCGTGCGCGCGAAGTTTTCCTTGAGGTTGGCCTTGAGGCCGCCCGGGAAGTCCAGGAGGACGTTGCCGAGGACGAAGTAGTGCTCGGTGTCCTGCGTGGTCAGGTCGAAGTAGCGCAGGATCTCCGCCCGGAAGCCGAGGTCGATCTTGTGCCGGCCCAGCGGCAGCTCGAGCAGGAACCCGGGGATCGTCTTCGAGATGCCGTCGTCCTGCGCCCCGCTGTGCGCCTGGAAGACGTTGGACTCGTACTCGAGCCGCTCGGCGAGAAAGGGCGTGATCTTGAACCCCGGCAGCCCGAGGTCCGGCCACATGGCGTTGAGGTCCACGGCCGCCGCCGGCGCAGGCGCCAGGCAGACGACGGGCAGCAGGACGGCGAGAAGACAGCCCAACGCCAGCCGCGAACCGCGCTTGTCGCTCACCGCCGCCCCCCC
>JBGQFW010000002.1:0-117841 GCA_041497115.1 Methylomirabilia bacterium
AATGGCGGGCTCGACGGGAATTGAACCCGCGACCTCTGGATTGACAGTCCAGTGTGCTAACCAGGCTGCACCACGAGCCCGCGCCGTGTCACCGAGTGTACCGGCCCGACGGCGAGCCCGCAAACGCTTTCACGCGTTGCGCGGAGGGTCAGTCGGCGGACGCGCGCGGACCGCGCGACCGGCGGTTACGGCCCCTGGTTGTAGCTGCCGGCGCGGAAGGAGCTGACGACGACGCGGTAGCTGGCGATGCCGGGCTTGGTCGGGACGCTGGCCGAGAACTGGCGGCTGTCGCCGCGGGCGATGCGCGAGTCCACGTAGGCGATGCCCCGGGCCACCACCTTGCCGCGCGCGTCGAGCGCCTCCGCCGTCACGCTGACATCGTAGACGTCCTGGGAGCGCTCGTTGGTGACGTTGCCGGTGATCCGCGCCTTGTCGGGCCGGCTCTGGTCGGTCTCGTAGGTGATGCGGAAGCCGTCCTGGGCCTGGGCGGCACCGGCGAGGAGCGCGACGAGAAGGCCGACCACGGTGAGGGCGAGGCGACGGGGCGCGGGCATGACTCACCGAAAGTAACACAGCCCGGGCCCGGGGGCCCGGCCGGACCCTCAGGCGTGGCGCTCAGGCGCCTTGTTCCAGACCTCGATCACGCGCGTCTCGCGCTCATAGCCGAGGATGCTGAGCGTCGCCGTGTACAAACCGAGGTTGCGGCCGTGGATCGGCGGCAGCCCCATCCAGCAGGCGCCGAGGATCCTCAAGATGTGGCCGTGGGCGAAGAGCGCGACGTCGCCCGGCGCTTGCTCCACGCGCGCGATGAGCCGGCGCGCCCGCTCCCCCACCTGCTCGACGGTCTCGCCCTCGGGGATCGGGGTCGTCCAGATCGTCCAGTCCGGCTGCTTGTCGCGGACCGCCTTGGTCGTGATGCCCTCGTAGATGCCGTAGTTCCACTCGTGCAGGTCCTCGGTCACCTGCGCGCCCTCGCTCAGCCCGGCCAGGCGGCACGTCTCGCGCGCGCGCCCCAGCGGGCTCGTCAGCACGAGCGCGAACTTGCGCCCCGCCAGCAGCGTGCCGAGCGCCCTGGCCTGCTGCACCCCGGTCGGCGTCAGGGCGATGTCGGTGCGGCCGGTGTGCTGGCCGCTCTTGCTCCACTCGGTCTCCCCGTGGCGAACCAGCCAGATCCGTCGCTCAGCCATGCGCGGGCCCTCCCCGGTCTTCGAGCCGCCCGGCATCTTACCGCAGAAGACCGGGGTGAGGGACGGTGGTAGGGTTGAGCCCGCGGAGGCAGGGCATGGCACGCTTCGACGCGCCGGATCCGGACTTCGAGGGCAGCGTACGTGAGCGCTTCGACCGCCTCACGCTCATGCGGACCGTGGGCGCCCGGCTGCTGAGCGTGGCACCCGGCGAGGTCCAGATCGACCTGCCGTTTCGCGTCATCAGACCCGGCCGTACCGTGAGCGTCGGCGCGGGCGACGTCCTGGTCGTCCGCGGCGAGCGGGAGAAGCTGGTCGCGACCATGCTGGCGACGATGGCGACGGTCGGCGGCGAGGCCGGCGCCGTCGCGCGGGCCGAGGTCGCCGTCGCGACGGCTCAGCACGGTCCGGCCGGCGCCCATCACCCGCGAGGATCAGCACACGACGCCCGCCCCTGGTGCGTGTGCCGCGGCGGCGGGTTGCGACGGCGGTTGCGCGCGATCGCCCGGCGCTGAGACGAAGTGGTGGGCGGAGCAGGGTTCGAACCTGCGACCTCAGCCTTGTAAGGGCTGCGCTCTTCCAGCTGAGCTATCCGCCCGGAGCGCGGGAGGGAACCGCCCGCTATGGTAGCACCCGGGCGGGGCTGCGCTAGACTAGCGGGTGATGCGCAGCGTCGTGGCGTGGCTGGTGGCGAGTGCAGCGGTGCCGGGCCTCCTGGTACCCGCGGTCGCCGCGCCGCCCGACGACCTCGGCGTCTACTGCCGCGCCAACAATCCGCAGATGCAGTCCCAGGTGCGGTGCCTCTACACCGAGAAGGCCGCGCAGGATCGCCTCGCGCGCGCGCGACCGGGCGTCGATCCGGCGCTCTGGAGCCGCTGCCAGAGTGCGAGCCCGGCGTGGACCGCGATGGAGACGTGCCTCGCGCCGGGCAGCCCGCCCGATGCCGGCCCCGGCCTCGTGCCGGCGGCGCGGGGCGAGGGGCCCGTCGAGGAGCGCGCCGACCCGCGGGCCGCCGCGCCCGAGACCGCCGCGACGCCGGGCGGCCCCGACGGGGTGACGCCGGCCGCCGCGGCGCCCGCCGCCCCCGCGCCGCTCTCGTCGCCCTCGACGATCATCCTCGGCCCGCAGCCGTCCGCGGCGGCGGCGCCGGAGAACACGGGACCGGCGCGGCCCGTCTCGGAGGAGGAGGCCGAGCGCCAGCTGCGCGGGGTGCTCGAGCGGGGCGGCAACCCGGCGGCGCACTGCACGAAGAAGCAGTACGGCCCGGGCTGGGTGACGGTCTGCGAGTGAGGCGTCAGAGCCCGAGCGCCCGCAGCCGCGCGGGCGTGGGCACGCCGTCGTCGTCCCAGCCGCGCAGCGCGTAGTAGGCGTCGAGCATCGTCGCGAGCTCGGCCGGCGGGCAGTACATGCCGGCCGACGGCCCCGCGGGAATCGGCTCGTGCATCACCTTCCACGGCAGCGTGTCCTGGGCGCGGCGCACGCCCTCGCGGACGTTGAAGAGCCGCTCGAGGTTGACGATGCGCTCGCCCACGCGCTCGAGCTCCTCGGCACTCACGTCCCAGCCGGTGATCGCGCGCACCATCCGCGCGTAGGGCTCGTCCACGTAGAGGCCGAAGCCGCGCTCGGAGGTGAAGCGGCAGAGGACGAGCGAGTCGCCGACGGCCGTGAAGTGCTGGCTGCGGGCGGCGAAGGCCGGCTTGTCGCCCGTCCCGCGGCGATCGAACGTCGGCGCGTACTGCGGCGTGGGCCGCGTGTCGTGGTGGCTGCCGCCGCGGGTGGCCGTCGCGTAGCCGATGGACAATCCCTTGAGCGCGCGCGCCGAGTGGGCCGGCAGCTCGAGCCGCTTGACCGCGTAGACGAGCCGCGTGCCCTCCGGATGTACCGATTCGGCCAGGCGCCACGCGCCCTCGGCCAGGCGGTCGCCGAACCCCTCGCGGCGCGCCGTCATCTCCACCAGCTTCAGCATGCCGCGCCAGTCGCCCCAGCCGAACGGCACGCCGACCTCACCGGACGTCAGCCACCCGCGCTCGAGCGCCTCGCACACGAACGCCAGCGTGACGCCCATCGTGATCGTGTCCAGGCCGAGCAGGTCGCACAGGTCGTTGGCGAGGATCAGCGCCTCGGGCTCGGCGATGCCGAGCATCGGGCCGAGCGCGAAGATCGTCTCGTACTCCGGCATCTTGGCGCGCGTGCCGGCGAACTCGCCTTCCCGGATCGTGTACTGCTTGCCGCAGGCGACCGGACACTTAAGGCACGTGGTGTCGCGGTCGTGGTAGTGCGCCTTCATCTCCTCGCCGCCGATCCGGCGCGCCTCGGCGAAGACCTCGTCGCGCAGGTTGTAGCTTCCGAGCGCCCCGAGCGCGTTGATGGGGCCGACGAGGAACGGCGTGCCGAACGTGGACAGCGCCTGCGTCCCCTTCTTCAGCGGCTCGCGCGTCTCCTCGAGCAGCGCCTTCAGCGCGGCGGGGTCGGCGACCTCCGTCTTGCGGCCGCCCTTGACCACGAGCGCCTTGACGTTCTTGCTGCCGAGGACGGCGCCGAGGCCGCCGCGGCCCGACACCGCCTCGCGGTTCTTCCAGTAGTGCGCCAGCGCGGCGAAGCGGACGCGCCGCTCGCCGGCCGGCCCGATGGCGATCGCGTCGGCGTCCGCGCCCTCGGCGGCGAGCAGCGCGTGGACGGCGTCGCGGGTCGGGCGCCCCCAGAGGGCGGCCGCCGGCTCCAGGCGCGCCCCCGCCTCGTCCACCACGACGTAGGACGGCGCGGCGGCGCGGCCGGTGAGCACGATCGCATCGAAGCCGGTGCGCTTGAGCGTGGCGGGAAGGCGGCCGCCGAAGGTCGAGTCGAAGAACAGGCCGGTCAGCGGCGACTTCGCCGCCACCAGCGCGCGGCTGTTGCCCGGCACCGTCGTGTCGGTCACCGGCCCGACCGCGAAGACGACGGCGTTGGCCGGGTCGAAGGCGTCGATGCCCGCCGGGACGTGATCGTAGAGGATCCGCGCGGCCAAGCCGTTGCCGCCCAGCAGCGCGCGCGCCGCGCCCTCGTCGAGCCCCTCGATGCGCGTCACGCCCGTCGCGCAGTCCACGAACAGGATGCGGCCGCCGTAGCCCTTCATCGCGGCGGCTATCTTACCCGCTCAGCGAGCGGCGGACGAGACGCACTGGCGGGCGGCGTCGGCGACGTCGGGCGGCAGGTCGGGCTGCGCGAGCAGCTTGCGGCAGGCGATGGCGGCGGCCTCGGGCTGCTTGAGCGTGGTGAAGGCGCCGGCGGCGGCGAGCAGGCCGCGGCGCCCCGAGGACGAGGCGGGCGCGAGATAGGCGGCGCTCAGGTAGTACTCCGCGGCGGCCGGCGCGTCGCCTTCGCCCGTGTAGACGTCGCCGAGGGCCAGCGCGGCCTCGGCCGCGACGGCGGCCTCCGCGCTCCTGAGCAGCCGCTCGAGGATGGCGCGCGCCTGGTCCCAGCGCTGCTCCTGCGCCAGCAGGCGCGCGTGGCCGAGGAGCGCGCGCGGGCCCCACTCGGGCGGCTTGCCCTCGCGCGACGCCCGCGCGTACGCCTCCAGCGCGCCGGCGCGGTCGCCGGCCGCCTCGCGCACCCGCGCCAGCACCAGCGTGGCGCGCAGGTCGTCGGGCGCGTCGGCCAGGATCGTGTCGATCTCCTGGCGCGCCTCGTCCACCCGGCCGGTCTCGAGCAGCCCCTCGGCCAGCCGCACCCGCGCCCCCGCCGCGAACGGGCTCTGCGGATAGAGCCGGCGCAGGAGCGCGTCGGCCTCACGCGCGATCGGCCAGGCCTGCGCCAGCGCGGCGGCGCCGGCCACGCGCTCGAGCGCGTCGTCGGCCGCCTCGTCGGCGGGATGGTCGCTGACGAGCCGGCGCGCGTAGCCGAGCGCGCCCGGCCAGTCCTTGTCGTCTAGCGCGATGCCGGTCAGCACGTAGAGCAGGGCGGCGGCGCGGGCGGCGCCGCGGGGGCCGGGCGACACCGCGGCCAGCGCCGCGGTCGCCGGCGTGCGGAAGTCGCGCACCGCGCCCTTGGCGTAGCGCGCGGTGGCGGCGCCGTACTCCGCGGCGGCGACGATGTCGGGGGTGCCGGCATCGCGCGCGTCGTCGAAGAGGCGGATCGCGTCGTCCCACCGGCGTTCGCGCAGCGCGATCGCGCCCGCGCCGAGCGTCGCGAACGCTCCCAGCCCCTCCTTCTGGGCGCGCGCCAGCTCCTTCTGGGCGCCGCCGACGTCGCCCGCGTCGAGCAGCGCGGCGGCGAGCGCGGCGTGCGCCCGGCCGGCCAGCGCGGGGAACGGCGCGCGCTTCAGCCAGTCGGCGAGCGCCGCCCTGGCGCCGGCGGCGTCACCGGTGCGCACGAGGAGAATGGCGCGGTTGATCCGCGCGAAGTCGGTGCGCGGATGGGCCGGATACGTCTGCACGATGCGCTCGAGCAGCTCGCGGCCGCCCTCGAAATCGCCCGCGGCGAGCGCCAGCTCGGCGGCCAGCTCCAGCGCGTCGGCCGCGTTGGGGTGGTCGGGCGCCGTGCGGGCGAACTCGAGGAACTCGCGCCGGGCGGCGTCGTTCTGCCCCTGCCGCAGCGACGTCCACGCCAGCGCCAGCCGCACCATCGGCGTCTCCGACGCCTCCGGCGCCTCGACCAGCGCGCGCCGGAACGCGGCGGCCGAGGCGAGGTAGTCCCCCGCCTGGTAGGCGGCCTCGCCCTGCAGGTGCAGGACCGCCGTGCGCAGGTCGGAGGGAAGCGGCGCGTTGGCCAGCGACGCCAGGTCGGCCAGCGCCTCCTGGAACTCGCGCAGCTCGAGGTTCGTGCGGGCCAGGCGGAACGTCGCCTGCGGCGCCGCCGGCGTGCCCGCGGCCGCCTGGCGCGCGAGGTCGAACTGCGTGCGGGCCTCGTCGCGGTTGCCCTGCGCGCGGTCCACCTCGCCCTTGATCATCAGCACCCAGCCGCGCTCGCCGGGCGAGAGGGTGGCGGCCAGCGCGTCCTGCACGATGGGCTCGACGTCGGCCGGCGGCGGCGAGTCGAGCGCCGCCCGCATCAGGCGCAGGAGCAGCGGCAGCGCCAGCGGCGAGCGGCGCGCGCTGAGCGCGGCCGCGGCGTCGCGAGCGCCCTTCCAGTCGGCGTTGGCCAGCAGGGCCAGCGCCAGCCCCGCGTCGCCCCAGTCGCGCTCGGCGCGGGTCACCGCCGGGGGCAGCGCGACGAAGGCGCGGAACGCCGCCAGCGCCTCGGGCGCATGGCCGGCCGCCAGCGCCCACCAGCCGAGCCTGAGCCGCGCGGTCGCGGCGAGCGCGTGCGGCCCGCCGTCCACGAAGCGCTGGAGATCGGCCTCCGCGCGGCCGGGCTCGTTGATGCGGCCGAGCGCCTCGCCGTGCCAGAAGAGGACGTCGCGGGCGAGCGCCGGCGGGGCGCCGCGCTGGAGCAGCAGACTCCACGCCTGCTCGGCGTCCTCGTGGCGCCCGAGCAGGTAGCTGGCCAGCCCCAGTCCGTGGCGCGCCCACGGCTCGAGCGTGGCCGGCACCGCGGCCGCCAGCACCGTGGTGAACGCCTCGCGCGCCCGCGCGGCGTCGCCGACCCGGAGCGCCGTCCAGCCGCTCGAGTGCAGCGCCCACACCGCCCAGTCCTGGCGCTCGCCGTCCTGGGCCACCTGGCGGAAGAGCCAGTCCGCCTGCTCGATACGGCCGAGGCGGTAGTACGTCTCACCCAGCCAGTAGCGCGCCTCGCGGAGCACGTCGCGGTCCGCGCCGGGCTTCGTCGCGCTCTCCAGCGCGCGGGCGGCGTCCTCGTACTCGCCGCGCAGGAAGCGCGCGCGCCCGCACTCGAGCGACTCGGAGGCGACGCCGGTCCAGGCGCCGATGCAGGGCAGCGCGCGCGGCGGCTGGACGAAGGCGACCGGCTTGTCGGCGGCCGGCGGCGTGAAGGCGGCCAGCGGCAACGGCGGCAGCTGCAGCGGCGGCGGCGGCAGCGGCGCGTCGGCGATCACCGGCGGCTTGTCGAGCGGCGCGGCGACGAACGGCACCAGCGCGGCCAGGTCGGGCAGCGGCGGCGTCGGCGGCAGCGGGGCGGCGCCCGCCAGACCCAGCCAGACGACGGCGAGGGCGAGCGCGCGTCTCACGACCTGTTGCTTGCCCGCTTGCCCGGCTTCGGCGTGGCGGGCGCGCCGTTGCTGGACTTCTTGAGCTGCCCCTTCACGGCGGCGACCCGCGCGCGCGCCCAGTCGCGCAGCGTGGCGTCGGGACTGCGATCGGCTACGATCTCGTAGGCGGCCAGCGCCGCCTTCCACTCGCGCTGCTGCTCGCGCGCGAGCCCCAGCCCCGCCAGGGCGCGGTAGCGCGGGTCCGCCTCGACGTCGGCGATGGCGCCGACGGCCTCGAACGCCTTGGCCGCCTGCGGAAAGCGCCCGAGCTGCAGCTCGGACTCGCCGACCGTCAGCAGTCCCTCGGCGCGCACCGGCGCCTCCTCGCTCTGCGCGGCGATCTGCCCGAGCGCGCTGGCGTCCTTCCACCGCTTGTGCTTGAACGCCGCGTTGGCGAGGTCGCGGGCGAGCTGACGCGTCAAGGGGTGGTCGGGAAACTGGGCGTGCAGCTTCTTCCACGCGGTGTCCTGGTCCTTGGCCCGGGCCAGGCGCGCCGCGATCTGCGCGGCCTCGTAGAGCGCGTCCGCCGTCGGCGGCTCCTGGTCCAGCAGGGCTTTGTAGGACTCGAGCATCTCGTCGCGGTCGCCGTACTTGGCCGACCACTGGGCGATGAGGCGCCGCGCCGCCGGCGTCTGCCCGTGCGTGGGATTGGCGGTGACGAACTCTTTCAGATTCGCGAGGCCGCCGCGCGGGTCGCCGTTGTTGAACTTCACCCAGCCCGCCAGGAACTGCGCGTCGGCGATCTTCGGCGAGCCGGGATACGTCGCGGCGAACGCGGCGAGCAGCGTCAACGCGTCGGGCGCGTGGCGGGCCTCGACGAGCGCGCGCGCGAGCTGCAGCGTCACCGCCGGCGCCAGCGCGTGATCGGGCCAGGTCGAGAGGAACTCGCGGAAGGCGGTCACCGCCGGCTCGGCGCGCTTGAGCTCGAGCTGGCTCAGCCCCACGCCGTACACGGCGTCGGGGGCCAGCGGCCCGGCGGCGTCGGTGCGGACGATCTCGTCGTAGGCCGCGCGGGCCTCGCCGAAGCGCCTGAGGCGGAAGAGCGCTTCGGCCTGCCAGAACATCGCCTCCTGCGTCTCGGCCGGCGAGGTCAGCCCGCTCTGCGCCCGTCGGATGGCGTCGAGCGCGGCCTGGGGATCGTTGAGCGCCACCCGCGCCTTGCCGAGCATCAGCAGCGCGCGCGGCTGGCGCGCGTCGCCCGGATACTGGGCGACGAACCGCTCGAGCGTGCGGCGCGCGACGGGGAAGAACCGGTCGGCCAGCGCGTGCTCGCCGACCATGAAGAGGCGGTCGGCCTCCTCGACGGCGAGCACGGGGGACACCGCGGACATCAGCATCGCCAGAGCGAGGGCCGGGAGCGCCAGCCGGCGCTTCATGTCAACGAGCGTAGCACGTCCATGGTACGGTCAAGGCGTGCGTTTGTGTGTCTTCGACCTCGACCACACCCTCGTCCGCTCTCCGCTGGACCTGGCGGCGATGGCGGTGGACATGCGGGGGCTGCTGGAAGCCCGCTGCGGCCCGCTGCCGCCGCGGCCCGACCGCTATCGCGTCGGCGAGCTGATCCACTGGTGCAAGGCGAACGCGCCCGACGCGGAGGCGCCGCTGTGGGAGGTGGCGCTCGACCACGAGCGCCGCGCCGTCGCCGACGCCTCGCTCGAGCCGGGCGCCCGCGAGGCGATCGCCGGCGCCCGCGCCGCCGGCTTCGCCACGGCCGTCTGGACCAACAACGCCCGCGCGGTGACAGCCGCCGCGCTCGCGCGCTTCGCGCTGCTCGACGCGCTGGACCTCGTGGTGACGCGCGACGAGATGCGCGCCCTGAAGCCCGATCCCGACGGCTGGCGCGTGATCGCCGGCCACTTCGGCCCCTGGCGGGACGCGGTCGTCGTCGGCGACTCCTGGGTGGACGGCGTGGCGGCGACGGCGGCCGGCGTCCCGTTCGTCGCCTACCGCCCCAACGAGACCGACCTCGCCCGCTGGAACGTCGAGCCAATCGCCCGCCTCGCCCACCTCGCCGACCTCCCCGACTGGCTCCACGCGCGTGCCCGACGGTAGCGCGGACGCCTTCGAGCGCCCGATGAAGGCCGCCGCGCGTTCCCGTTGGGGGGCCGCCGGAACCGGTAGCGCGGACGCCTTCGAGCGCCCGATGAAGGCCGCCGCGCGTTCCCGTTGGGGGGCGGCGGGGGGAGCGGCGGTCGCTCCCCCGCCCTATAAATGAACCTGTTCGAGGACCCCGCGAGCGGGCCGGCGCCGGCCGGGCCCCTGGCCGACCGCATGCGGCCGGCCACGCTCGACGAGGTCGTGGGGCAGGCGCACCTGCTCGGCCCCGCCCGCGTGCTGCGCGTCGCGCTCGAGCGCAGCGAGCTGCACTCGATGATCCTGTGGGGCCCCCCGGGCTCGGGCAAGACGACACTGGCCTCGCTCATGGCCCGCGTGGCGGGCGCCCACTTCGTCGCGTTCTCGGCGGTGCTGTCGGGAGTCAAGGAGATCCGCCAGGTGGTGGCGGAGGCGGAGGCCGAGCGGGCCCGGCGCCGGCGGCGCACGATCCTGTTCGTGGACGAGATCCACCGGTTCAACCGCGGCCAGCAGGACGCCTTCCTGCCCCACGTCGAGAAGGGCACGATCGTGCTGGTGGGCGCTACCACCGAGAACCCCTCGTTCGAGGTGAACGCCGCGCTGCTCTCGCGCTGCCGCGTCTACGTGCTGCACGCGCTCGCCGAGGACGATCTGGTGACCCTCATGCGGCGCGCGCTCGCCGACCGCGCGCGCGGGCTGGCCGCGCTCGGCCCCGACGTCGCCGACGACGCGCTTCGCCTCATCGCCCGCCTCGCCAACGGCGACGCGCGGTCGGCGCTCAACATCCTCGAGCTGGCCGTGCAGCAGGCGCCCGCCGCCGACGGCCGGCGTGCGGTGAGCGAGGCCGGCATCCGCGAGGCGGCCCAGCGCCGCACGCTGCTCTACGACAAGTCCGGCGAGGAGCACTACAACCTGATCTCCGCGCTGCACAAGGCGCTGCGCGACTCCGATCCCGACGCCGCCCTCTACTGGATGACGCGGATGCTCGACTCCGGCGAGGACCCGCTCTACGTCGCGCGGCGGCTGGTGCGCTTCGCCTCCGAGGACGTCGGCAACGCCGACCCGCAGGCGCTGGCGCTCACGCTGGCCGCCAAGGACGCCTACCATTTCCTCGGCTCGCCGGAGGGCGAGCTGGCGCTGGCCCAGGCCACCCTCTATCTCGCCCTGGCGCCGAAATCGAACGCCGCCTACGTCGCGTTCAACGAGGCCCGGGCCGACGTGCAGGAGCGTCCGGCCGAGCCGGTGCCCCTGCACATCCGCAACGCGCCGACCGGCCTCATGCGCGATCTCGGCTACGGCGGCGGCTACCAGTACGCGCACGACGCGCCGGACGCGCGCGTGGACCAGGAGCACCTGCCCGAGTCGCTGCGCGGGCGCCAGTACTACCGCCCCGCCGACCGCGGGCTCGAGGCCGAGCTGGGCCGGCGGCTGGCCGAGTGGCGCCGCTGGCGGGCCGAGCGCCGCGCGCGGCCCGAGCCCGAGTAGGGTCCCCGACCCCGGGGACTGCTAGAATCGATTCATGCCGCGCCTGCGCGTGGGCGTGATCTTCGGCGGCCGCTCCGGCGAGCACGAGGTGTCGCTCGCCTCCGCCGCCTCCGTCATCGCCGCGCTCGAGACGCGCGGCCACGACGTGGTCCCCATCGGCATCGCCCGCGACGGCCGCTGGGCCGTCGGGGGCGACCCGATGCGCGCGCTCGCCGAGCAGGCGCGCGGCGCGCTGCCGAGCGGCGACGAGACGGGCTCCGTGAAGAAGGCGCTGGCCGACCGCGCCGAGGGTGTGCGCAGCGCCGCCGCCGCCTCGCTGGTGCGCTCGGAGCCGGCCGGCAGCGTGCCCGCCGAGCTGCGGCAGGGGCTCGACGTGGTCTTCATCGCGCTGCACGGCCCCTACGGCGAGGACGGCACGATCCAGGGGCTGCTCGAGATGGCCGACGTCCCCTACGTCGGCGCCGGCGTGCTCGCCTCGGCGGTGGGCATGGACAAGGCCGCCATGAAGACCGTGTTCCGCGCTCACGGACTGCCGGTGGTCGACCACGTCGTCGTGCCGCGCCGTGACTGGCGCGAGCAGCGCGAGGCCGTCGCCCGCCAGATCGTGGAGGCGCTCGGCGTGCCGTGCTTCGTGAAGCCGTGCAACCTGGGATCCAGCGTGGGCATCAGCCGGGTCGCGACGGCGGCCGCGCTGCCGGCGGCGCTGGACGAGGCCGCCCGCCACGATCGGAAGATCATGGTCGAGCGCGCGGTCGTCCGCGCGCGGGAGATCGAGGTGAGCGTGCTCGGCAACGACCGGCCCGAGACCTCGCTGCCGGGCGAGATCCTCTACGAGGGCGAGTGGTACGACTACGCGACCAAGTACGCCGAGGGGCAGGCCCGGCTGGTGTGCCCGGCGCCGCTGACGCCGGCGCTGACCGCGCGCCTGCGCGAGCTGGCGGTGGCCGCGTTCCGGGCCATCGACGCCGCCGGGATGGCGCGGGTGGACTTCTTCCTCGAGGGGCAGACGCTCTACGTCAACGAGATCAACACGATTCCCGGATTCACCTCGACGAGCGGCTACGCGCGGATGTGGGAGGCGACCGGTCTCGCCTATCCCGACCTCGTCCAGCGGCTGATCGACCTCGCCCTGGAGCGCCACCGGGACACGTGACGCCCGGCCGGGTCGCCACCCCCCACCCCACCATCGTCATCGCCGGTGGGGGCACCGGCGGTCACACGAGCCCCGGTCTCGCCGTCGCCGCCCTCCTGCGCGAGCGCGGCATCGCGCACGCCTGGATCGGCAGCCACGACGGGCTCGAGGCCCGGCGCGCCGTCGAGCAGGGCATCCCCTACTTCGCGATCCCGACCGGCAAGCTGCGGCGCTACTGGGCGTGGCGCAACGTGAGCGATCTCGCCGTCAACGTCCCCACCGGCGTCCTGCGCGCGCGCGCGCTCCTGCGCCGCCTGCGCCCGCGCGTCGTGCTGGCGACGGGCGGCTTCGTGGCGCTGCCGGTGGTCCTGGGGGCGGCGCTCGCCCGGGTTCCGGTCGTCGTGCACGAGCAGACCACGGTGCCGGGGCTGGCCAACCGCATCGCCGCCCGGCTGGCCCGGCGTATCGCCGTGACGTTCGCGGAGAGCGCGCGTCACTTTCCCGACGGCCGCGCCGTCGTCACCGGCAACCCGCTGCGGCCCGACCTGCGCGGCGGCTCGCGCGCCGATGCCGTCGCCCGCTTCGCTCTCGATCCCGCGCTCCCGCTCGTGTACGTGACGGGCGGCGCCCAGGGCGCTCGCGCGATCAACCGCGCCGTCGGCGAGATCGCCGCGGAGCTGCTCGCGCACGCCCAGGTGATCCACCAGTGCGGCGATAACCTCGCCACCGGCGACCGCGCCTGGCTCGAGGCCCGGCGGGCCGCGCTGCCGCCCGCTCTCGTCCGTCGCTACACGGTGGTGCCGTGGGTCGGCGACGAGCTGGCGGGCATCTACGCCACCGCGTCGCTGGTCGTCACGCGGGCCGGCGCCGGGACGGTGAACGAGTGCTGCCAGCTCGGACTGCCCGCGCTCTACATTCCCCTGCCCGGCGCCAGCGGCGACGAGCAGACGGCCAACGCGCGCCTGGTGGGGCGCGCCGGCGGCTGCGCGATCCTGCCGCAGGCGACGCTCACGCCCGACCTGCTCCTCGATCGGATCCGCGCCCTGCTCGCCGATCCCGCCCGTCTCAAGGACATGGGCGAGCGCGCCCGCACCCTCGCCATCCCCGACGCCGCCGCCCGCCTCGTCGCCATCCTGCTGGAGGTGGCGGCGTGACGCGCAGGACCACCTCACGCGAAATCGAGGAGCGACCCGGCTTAGCCGGGGCGCGACGAGCGTCGGGGGGTAGGGGGGGCCATCTCGGGGCCCCCCCTGAGATCGCCCTTCAGCGGGCAGGTTTCACAGCGCGGCACCGTGCGACAGTGACTCTTGGCGACGGCGACGAGCAGCGCGTGGAACTCGTTGAAGAGCGCGGGGTCGGACGGCAGGCGCGATTCCAGGAAGGCCCGCGCCGCCTCGTAGCCGGCCCCGGGCGGGAGGATCCGGTGGCGCTCGAGCACGCGACGGGTGTAGCCATCGGCCACGAACACCGGGCGGTGGCCGGCGTAGAGCAGGATCGCGTCGGCCGTCTCCGGCCCCAGCCCGGCCACCGCCAGCAGCCCGCGGCGCAGCGGCCCGAGCGGCAGCCGGCGCATCGCGCGGAAGTCGCCGCCCGCCCGCCGCAGCAGCCAGCCGGCGAAGGCGCGCAGCCGCCGCGCCTTGAGACGCCACGTGCCCGCCGGGCGCACGAGGCGTCCGAGCGTGGCCGCGTCCGCGGCGGCCAGCCGCGCCGGGGTGAGGCGTCCGGCCGCCCGCAGCGCCGCCACCGCCCGGGCCGCCGACGCCCAGGTCGTGTGCTGCACGAGGATCGCGCCCACCGCGACCTCGAAGGGCGTGCGCGCCGGCCACCAGCCCTGCGGGCCGTGGCGCGCGAGCAGCGCCCGGTAGAGGCGCAGCAGCCGCGCCTTCACGCGATCGCGGGGCGGGCCGGGAATGCGGCGCCACGCGCGCAGCACGGGACGGCCTGACGCCATGCTCGGTGTCATCCTCCTGCTCCAGACGCTGACCCTGGCGGTCTCGGGGCCGACGACCTCACCCGAGTATCTCCCGCTGCGCGTCGCCGCCGCCGAGGGGCTCTTCGCGCGCGAGGGGCTCGACGTGGTCCTCAAGACGACGCGGGCCGAGCCGGGCGCGGCCGAGGCGCTGGCGCAGGGGCAGGCCGACCTCGCCGCGACGTCGCTGGAGGCGATCCTGCGCTTCGGCCCGCGCTCGAGCCAGCAGGCGCCGCGGCTGGTCTTCGGCCTGACCGCGGCGCCGCCGGTGGCGCTGCTGGTACCCACGTCCCAGGCGGCGATCGTCAAGTCGCTCGACGACCTGCCGGGCACGCGCGTGGGCGTGTCGAGCCCCGGCGCGCCCGAGCAGGCCTGGCTCGGCTGGCTCCTGGCCCGCGCGGGGCTCACGCTCGCCCAGGTCTGGGTCGTGAGCCACGGCACCCGCGGGCTGGTGAGCGCGATCGAGAGCGGCGAGGTGCACACCGGGCTCGTGCCCGAGCCCTTCGCCTCCCGGCTGGTCGCCGACGGCCAGGCCCGCGTCCTGGTCGATCTGCGCACGCCGGCCGCCGTTGCCCAGGCGCTGGGCGGACCAACGGTCAACGCCGCCGTGTTCGTGCGCGCCGATCGCCGTCCCCGCGAGCGCGACCTGGCCGGGTTCGGCCGGGCCGTCCTGGCCGCTGAGCAGCGCATCGCCGAGGCGCCGGCGCCGGAGCTGGCCGCCAGGCTTCCAGCGCAGGTGGTCGGTCCCGCCGGCGAGTTCGCCGCGCGGCTCGAGGCCACGCGAGGCGTCTACCTGGCCGACGGGCTCGTGACCGCCGAGCAGGTGCGCCAGACGATCAGCCTGATCCGGGGTCATCAGCCCCTGCCGACCACCAGTCGTGTGCCCTCGCCGGAGGAGCTGCTGCACGTCAATCCGCCGGCGGCTCGCTGACGGGCACGCCGAAGGCCGCCAGCAGCCGCGCCGTCTCCGCCAGCGGCAGGCCGACCACGTTGCTGAAGGAGCCCGCGAGGCCGGCCACGAGCGCGCCACCCCGCCCCTGGATGGCATAGGCGCCGGCCTTGTCGAGCGGCTCGCCGCTGTCCACGTAGGCGCCGATCTCGGCCTCGCCGTAGTCGGCCATCCTCACCCGGCTGGTCACCGCCGTCGTCGCCCAGCGCCCGGTGCCCACCGCCACGACCGCCACGCCGGTGATCACCTCGTGCTCGCGCCCGCGCAGGCGGCGCAGCATCGCGCGGGCCTCGTCCGGGCCGGCCGGCTTGCCGAGCGCCTCGCCGTCCACCACCACGACGGTGTCGGCGCCGAGGACGACGCCCGCGGCGGCGCGCCCGGCGACGGCGCGCGCCTTGTCGAGCGCCAGCCGCGCGACCGCGTCCGTGAGGGGTCCGGGGGCCAGCGCCTCGTCGACGTCGCTCGGGATCACGGCGAACTCCGGGCAGAGGGCGCGCAGCAGCTCGCGCCGGCGGGGCGAGGCGGAGGCCAGGATCAGCGGTGGCGGCGTCAGAGCTTCCGGAGCGTGAACGCGGCGATCACGATGCCGACGA
The DNA here is from genome assembly GCA_041497115.1 of Methylomirabilia bacterium. Classification (GTDB taxonomy): domain Bacteria; phylum Methylomirabilota; class Methylomirabilia; order Rokubacteriales; family CSP1-6; genus AR5. The sequence goes on from JBGQFW010000002.1 coordinate 15,507, forward strand.
TGCCCACCAGGTTGACCTTCAGGCTCACCCCGAAGGTGAGCGTGAGGAAGCGCAGGTCGAGGTTCGCCGGCGGCGTGAGCCCGATGGTCGGCCCCTTGGCGATCAGGTCCTGCGCCCGGCCGGCCGGAAGGAGGCTGCCGAGCAGCTCGCCGAGGAGCGAGCCGACGACGAGCCCGGCCACCACCACCAGAAGGATCAGCCCGACGCCTCGCCCGGCGGCCACGCCCGGGGAGCCTAGGTGACGATCAGCGGGTGAGCGTCGGTGACGACGCGCGTCTGGGCGTCGATGGCCGCCCGGATGTGCTTGGGGAGGTGGAACGCGTGCTGGTGGGTCTGCCCGTCCCAGTAGCCGAGTGATCCCTTGACCCGGTCGGCGATCAGCCGGTCGACGGCGGCGATATCCTGGCGGCGGGGATCCACCTTCTTGGTCGCCGTGATGAAGCCCCAGGGGGTGCCGAAGCAGGAGATGAAGGTCTGAAAGGCCGCCACCACCGGGAAGACCTCGCGCAGGGTCCGGTGAATGGACGTGAAGAAGTCCAGCTCACCGAACTTGGTCATCCCGGCCTGCAGGGTCATCGCCCCGCCGGGGGTCAGACGGTCCCGCACGAGCGTGTAGAACTCCTTGGTGAACAGCAGGCAGGCCGGCCCCTCCTCCAGCGGCTCGACCAGGTCGACCGTGATGAAGTCGAACCGCTCGGCCGTCTTCTCGAGATAGCCCCGGGCGTCCTCGTTCCGGACCTCGGAGCGTGGGTCGTCGAAGGCGCCCTGGTGCATCTCGGGCAGGTGCTGCTTGCAGAGGTCGACCACCTCGCCGTCGATGTCCACCATGACGGCGCGCTTGACGGTGGGGTAGCGCAGGATCTCGCGGAGGGTGGCCCCTTCGCCGCCGCCGATGACGAGCCCCGACTCCGGCGCCCGCTCGGAGGCGAGCATGCCGGGATGGACCAGGGCCTCGTGATAGATGAAGTCTTCCGCCTGGCTCGACTGGATGCGGCCGTCGAGGACCAGCACCTTGCCGTAGGCCGGCGTCTCCATGATCTCCATGTGCTGGAACTTGGTCTGAGCCTCGACGATGGTGCGCCGGATGGCGTGCATGTGGCCTTCGACGGCCGTGGTCGGCTCGAAGAACCACTTGTAGGACTGCGGCGTGATCAACTGACGGCGACCGGACTCTTATTGACGATCGGCACCGCCGAGTTGAGGAACATGCCCCGCTGCAGCTCGACCACCGAGGCGCGCTCGGCCCCGAACTGCTCGACCAGGTAGCTGGCCGCCACGCCGGGCTGGAGCACCTCGCCGCAGGAGAAGATGTCCACCGCGGCGTACCGGTACTCGGGCCACGTGTGGATGGACAGATGGGACTCGGCGATCACGACGACGCCGCTGATGCCGAACGGGTTGAACTCGTGGAACACCACGTCGACGATCGTGGCCTGCGCCCGCTTCGCCGCTTCAACGAGGGCGCCCTTCACGGCTTCGAGGTTGTTGATGGCGTCCGAGTCGCAATCGAACAACTCGAGGAGCAGGTGCCGACCCAGCGCGTTCAATCCGATGACCCTCCTTTGCCGATTCCGTCCATCTACTGCACCTCGCTTGCGACGCGACTTCGCGTCGCGGTTCCGACGGCAAAAAAATTATTCGCCGCCGACAAAATCTGATTCACTCTAGGGTCCGCTCAACCCCATTGCAAGAAAAAAACGCGCCTCCGAACCTTTTTTGACCGGTCGCCGCGGCGGCGGCGAGTCGGCGACCGGCAGCGGCGAGTCAGCGCTCGCCGGCGCCGCGCAGGGCCGGCGCGACCGCCGGGCGGCGGCCGCCGGCGCGTGCCGACGAGTCACTTTTCTCTTGCGTTCGCTCGACGGGCCGGTAAAGTGACGAAAGAATTCTCTCCGCCCTCGCGGCGGCACGGTGATTGGAGGCGAGATCCCAGCGTGAGGAGGATCGAATGACGACGAAGGTCACGATGGCGGCGGCGACGGCTGGCCACGCGGAAGGTGGCACCCCGCTCAACGCCTTCGACAACGCGCTGCTCGCGGCCGGCATCGGCAACATCAACCTGATCAAGGTCTCCAGCATCCTGCCTCCCGACGTGCCGGTGATCGAGCTGCCCAAGATCCAGCCGGGCGCCCTCATCCCCACGGCCTACGCGGCCATGACCAGCGAGACGCCCGGCGAGACCATCGCCGCCGCGGTCGGCTACGCCGTGCCCGACGACCCGGCGAAGAACGGCGTCATCATGGAGTACCACGGCGTGGCGACCCGGGCCGAGGCCGAGCGCCAGATCCACCTGATGCTGGACGAGGCCTTCCGGGTCCGCGGCGAGACGATCAAGGAGCGCGGCGTGGCCGCGGCCGAGCACACGGTGAACCGCATCGGGTGCGTGCTGGCGGCCATCACCTTGCTATCGGACGAGGACCTCGTCTAGGCGGCAGTCCCCGCCGCCCGCAATGCGTGCGGTTTCACCCCGCTTCATCGCCTGCGAGCGGTCGCTCTCCGACGGCCGCATCTTCGTGTACGGCATCCCGTTCGAGGGGCGCGTCAATCTCAGGAAGGGCGCCGACGGCGGCCCCCGCGACCTGCGCCTGGCCTCCGACTCCATCGAGACCTACTCGCCGTGGGTCGAGCGTGACCTCGAGGACCTGGCCCTGGCCGACCTGGGGGATTGCGAGCTTCCCGGGGGGGCCTCGCCGCGCGAGCAGCTCGACGCCGCCCGCGAGCAGCTCGCCGCATGGTGGCAGCCCGGGCGCATCCCCTTCATGCTGGGCGGCGACCACACCGCCACGGTGCCGGTGATCGAGGTGCTGGCGCCGGCCTTCCCCGAGCTGCGGATCTTGCAGCTGGACGCCCATCCCGACACCCGCGAGGAGTTCCTGGGCGAGCGGTACAACTACGCCTCGGCGATGGCCCGGGTGATGGACACGGTGGACGCGTCGCGGGTGTTCCAGGTGGGCATGCGCACCGGCTCGCGGGAGGAGTTCCTCAACCGCCGGCCGAACTTCTATCCGGTGCTGGCCGGCCACCCGGTCGAGGTGGTTCGCCGGCTCCTGCCCGAGCTCCGCCGCCATCCCCTGTACGTCACGATCGACGTGGACGTGCTCGATCCCAGCGAGGCCCCCGGCACGGGCTCGCCGGAGCCGGGGGGCCTGCGCGTGCCCGAGCTGCTCGAGATCGTCCGGCTGCTCGCCGGCTGCCGGATCATCGGCGGCGACCTCGTGGAGGTCGCGCACGCGTGGGACCCGAGCGGGCGCACCGGCATCGCCGCCTCCTGGGTCATCCGCGAGGCGATGCTCTCCTGGTGGGGCGACGCGCGGTGACCGCGCGCGGGGCCGCCCGGCGCGAGCGCGAGTACACGGCGCCGCGCCTGTACGAGATCGCGTTCGACATGAACCGCAAGGGCGAGGTGGACTTCCTCGTCCACTGCTTCGAGCGCTTCGCCCGCGGCCCCGTCCGGCGGGTGCTCGACATCGCGTGCGGCACCGGCCCCCACCTGGTCCGGCTGGCCGAGCGCGGCTATCGCATGACCGGGCTCGACCTCTCCCGCCGCAACATCGAGTTCGTCGGCGAGCGGCTGGCCGCCAAGGGGCTCGGCGGCAACCTCGTCGTCGGCGACATGACCGACTTCCGGCTCCGCGGGCCGGTGGACGCCGCCCTCTGCATGCAGGACTCGCAGGGCCACCTGCTGACGAACGCCCAGCTGCTGGCGCACCTGCGCAGCGTCGCCCGCAACCTGCGCCGCGGCGGCCTCTACGTCTTCGACCGCTACATGGCGTCGTCGTGGACGGACCCCGCGCGCGCGTGGTCGTGGTCGCGGCGGCGCGGCGGCCTGATCGTGCGCGCCTCGTTCTCGGCGCTGCACGACGTGGACCCGGTCTCGCAGATCTTCCGGGAGCACATGACGCTGGAGGCGGTCGAGAACGGCACCCACCGGGTCTACCGGCAGACCCACCTGTCGCGGATGGTGTTCCCCCAGGAGCTGCGGGCGCTGGTCGAGCTGGCCGGGGGGTTCGAGTTCGTGCAGTGGTTCTTCGGCTTCAAGCCGCACCAGGTGCTCGAGCGGTCGAAGCACCCGCTCCTGATGGTCGTCGTCCTGCGCAAGCGCTGAGCCCCGCCCGCTTCCTGTAAGCTCTCGTCCGTGCCGACGACGCCCGCCGTTCTGCGTCTCAAGCGCGGCCGCGACCAGCGCGCGCGCACGCACCCGTGGATCTTCAAGGGCGACGTCGCCGACGTGAGCACGGTCGCCGCCGGCGGCGCCGTCACCGTGGTGGACGCGGGGGGCCGGTTCATCGGCCGCGGCCTCTTCAACGCGCGACCCGCGCTCTGCTGCCGGATCCTCACCTGGGAGGACGAGCCGGTGGACGCCACACTCGTCGCCCGCCGCCTGGACGCGGCCCTCCGCGCGCGCGCCGGCGCAACCGCCGACGCCGGACGGCTGGTGTGGAGCGAGGCCGATGGCCTGCCCGGGCTGGTCGTCGATCGTTACGGCCCGGTGCTGGCCCTGCAGTGCCTGACCCTCGGCATGGCGGCCCGCCGGGCGGAGATCGCGGCGGCGCTGCGCGAGCGGCTCGGCGACCTGCCGATCGTCTGCGCCGACGACCCGGTCATGGCGGCGCTGGAGGGGTTCGCGCCGGTCGGTGGCTGGCTCGACCGCCCCGGCCCGGACGAGATCGTGGTGAGCGAGGCGGGCGTGCGCTTCGCGGTGCGCCCCGGCGCCGGCCACAAGACGGGGCTCTACCTCGACCAGGCCGGCAACCGCCCGCGGGTCGCCGCCGCCGGCGGCCGCGGCGACGTGCTCGACGTGTTCGCCTACGCCGGTGGCTTCGCCTGCCACGCGCTCGCGGCGGGGGCGGCGCGGGCCGTCTGCCTGGAGTCCTCGGCGGAGGCGGTCGCCGCGGCGGGGCGCAACTTCGAGCTCAACGGCCTGACCCGGCGCGCGGAGGTGCGGGCGGTCAACGCGTTCGACGAGCTGCGCCGGCTCGACCGCGAGCGCCGGCGCTTCGACCTGATCGTGCTCGATCCGCCGCCGTTCGCCCGCGGCCGCACCGCGCTCGCAGCCGCACTGCGCGGCTACAAGGAGATCAACCTGCGCGCCCTGCGCCTCCTGGCACCCGGCGCCCGCCTGGCGACCTTCTCCTGCTCCCACCACGTGGACGAGAGCACCTTCGAGGCCACCTGCCGCGAGGCCGCGATCGACGCCGGCGTCCGCCTGCGCCTCCTGGACCGCCTGAGCCAGGCCGCCGACCACCCGGTCCTCCTGACCGTCCCCGAGACCCGCTACCTCAAGGGCTTCCTCCTCGAGGCGCTCTGACCGGGACGGTGGCGCGCCCCCGCGCGCGCTACCAGTCGCGGGTCTCGCCGTGCTTGAACACCCAGATGGTGTCGAGGTCGAGCCGGAGCCGGCGCGCCTCGGCGAGCAGGCGCCGGGGGGGCTCGTCGAGCGGCTCCGCGGCGAGATCGAACGTGCCCCAGTGCATGGCGAAGAAGCGGCGCGCGCGGACGTCGCGGAAGATCAGCAGCGACCCCTCGGGCGTCGTGTGGGTGTGCTGCATGATCACCGCCGGCTCGTAGGCGCCGATCGAGATGGCGGCGAGGTCGAACGGTCCCAGGCGGGCGCCGATCTCCTGGAAGTCCGGCGCATAGTAGCCGGTGTCGCCGGCGAAGAACGCCCGGCGCGCGCGGCCGGCGATCACCCAGCCGCTCCACAGCCGGCGGTTCATCTCGAAGGGCGAGCGGGCCGTCCAGTGCTGGGCGGGCACGCAGGTCAGCGTGAGCCCCCGCTCGGTGCGGCTCTCCCACCAGTCCAGCTCCACCACGTCGGTGATGCCCAGCTCGGCGAACCAGCCCTTGAGCCCGAGCGGGACGTAGAAGCGCGGGCGGTACGCCGCCGCCAGCCGCATCACGGTGGCCACGTCGAGGTGGTCGAAGTGATCGTGCGAGATCAGCACCACGTCGATCGGCGGCAGGTCCTCGAGCGCCACGCCGGGCGCCGTCACCCGCCGGGGGCCGGCGAAGGCGACGGGGCTCGCGCGCTCCGACCACTGGGGATCGGTCAGGACGTTCACGCCGTCGAGCTGGATCAGCAGGGTGGCGTGGCCGATCCACGTCACGGTCGGCGCGGCGTGGTTGGCGCGCAGGGCGGCGCCGTCGTTGGCCACCCGGGGCAGGCTCGCCGTGCGCGGCGCGAACGTCGTCGCCCACATGCGGGAGAGGAAGAACGTCGTGCGCGTCCAGAACGGCGGGCGCGTGAACGCCGGGTTCGCGTTGGCGAAGCCGTACTCGCGATGGTGGGCGGGAGCGCCGGGGACGGGGCCGCCGACGCCGGTGCAGCCTCCGAGGACGAGCAGCGCGCCGAGCGCGCCGACGAGCGACGGAACGGTCAGGAACCCTCTCCGACCGGCAGCTCGACCGTGAAGACCGCGCCGCGCCGATCGGTCCGGTTCTCGGCCCGCAGCGTGCCCTTGTGCTCGGCCACGATGCCGTAGGAGACCGAGAGGCCGAGGCCGCTGCCCTCGCCGGGAGGCTTGGTCGTGAAGAACGGGTCGAACAACCGCGGCAGGGCGTCGGGCGCGATGCCGGGCCCGGTGTCGACCACCTCGAGCGCGACGACCGCGCCCACCTGGCGCACGCGGACGATCACCAGCCGCTCGTCCTCCTGGCGGGCCATCGCCTGGTGCGCGTTCTGCACGAGGTTGAGGATGACCTGCTGGATCTGGTTCTCGTCGGCCCACACCGGCGGGCACGGCTCGAACTCGGTCGTGACCGCGACCTTGTCGCGTTCGAGCTGGTAGGCCTTGAGCTCCAGCACACGCCGGGCCTGCTCGGCCAGCGAGCACGGCCGCCGCTCGGGCGGATAGTGGCGCGAGAACAACAGGAGGTTCTGCACGATGCGGGCGGCCCGCGAGGCCTCGTCGCCGATGATCGCCAGGCGCTCGCGCACGTACGGCGAGGCGTCCGAGCGGTCGAGCAGCAGCTGGGCCTGGCCGAGGATCGTGGTCAAGGGGTTGTTGATCTCGTGGGCGACGCCGGAGGCGAGCTCGCCGACGGCCGAGAGCTTCTCGGCGTGGACGAGCTGGGCCTGCGTGCGGCGCAGCTCCTCGAGCTGCCGGGCCGTCTCCGAGTACAGCCGGGCGTTGTCGAGCGCGATGCCGATCTGGTCGGCGGTGGCCTCCACCAGCGCCACCTCGCGGTCGGCGAAGGTGGCGCGCGTCTGCCGGCCCAGCGACAGCGTGCCCAGGATGCGGCCGCGGCTGTGGATCGGCACGCACACGAACCCCTTGATGGCGTCCCGGCGGACCGCCTGCTTGGCCGTCGGCAGCAGGTCGGGCGACTCGGTGACGTTGCGGAAGGTGGCGGTCCGGCCGGTCGCCGCCACCTGGCCGATGAGGCCGCGGCCGATCGTCAGGACCCGGTTCACCTCGCGCAGCTCCTCCGACAGGCCGCGGTCGCCGCGCAGGTGCAGCGACTGACCATCCTCGGAGAGCAGGTGCAGGCTGGCGATCTCGTGGCCGGTGACGTGGGTGAGCGCGTCGAGCGCGGTGCGGATGACTTCCTCGACGTCGAGCGAGCGGCTGACCGTCTCGGCGACGGCGTGGAGGATCTCGAGGTGGCGTTCGGAGTCCGCCCGCTCGCTCATCCCCCCAACCCCATCCCGCCCGGTATTCTAGCATCGCCGTCGCGGCCGACGAGGTCGCCGACGATCTCGGCGAACCGCGTCACGATGCGCGGCTCCCAGGCGCCCGCGTCGGCCTCGGCCCGCAGGATGGTCAGTGCCTCGGTGACCGGCAGCGCCGGCTTGTAGGGGCGCGCCGTGTGCAGCGCGTCGAAGACGTCCACCACCGCCATGATCCGGGCGCCGAACGGGATCGCCTCACCGGCGAGACGATCGGGATAGCCCGAGCCGTCCCAGCGCTCGTGGTGATGGCGCACGATCGGCCGCACGGCGTCGAGGGTGTGCAGCCCCCGCACGAGATCGGCGCCCGCCCCCGGGTGCAGGCGGACCCTGGCGCGCTCGTCGGGCGTCAGCGGGCCGGGCTTGAGCAGCACGGCGTCGGGAACGGTGATCTTGCCGAGATCGTGCAGGTAGCCGCCGAGGCGGAGCGCGCGCAGCAGCGGCTCGTCGGCGCCGAGCGCCCGGCCGAGCGCCACGCCGTAGGCGGCCAGCCGCTCGCAGTGGCCGCCGGTGTAGACGTCGCGCGCCTCGATGGTGGCCCCGAGCGTGACGATGACGCCCTCCGCCCGCTCGAGCTGGTCCAGCAGCGCCTTGACGCGCAGCAGGGCGGAGAGGCGCGTGCTGAGCTCGACGAGCTCGAAGGGCTTGCCGAAAAAGTCGTCGGCGCCGGCGGCCAGCCCGGCCACGCGGGCGTCGAGGTCGGTCACTGCGGTGACGATGACGATCGGGGTCAGCGCGAAGCGCGGGTCGGCCTTGAGGCGGGCGGTGAGCTCGACACCGCTCATCCCATCCATGTGCACGTCGGTGAGGATGAGATCGGGCGCCGCGGCCTCGGCCAGCGCCAGCGCCTGCTCGGCGGACGCGGCGGCCCGCACGGCGTAGCCGAGGCTGACGAGCTGGTCCACGAGCAGTTCGCGGACCTCCGGCTCGTCCTCCACCACCAGGATCCTGGCGCCGCTCACGGCCATGGGCGTCCTCGGCCCGGGCGCCCGGGCCGGCGGTCGTCCGGCTTACGCGCCGGTGCGGGCGACGGCGTCATAGACACCGTCGAGCGCGGCGTCGAGCTTGGCGGGTTCCTTGCCGCCGGCCTGGGCGAGATCGGGACGGCCGCCGCCGCCGCCGCCGACGGCGCGGGCCGCCTCCTGTACGAGCTTGCCGGCGTGGAAGCGCCGGGTCAGGTCCTTCGTCACCGCGGCGACGAGATTCACCTTGCCGTCCGCGACGCTGCCGACCAGCACGATGCCGGAGCCGAGACGGTCGCGCAGGCGGTCGGCGACCGCGCGCAGGCCGTCGGCATCGAGGCCGTCGATGCGTCCCGTCACAACCGCGACCCCGTTGACCTGCCGGGCGCCGGCGACCAGCTCGTCGGCCCGGGAGCGCGCGACCCGGCCCTCCAGCTCCGCCAGCTGCTTGGCGAGCGCCCGCTGCTCCTCGAGCAGCTTGCGCAGCCGGGCCGGCGCCTCCGGCGGCGCGATCTTGAGGATGTCGCCGATCTCGCGCAGCACGCGCTCCTGGCGGGCCACCGCCTCCACCGCCGCCGTGCCCGCCACCGCCTCGATGCGACGCACGCCCGCGGCCACCGCGCCCTCGGTGCCCACCTTGAAGAAGCCGATCTGCCCGGTGGCGTCGAGGTGGGTGCCGCCGCACAGCTCGGTCGAGAAGTCGCCGATCTTCACGACGCGCACGCGGTCGCCGTACTTCTCGCCGAACAGCGCCATGGCGCCGGCGGCGAGCGCCTCCTTGAGATCCATCACCTGGTGGGTGACCGGGGTGTTGGCCTGGACCTGCTCGTTGACCAGCTCCTCGATCTGCTCGACCTCGCGGTCCTTCACGCCGCTTCCGTGGGAGAAGTCGAAGCGCAGGTGGTCGGGCGCCACCAGCGAGCCGGCCTGGGCGACGTGCGTGCCGAGCACCCGGCGCAGCGCGGCGTGCAGCAGATGGGTGCCGGTGTGGTGCTGGCGCAGCCCCATCCGGCGCGGCGACTCCACCGCCACCGCCACGTCCTCGTTCTCGTGGAAGCCGCCCGCCCGCACCTGCACGCGGTGGACGATGAGCTTGTTGCCGCGGTAGTAGGTGTCCACGATGTCGCCGCGCCCCTGCCGGCCGACGAGCGTGCCGGTGTCGCCCACCTGCCCGCCCGATTCGGCGTAGGCGGGGGTGCGATCGAGGATCACCTCGACCTCGTCGCCCTCACCCGCCTCGCGCACGCGCTCGGCGCCGCGCACCAGCGCCAGCACGCGGGCCGGCGTCGTGAGCGACTGGTAGCCGACGAACTCGACCGGCGGGATCTCGGCACCGAGCCGCTGGTAGACGGCGGCGCTCTCGCCCTCCTCGCCCGCGGCGAACGCCGCCCCCGCCCGCGCCCGGTCGCGCTGCGCCTCCATCTCCTCGGTCCACGCCCGCTCGGTGGCCTCGCCGACCGCCCAGCCGCGCTCGCGCAGCACGTCCTCGGCGAGGTCGCGCGGGAAGCCGTAGGTGTCGTAGAGGGTGAACAGGAAGCGCCCGTCCACGGCGCGGCCCCGCCCCTCCCCCTCGGCGGCCAGGTAGTCGTCGATGCGCCGCATGCCGCTGTCGAGCGTCTCGGCGAAGCGCTCCTCCTCGGCGCGGACGCTCTCCTCGATGCGCGCGCGCTCGGCGACGAGCTCCGGATAGGCGCGGCCCATGACGTCGCCGACCCAGCCCACCGTCTTCCAGAGGAAGGGCTCGGTGAGGCCGAGCAACCGGCCGTGGCGCATCGCCCGCCGCATGATCCGCCGCAGCACGTAGCCCCGCCACTCGTTGGACGGCGTCACACCGTCGGCGATCAGGAACGTGGCGGTGCGGCCGTGGTCGGCGATGACGCGCATCGAGACGTCATCGTCTTCCCGCGCCCCGTAGGGCCGGGTGGCCAGCCCGCTCACCCGGGCGATAAGCGGCGCGAAGAGGTCGGTGTCCCAGCTCGACAGCTTGCCCTGCATGACGGCGGCGATCCGCTCCAGCCCCATGCCGGTGTCGATCGAGGGCCGCGGCAACGGGGTCAGCGTCCCGCCGGCGTCGCGGTTGAACTGCATGAACACGAGGTTCCACACCTCGAGCCAGCGGTCGCACTCGCAGGCCACCCCCTGGCAGGGCCGGCCCGCCGCCACCTCGGCGCACGGCAGGTGATCGCCCTGGTGGACGTGCAGCTCCGAGCACGGGCCGCAGGGACCGGTGTCGCCCATCGCCCAGAAGTTGTCCTTCTCGCCCAATCTCAGGATCCGGTCGTCGCTCAGCCCGGCGACCTTCTTCCATAGCCCGAACGCGTCGTTGTCGTCGGTAAAGACGGTGGCCATCAGCCGGCGGCGATCGATGGCGAGGTCCCGGGTGAAGAACTCCCACGCGAAGGCGATCGCCTCGGCCTTGAAGTAGTCGCCGAAGGAGAAGTTGCCGAGCATCTCGAAGAACGTGTGGTGGCGGGCGGTGTGCCCGACATTTTCGAGATCGTTGTGCTTGCCGCCCGCCCGCACGCACTTCTGGCAGGTCGTGGCCCGCACGTAGTCGCGCCGCTCCTCGCCGAGGAAGACGCGCTTGAACTGCACCATCCCGGCGTTGGTGAAGAGCAGCGTCGGGTCGTCGGCAGGGACCAGCGGCGCCGACCGTACGCGAGTATGGCCGTTGAGCTCAAAGTAGCGGAGGAAGGCTTCGCGGATTTCGCCGCCCGTCATGAGGGAGTCATTCTACCATCCGACGCGGAGGGCTCGGCCATGCCGACCGCCGGGGAGTACGCGACGCAGCCGCTCTCGACCCAGCTCGCGCGGCTCGCCGCCACCGCCGACGACCTCGCCGCCGCGACGGCGGGGCGCGGCGCCGCCGAGCTCGCCCGCCGGCCGGCGCCGGCGGCGTGGGCGGCCGTCGAGATCGTCTGCCACCTGCGGGACATCGAGGAGCTGGTCATGCTGCGCTTCCGCATGATGCTCGCGATGGACGAGCCGCGGCTCATCGTGGCCGGCGACATGCCGCATCCGCCCCAGGCGTGGGGGCTCGGGCCGGGCGACGGGCCGCCGGTGGATCCGGTCCGGTGGGCGGAGGAGCGCCAGTACCTCGTCAACGAGCCGCGCGGAGCGCTGGCGGCGTTTCGCCGGCGGCGCGCGGAGACGCTCGCGCTGCTCGGGCGGCTCACCGCCGAGCAGTGGCGGCGCGGCGCGCTCCATCCCAGCCGCGGCCGCGTCACCTTCGCCGAGTGGCCCGCGCTCATGGCCGGCCACGACGACAACCATCTCGACCAGCTCCGCCGCGCGCTGGCCGGGCGCGCCTGAGCGGCTCAGCCCTCCTCGCCGTCGGCCAGCGCGCGCACCGACTCGCGCACGACGCGGGCGACGACGCCGACCGCGAACCCGCGGCGCAGCAGGTGGTCGCGCAGGCGCCCCGCCGCCTTGACCGGCGCCGCGCGCGCCAGCGCCGGCAGCCGACGCCGCGCCAGGCGGCGGGCCTCCTCCAGCTGATCCTCGCCGCCCTCGATCGCGGTCAGCGCGGTCTCGATGAGCGGGCCGGCGACGCCGCGGGCGCGCAGCTCGGCGCGCAGGCGCGCGGCGCCGTAGCCACGGGGCGCGCGGGTGACAACCCACTGGCGGGCGAAGGCCGCGTCGTCGAGGTGGCCGCGCGCGACGAGATCGGCGACGACGCCGACGGCGACGTCAGGGGGAGCGCCGCGGCGACGGAGCCGGGCCGTGAGATCGGCCTGGGTCCACGCGTGGCGGGCGAGCAGGTCGCCGGCCGCCAGGCGGGCGGCCTTGGCGTCGAGGATCCGCCGCGACGCTCGGATGGCGCGGCTACTTCAGCGCGACGACCGGCCGCAGCCCGAGCGCCTCACGCACCTTGGCCTCGAGGTCGGCCAGCGCGGTCGGGTTCTCCTGCAGCCACTTCTTGGCGTTCTCGCGCCCCTGCCCGATGCGCTCGTTCTTGAACGTGTACCAGGTGCCGGATTTCTCCACCAGGCTCTGCTCGACGGCGGCGTCGAGCACCGTGCCGGACTTGGAGATGCCCTCGCCGTAGAGCACGTCGAACTCCGCCTCCCGGAACGGTGGGGCCAGCTTGTTCTTGACGACCTTGACCTTGGTGCGCACGCCGATGGACTCGGTGCCGACCTTGATCGCGTCCTGCCGGCGGATGTCGAGGCGGATCGACGCGTAGAACTTCAGCGCGCGCCCGCCCGTCGTCGTCTCCGGCGAGTTGTGGACGACAACGCCGTCGGCCAGATACGTGTGATGGCCCTCGATCTCGAGGTCGAACCGATGCTCGCCATCCGCGGCCGGCCGTAGATCGATCATCGCGATCGAGCCAGGCACGGCACATTTCGTGGCGTCGTCATAGACAAGGACGGTATCGCCGACGGCCAGGTCGAGCGCCTTCACCGGACCACCCGGCGTGAAGATTAGATGATTGTCGGTTACGACCACGCGGTGATGTCGTCCGCCCGGTCGAACCACGTCGATATGGAGGAATTCCTCAGCCACGCCATTGTCGAACCAGTCGACGATTCGGCAGGGCTTGATGTTGCCGGTCTCAGGGTCGTACGACAGGACGTCCGCGGCGAGGCGCTGCTCGACGACCGCGCCGATGCGCTCCGTCGTACCGTCCGCCAGCACGATCGGCGTATCGCCCGAAAAACACCCGAACATGACGCCGATCTTCTCGCGGATCTGGTTGATGAAGATGACGACGCCGCCCGAGCGCGCGATGGCGGCCGTCAGCTTGCGCAGCGCCTGCGACATGAGCCGCGCCTGCAAGCCGGGCAGCGAGTCGCCCATGTCGCCGTCGAGCTCGGCCCGCGGCACCAGCGCCGCCACCGAGTCGATCACGATGACGTCCACCGCGTTGGAGCGCACGAGCGCCTCGGCGATCTCCAACGCCTGCTCGCCGGTGTCGGGTTGCGAGATCAGCAGCTCGTCGGTGTTGACGCCGAGGTTCCGGGCGTAGATGGGGTCGAGCGCGTGCTCGGCGTCGATGAACGCCGCGATGCCTCCGAGTCGCTGCGCCTCGGCGACCGAGTGAAGCGCGAGCGTGGTCTTGCCCGAGGACTCCGGCCCGTAGATCTCGACGACACGCCCGCGGGGCAGGCCGCCGATCCCCAGCGCGGCATCGAGCGTGAGCGCGCCGGTGGGAATGACCGCGATCTCCTCCAGCGGCCCGCGCGCCCCCAGGCGCATGACGGAGCCCTTGCCGAACTGTCGCTCGATCTGCGAGATCGCCAGCTCGAGGGCCTGCCCCCGATCGTTCTTGCTCTCAGCCATGCGTGGGCTCCTTGTGTCGTGAGGGCGAGGGGCCCGGGATCGCTCGTCGTCGAGAAACGACGCCATGCACGCGAGCATTCTAGGTGCGCGCGCACGAAGCCGTCAATGTCCGAAAGCGCAGACAGTCGGCGCGACCCTCACGGCGACGTGCCGTTGTCCGAGCCTCCAGACTCGCTGGGCACAGCATTGGCGCTGGCCGGGTTGTCCCCGCAGTCCCAGGGCAACCGTGAGGCCTGGTCGGCCATCTGGGCCAGCGTGGCGCAGCCGCCCAGCGCGAGCGCGAGCAGCGACAGCAGCAGCCAACGGCTCATCGCCAGTCTCCTACCAGGACGAACGGCGCCCAGAAAAAGGGGTGTCGGGTGCGCGCGTCGGCCAGCACCTCGCGCTGGGCGGCCCGCAGCGCGTCGCGCGCGCTGGCGGCGGGCAGGTCGCGGTAGAAACGCGCCATCGTCCGGGCCGTCGCGGCGTCCTCGACCTCCCACAGCGAGACCAGCATCGCCGGCGCGCCGGCCGAGAGGATCGGCCGCGTGAAGCCCCACGGCTCGTCGCCGCGGGTCACCCGCCCGAGCCCCGTCTCGCAGGCGCTGAGCGCCACGATGGCGCTGCGGCCGAGGTTCACCCGATAGATCTCGTGGGCCTCGAGCTCGCCGGGCATCTTCTCCGTCGGGGCCAGCCGGATGATCGAGTAGAGCGGGTCGATCTCGTCCACCTCGGCGTGGGCCCCCACGTGCACGAGCTGGCCTTCGGGGGCGCGGGCCAGGAGCCGCTCCTTGGTCGCCTCCTTCCGGAGGTACACCTCGGCGCCGCTGTAGAGCGCGCGCAGGGTCTCGGCCTCCCGCTGGGCGCCCGGCAGCGCCAGCCGGGCGCTCCCGAGGTCGGGATTGCCGAGCGCCAGCACGTGCGTGCGCGCGCGCACCGGCCGCCCTTCCAGGTAGGCGAGCACGCTCGCCGAGGGGGCGTAGGACACGGCGCGCTCCTCCACCACCCATCCCGACGGGCCGCGCAGCGCGTGGAACGGCACGTGGTGCAGCACGTCGTGGGCGACGATCACGACGGGCTCGCCCGGCGCCAGCCCCAGCGGCCGGATCAGCCGGTCGTAGAGGGCCGTGGCCTGCGCGGTGACGTCGGTGCGCTCGCGGATCGCGGCGTTGAGCGGGGCGACGGCGGCCGCCAGCGCGCGCTGCTCCACGTCGAGCGTGACGGGGGTGATGCCGCCCCGACGGATGACCCAGACGAAGGTCCGGGCCGGCGTGACGTGATACTCGACGATCGCCCCGCCCTCGGGCGCCGCCGCCCGCAGCGCGGCCCCGGTGACCGTGCGCGCGAGCGGATCGGCCACCGCCTCCGCGCCCGCGCTCGTCTTCACCCGGCCGCGAACGAGGTCGAGCAGCGCCCGCGCCCGGCTGCGCTCGCTCACGTCCAGGGCGGCCTCGGCCCGGCCGGCCTCCATCAGGAGGGTCACCGCCCCGTCGAACACCTGCTGCATGTCGCCGAAGAAGCCGGTCTTGAACTCCTCGCTGCGGAAGCGCGCGCGCACGCGCTCGGCGGCGGCCAGCGCGTCGGTGTAGGCGGCCAGCGCGCCCTCGCGGTCGCCCGCGGCGCGCCGGGCGCGCGCCAGGCCGTCGAGCGCCCACACCCGGTGATAGTCGGCGTCGGCGCCACCGGCCTGCGCGGCGGCGGTGAACGCGGCGATCGCGTCGGCGTGGCGCCCCTCGGCCAGCGCGAGCTGGCCCTCGCCGCGGCGCACCAGCAGGCGCACCACCGGCGGCCCGGTCCGCTCGGCCGCGCGGAAGAGGTCGCGCGCGCGCGCGAAGTCGCGCCGCGCCAGGTAGGCATTCGCCAGCGAGGCGCGCACGAACGGCTGGAAGCTCTCCTGGCTCTGATCGAGCGCGCGCTCGTAATCGGCGATCGCCTCGGCCACCTTGCCCTGCCGCAGCTCGGCGTCGCCCCGGATCTTCAGCGCCGGTCCCACGATGGTGCGGGCGTCCTGGCGGACCGCGCCCGCCTTGGCGACGTGGTCGAGCGCCTCGTCGGCGAACTGCACCGCCCGATCGAGGTAGCCGGCCAGGTCGTAGGCGTAGGCGAGGTCGCGCTTGGCGGCGGCCATGAGCCACAGGTCGCTGCCGCGCTGGCCGAGGTAGAGCGCCTTGCTTGCCTCCCGGATCCCCAGTCGGAGCTCGCCCTGCTCGAGCAGGCTCACCGCCCGCGAGCAGTAGGTGTAGCCGTCGCTCTTGAGCTTGTCGGCGCCGAAGAGCACCTCGCCCTCCCCGGCCAGCCGGGCGGCCGACTCCGCTTCCATCGCGCGCAGCTCGGCGACGCGCTCGGGGGCGGGCAGGGTGGCGCAGCCGCCGACGAGGCCGGTGAGCAGCGCGAGAGCCAGGATCGTGCGCGTCATGAGGGCCTCCCTCGGGTCAATCATCGCGTCGGGCCGTGTAGCCCCGGTGCTGCATGCACTGGTTGAGCGCCTCCTGGTCCACCCGCGCCGACCGCGTGAACGCGAACCAGTACGGGCGGTGCGCCTGCCGCCGGCACGATTCGAGATCCTGATCCAGCCGGCCCGGGGTGAGGCCGGGCTTAGTGTAGCTCCACTGCTCCGCCGCGCAGCCCGCCAGCAGGACCAGCGCGAGCGCCGTGACGAGCCGGGCCCCGAGCGTCACCGGACCATTCTACCCAGACGGCTCAACCTCGAGCGCGGCGGCCGCCAGCTCACGGTAGCGCGCGCCGCGCGGCGAGAGGTCGCTGCGCATCAGCGAGACGCGGGCGACGCCCTGGCCGCCGAGGGCGCGCGCGGCGTCGAGCGCCGCGGCCAGCCGCGGGTTCGGGCGCGGCGCGCGCGCGCGGCCCAGCGTCACGTGGCCGGCAAACGGACGCGTCTCGCGGGGGACGCCCAGCGGGGCCAGCGCCTCCTCCACGCGCGCGGCCAGCGCCTCCAGCGCCCGGGCGCCCGCCGCGACGCCGGCCCACACCACGCGCGCGCGTGCGGGCGTGGGAAAGGCGCCGAGGCCGTGCAGGACGAGGTCGAACGTGCGCTGGCCGGAGGCGGCGGCGGTGAGGCCGGCGACGATGGCCGGCAGGCGCGTCTCGTCGACGCCGCCCAGGAACTTCAGCGTGAGGTGAACGTTGTCGGGCGCCACCCAGGCGACGTCGCGCGCCAGCGGGCGCAGGCGCTCGATCTCGGCCGCCAGGCGGGCGCGCACGTCGTCCGCCAGCAGGACGGCGACGAACGTGCGGACGGTCGCTATCGCGACGGATCCAGCAACCGCAGCAGCCCCTGCAGCTGCTCGCGGCGCGCCGGGTCCGACTCCCGCGTGAGCGCCGCGCGCAGGTCGGCCAGGGCGCCGGCGTGATCGCCGGCGAGCTCGCGCGAGATCGCGCGCGTGGCGAGGGCGCGGGCGTCGAGGGCCGGGTCCGCCGAGGCGGGGGGCGGCGTCGCGGCGACCGCGGGCGCGGGGGGCGGCACCGGCGCGGCGACCGGCGGCGGCGTGACGACCGGTGGCGCCGCGGCGGGAGCCGGCGAGACGGCCGGTGGCGTCGCGGCCGGGGCGGGCCGGGGCGGAACCGGGCTGGTCACCGGCGCAGGGGGCGGCGCCGGCGCGACCGTGGCAGCGGCGGGCGCCCGGGTGGCCGGCGGCGGCGACGCGATGGGCGGCGGCGGCGACGCGACCGGCGGCGGCGACACGACGGCGGGCGCCGACTGGAGCCCGGCGCTGCGACTCATGGTCAGGCGCGCCGTCTCGTCCGGCTCGACCTCGACGGCGCGCTGCCAATCCTTCAGCGCGGCGTCCGTCTGGCCTGCCAGCGAGCGCGCGGTGCCACGGTTGAACCACGCCTTGGAAAACACCGGGGACAGCTCGACCGCACGGGTGAAATCCTCGATCGCGGGGGCCAGCCGGTTCGCCGCCACCTGCGCGTTGCCCCGCGCGAAGTAGATCTCCGCGTCCTCGGGCGCGAGTTGGGCGGCGCGGTTGTAGTCCTCGATCGCCCCCGCCGGGTCGCCGAGCCGCACGCGCGTGATGCCGCGATTGACGTAGGCGGCCACCGAGGCCGGATTCCGGCGGATCGCCTCGTCGAAGTCGGCGGCGGCGGCGGCGAACTGCCCGGCGCGATAATTGGCGATGCCGCGGTCGAAATTCGTCGGCGCGGTCGCGCACCCGGCGACGGCCGCGACGGCGCACCCGACGATCAGCCCCCTGCACGTCCGGCTCGTCATCCTCACCCGCCTCCCAGGCGCCTGCGCAGCAGATCGAGGGCCACCTGCGACGACTGCCACTTCACCGAGGCGCGCCCGCCGGCGAAGCGGAAGTGATGCGCCTCCACCACGCCGGGCACCGCCACGCCGACGAAGACGGTGCCGACCGGCTTGGTCGGCGTGCCGCCGTCGGGCCCGGCGATGCCGGTGATCGACAGCCCGCAGGCGGCGCCCGCGCGCTCGCAGATGCCCCGCACCATCGCCTCCGCGCACGGCCGGCTCACCGCGCCGTGCACGCGCAGGATCTCGTCGCTCACGCCCAGCAGCTCCTGCTTGGCGCGGTTGGAGTACACGATGACGCCGCGCTCGAAGAACCTCGAGGCGCCGGCCACGGTGGTCAGCCGGTGGCCGACCAGCCCCCCGGTGCAGGACTCCGCCACGGCGAGCATCAGCCCCCGGGCCACGAGCCGCCGCCCGACCACCTGCTCCAGCGTGTCGCCGTCGCGCCCGTAGCAGTCGGCGCCGAGCGCCTCCGCGATGCGCCGCTCGGCGGCGGCCAGCGCCTGGGCAGCGGCCTCCGGGGTGGCGCCGCGCGCGCGCAGCCGCACCCACACCTCGCCGTCGGTCGGCACCGTGGCCACCGCGACATCGCTCCCCGCCTCGCCGGGGCCGAGCCACGGCGCCAGGCGCGCCTCCACGTCGGCCGGCGCCGCGCCCGCCGTGCGCAGCGTACGCACCGCCACGGCGTGGCTGCCGCCGGAATGGGCGCGCGCGAAGTCTAGCAGAAGGGCGGTCGTGTCGGCGGCGAGGCCGCCTCGCGGCAGCACGACCCAGGCCGCCGCGCCGCTCTCGAGCGCCCACGCCGGCTCGGCGTCGGCGGGGGCCCACACCTGGGCCCCCTGCGGCAGCAGCGCCAGCCGCTCGTCACGCCGGGGCAGCGGGCGGTCGCGCCGCCGGTGCTGCGCCTGCAGCGCCGCCAGCATCCGGTCGTTGAGGGCCAGGCGCGTGCCGGTGGCGCGGGCGAGCACGCGGCGCACCACGTCACCGGTGGAGCCGCCCGGGCCGGCCAGCAGCAGCGTCAGCGCGGCGGGCGGCGTCAGCGCGCGCTCGAGCGCCCCCTCGTCCTCCTCGACCAGCGTGCGGCTCTCCACGCCGACACCACCGGCGGCCAGCGCCGCCGCCACCGCCGCCGAGTCGTCGTCCACCGGCGCCAGCGGCGGGCCGATCGCGATCAGCCGCACGCCCGAGGTCACAGCCAGCCCATCCGGCGGGCGAGTGAGGTGAGCGCGAGGGCGTAGGCGCCGGCCACCAGGTCGTCGACCATGACGCCGAAGCCGCCGGGCAGCCGCTGGGCAGCGTTGGCCGGGAACGGCTTGAGGATGTCGAAAATCCGTAAGAGGACGAACGCGACGGCGAGCGCGACGGCGGTGAGCGGCAGGGTCAGGACCGCGAGCGTCATGCCGGCCACCTCGTCCACCACGATCACGCCGGGATCCTTGACGCCGAGCGCGCGCTCGGCGTCGTCGGCGGCCCAGGTGCCGGCGATCGAGACGACGATCAGCAGCGCGACCAGCGCCGGCGTCGAGAGGGCGAGCAGCCACAGGACGAGCGCGGTGGCGGCGCTGGCCACGGTGCCGGGCGCCACCGGGGACCGGCCGAGCCCGCCCGCCGTCGCGATGAAGAGCGCCAGGCGGGTGCGGGCGGCGACGCGGTCAGGCGCGCTCGCCGACGAGCTCGTACCCTTCGACCTCGGCGACACGCACGCGGGCGAAGCGCCCCGGGGCGAAGTCCGCGCGGCCGCGCAGGTAGACCACCCCGTCGATCTCGGGCGCCTGGCCGGCCGTGCGCCCTTCCCAGTCGAAGGCGCCGTCCTCGCTGGGCCCGTCCACCAGCACGTCGGTGACGGTCCCGACGAGCTTGGTCGCGCGATCCCACGCGATCGTGTCCTGCGCCGCCTGCACGCGCGCCGCGCGCTCGGCGGCGACCTCGGACGCCACCGGCCCCGCGAAGGCCGGCGACGGTGTCCCCTCCTCCGGCGAATAGGTGAAGACGCCGAGCCGGTCGAAGCGCACCGCGTCCACGAACTCGAGCAGCCGCGCGAACGCGGCGTCGGTCTCGCCGGGGAAGCCGACGAGGACGGTGGTGCGCACCGTCACCCCCGGGATCGCCGCGCGGAACTGGGCGACGATCTCCTCCATCCGCCGTGCCGTCACCGCCCGGCGCATGGATCGGAGGATCGCGTCGTCGCCGTGCTGGACCGGCAGGTCGAGGTAGGGCACCACGCGGGCGCGCGCCCAGCGTTCGACCAGGCGGTCGTTGACGTGGGCGGGATGCAGGTACATCGGCCGGATCCACGGCATCCGCGTGTCGTCGCCGAGCGCCTGCAGCAGGTCGGCGATGTCGCCGTTGCCGGGGAGGTCGCGCCCGTAGGCCAGCGTGTCCTGCGAGACGAGGATCGCCTCCTGGATGCCCCGCGCGGCCAGCGCCTCCACCTCGCGCACGACGTCGGGCAGCGGCCGGCTGCGATGGCGTCCCCTGAACTGGGGGATCGCGCAGAAGGTGCAGCCCATGTCACACCCCTCGGCGATCTTCACGTACGCGTACGGCACCTTCGTCGTGAGCAGGCGCGGCGTGCTCGCGTCGTAGAGATAGCCGGGGGGCGCCGCGGTGGCCCAGTCGTGGCGGTTGGCGGCCTGGCGCACGAGGTCCACGATGGCGGGCAGGTTGGAGGTGCCGAGGATGCCGTCGATCTCCGGCATCTCACGCATCACCTCGGCGCCGTAGCGCTGGGTGAGGCAGCCGGTGACGATCAGCGCCCGGCAGCGGCCGCGCTCCTTGAGCCGGGCCGCTTCCAGAATCGTGTTGACGGACTCCTCGCGCGCGCGGTCGATGAACGCGCACGTGTTGACGATGACGCACTCCGCGTCCTCGGCGCGCTCGACGATCGGAAACCCCGCCTCGGTGAGCAACCCGAGCATCAGCTCGGAGTCCACCTGGTTCTTCGGGCAGCCCAGGGTCGTGAGATGGATGTTCATGGAGGCGGCGCTAGCCCCGGTAGTTCGTGAACTGGAGCGCGATGCCGAGCTCCTTCTCCCGCAGCAGCGCCATGACCCGCTGGAGATCGTCTTTGCTCTTGCCCGACACGCGGACCTGGTCGTCCTGGATGGAGGCCTGGACCCGGATCTTGGTGTCTTTGATGAGCCGCACCATCTCCTTGGCCTTGTCCATCGGGATGCCCTGCTGCAGCCCGATGCGCTGGCGAAGGGTGCTGCCGGCGGCCGGCTCCACCACGCCGTAGGTCAGCGCCTTGAGCGGCACGCCGCGCTTGTGGAGCTTCGACTGGAGGATGTCCACCACCGCCTTGAGCTTCATCTCGTCGGCGGAGGTGAGGACGAGATCGGTCTTGTCGAGCACGATCTCGTTGCGGGTGCCCTTGAGGTCGTAGCGGGTCTCCACCTCGCGGCGCGCCTGGTCCACCGCGTTGGTCACCTCCTGCATGTCGATCTTGCAGACGACGTCGAAGGAGTTGTCGGCGGCCATGGCGCAGAGAGTCTACCGCAGCGGGACGGTCGCGACACCCTTGGGCGCCACGAACGTGAACAGCGAGTCGGCGAGGCCGGAGTTGATCGTGGTCTTGCGGAACTGCATCGTGACGGTGTTCTCGAACTGGTCGTAGACGACCGCCTTGCGCGTCTCCCACGAGCGTGGGTCCAGCGAGAGGATCAGCCGCGCCATGGTGGGCAGCGGCTGCCGGGGGGCGAGATCGAGCACGACGTTGCCGTCGCGGTCCCGCGGGTCGGCCGGGTTGAGGAAGCGCACGCCGAAGTGCTCGCGGAGCTTGCCGAGCCCGGCGAGAAACGACCCGGCCGGCCCGGACAGAGCCTCGGGGGCCGCGGCGACGTTGACCTGGCCGAGCGCCGGCGTGTAGATCCAGAGCGTCTTGCCGTCGGAGACGATCTGCTGGGGCGTGGGATCGGCGTACTCCCAGCGCAGCTTGCCGCCCTTCTTGAGATAGACGACGCCCTTGGCGGGAATGCTCTGGTTGAGGCTCCGGTTGAACGCCGTCTGGTCGAACTCGGCCTTGAGGTCGTTGATCCGCGTGTAGGCGCCCTCCAGGCCGCGCACGGCGTCGTCGAGCGACGGGCCGGGGGCGGGCGTCTGTGCGGAGGCGCCGGCGGCCCCGGCGAGGAGCACGAGGACGGCGAGGCGCGCGGGCCAGCGGAGCATGGCTCCACTGTACACCGGCCCCGCCGTCAGCCGACGAAGCGAACCGGCCGCGCCACCGCCTCGGCCAGCCGCGCCAGGTACTGGACGCGCGGGATCGTGCGGGCGCCCAGCGAGGCGAGGTGCGGCGAGGGCACCTGCACGTCGAGCACGGTCACGCCGACGCGACGCGCGTGCTCGACGAGCGCGGCCAGCGCGATCTTCGAGGCGTCCCGGGTGCGATGAAACATGGACTCGGCCGAGAAGAGCGCGCCGATCGCCACCCCGTACAGGCCGCCGGCCAGCGCGCCGCCCGCCTCCCACACCTCCACGCTGTGCGCCCAGCCGAGGCCGTGCAGGCGCACGTAGGCCGCCGACAGCGCCGGCGTGATCCACGTCTCCGCGCGGTCGGCGCAGCCGGCGACGACCTCGGCGAAGGCCGCGTTGAGCGTCACGCGGAAACCTCCCTGCCGCAGCCGCCGGGCGAGGCTGCGCGAGACGTGGAAGCCGTCGAGCGGCAGGATCGCCCGCGGGTCGGGCGACCACCAGAGCAGGGCGTGCTCGTCCCAGGGCCACGGAAAGACGCCCCGGCGATAGGCGGCGATCAGCGTGGCCGGCTCGAGGTCGCCGCCCTCGGCGAGAAGCCCCTCGGGGTCGGCGCCCGCGGGATCGGGAAAGCGGAACCGGCACGGCGGCAGCGGCGCCGGCGGCGGCGTGGGGGTCAGGCTGATCTCGACCACGCCCCGAGACTACTCGGAGGTGACTCTCAGGACTTCCTCGAGCGTCGTCACGCCCTCCAGGACCTTGACGAGACCGGCCGAGCGCAGCGTGAGCATGCCGAGGTCGGTGGCGACCTTCTTGATCTCGGCGGCGCTGGCGCCGGCGACGATCAGCTCGCGGATCTCGCGGGAGACGGGCAGCACCTCGTAGAGCGCGATCCGCCCCTTGAAGCCCGTGAAGTTGCACGTCTGGCAGCCCCGCCCGCGCGCCAGCGTCAGCGTGCCGCGCCCCTGGGGCGCCAGGCCGTGGGTCACGAGCTCGGACTCGTCCACCTCGTGGCTCTCCCGGCACTCCTCGCAGATCCGCCGCGCCAGCCGCTGGGCGACGATGAGACGGAGCGACGAGGCGAGCAGGAAGGCCGGCAGGCCCATGTCGACCAGCCGGCTCACGGTGGAGGGCGCGTCGTTGGTGTGCAGCGTGCTGAGCACGAGGTGGCCGGTGAGGGCGGCCCGGTTGGCGACCTGGGCGGTGTCGAGGTCGCGCATCTCGCCGACCAGGATCACGTCCGGGTCGTGGCGCAGGAACGAGCGCAGCGCGGTGGCGAAGCCGAAGCCGATCTCCTCGTTGACCTGGACCTGGTTGACCCGCGGGATGTTGTACTCGACGGGATCCTCGAGGGTGAGGACGTGGCGCTCGGGCGAGTTCACCGTCTGCAGCGCCGAGTACAGCGTGGTCGTCTTGCCGGAGCCGGTGGGCCCGGTGACCAGGATCATCCCGTGCGAGTTGCGGAAGGCCTTCTGGAACTCCTCCAGGCTCCACGCGTCGAAGCCGAGCAGGTTCAGGTCCAGCTTGAGCGCGCCCTTGTCGAGGAGGCGCAGCACCACGCTCTCCCCGTAGAGCGCCGGGATCACCGACACGCGGAAGTCGACCTCGCGCCCGCCCTCGCGGAACCGGATCCGCCCGTCCTGCGGCAGCCGGCGCTCGGCGATGTCCATGCTCGCCATGATCTTGATGCGCGACACGATCGCCGGCTCCAGCCGCTTGGCCGCCGTCGTCACGTCGTGCAGCAGGCCGTCCACGCGGAAGCGCACCTGCAAGAAGCGCTCGGCCGGCTCCAGGTGGATGTCGGAGGCGCCGCGGGTGATCGCCTCCGCCAGGAGCATGTGCACCAGCCGCACGACCGGCGCGTGGTCGGCCGAGGCGCGCAGCTCGAGCGGGCTCGACGCCTCCTCGGGCTCCTCGCTCCCGGCGCCGGCCTCCGCCTCCGCCTCGCTGAGCGCGCTCGCCAGCGTGGCCTTCTGCGCCTCGTAGAACTGGTCCAGCGCCTGGCGGATCACGGTGGGGCGCGCGATCACCGGGAACACCCGCATGCCGGTGCGGAAGGCGACGTCGTCCACCGCCGACAGGTTGGTCGGGTCCATCATCGCCAGCGTGAGCGCGCCGGCGGTGCGGCCGATCGGCACGACCTCGTGCTTGAGCGCGATGGCCGAGGGGACCAGACGCAGGATCTCGGGCGGGATGCCGCCCTCGGGGAAGACGACGAACGGGATCCGGTAGTGGCGCGACTGCGCGTCCACCATCTGGTCCTCGGTCATGAGCCCGAGGCGCACGACCACGGTCTGGAGCTTGTCGCCCGTGCGCTTCTGCTCGGTCAGGACCTGCGCGAACTGGTCGGGGGTGATCATCCCCTCGGCGAGCAGGAAGTCGGAGAGACGGCGGCGCTGCGTCTGGGCCTCGACCACGCTCAGCGTGGTCACGCCGTTGGCGGGGGGCGCGGCCGAGGCCACCGCGGCGGCGAGTCCGG
This sequence comes from Methylomirabilia bacterium, assembly GCA_041497115.1. Taxonomy (GTDB): domain Bacteria; phylum Methylomirabilota; class Methylomirabilia; order Rokubacteriales; family CSP1-6; genus AR5. Next base: position 40,337 of record JBGQFW010000002.1, read on the forward strand.
CCCGGCGATCCCCGTCCTCAGAGGATGGCCCCGTTCGCCGGCTCCACTCGCGGTCGACAGCCTGCTTGATCGTCGGCTTCATATCGGCCGCCCAACACGGTGCAAGCTCGGAACCAAAGCCGGGGCCGAGTGATAACCGTCAATCGGGCACTGACTTACGCGACACCCCGCCGCGTGTCGGCCCGCGGTGACGGTCGATTCCTCGCCTGCCTTGCCCAATGGGGTCGGCTAGAAAATGACCGGGGGCGCCATCTCGACCTGACAGCATGAGCACGTGCTAGGGTAACGACCATGCGCGTCCTTCTTATTCTCGCCCTGGTGGTCGCTGCCGCCGCCTGCGGCTCGCCCGAGGCGCCGAAGACCTCGCCGGCCGCCGCGCGGCTGGCCAAGGCGGAGGCCGCCATGGAGGCCTGCAAGAAGCGAGTGGGGCTCGAGAGCGTCGCCACACCGACCGGTGTCGTGCTCGACGATCCGGCCACCCACGGCCAGGAGATGACGCCCGAGATGGCCGGGCAGCTGCGGCTGAAGATCCAGTGCCGCCTGGAGCTCGACGAGCTGCTCGCGGCGCGCCGGCCCTAGGGACCCTGCGTCTCGCGGTGGTCCTCGGCGCGGTCCACCGGCGCCCAGCCGAGGACGGCGCGGGCGTGGCCGAGATCGCGATAGTTCCAGCGGTTGTCGGACACCGCGTAGAAGACGTCGAAGCGCACGCGGGCCGGCGCCTCGATGCACGCGGCGATCATGCGGACCACGTCGCGCTGGCTGCACCAGACCGCGACCTCGCGCGTGGACATGGGCCGATCCTCCGCCCGCACCCGGCCGATCCGGATGCAGATCATGGACATCCCGTGCGCGTCGGCGAAGGCGCGCGCGAGCGCCTCGCCCCACACCTTGCTGGCGCCGTAGAGGCCGCCCGGTCGGAGCGGCGCCTCGTGGGTCAGCGGCGACCACGAGCCGACCTCGTCGTAGCGGCCCGCGACGATGTGGCTCAGCGGCGGCTCGCGCTCCCAGCCGCTGATCGTCGCCCCGCTGCTGGCAAAGATCACGCGCGCGACGCCCGCACGCCGGGACGCCTCGAAGACGTTGTAGGTGCCGATCACGTTGGAGCGCAGGAGGTCGGCCGGCGCCTGGTGATCGCCCGCCGCGGCGGCGAGGTGCACGACGGTGTCCACCCCCTCGAACGCGGGCTGGATCGCGTCGAGGTCGCCGAGGTCGGCGAGGTGGCACTCCACGCCCGCCACCGGCCGGCGGTTCAGCGCGCGGAGCGGGTATTGCGTGCCGAGGTGCGCGTGGAGCGCGCCGCCGATGAGGCCGCTGAGACCGGTGACGAGCAGGCGGCGGGCGGCCACGCGGACGCTAGCCCTCCACCTCGCGGTTGAGCCCGAAGTCGTCGGGCACCGGCGGCCCCCAGCGGTAGAGCGCGTCGGCCTCGGGCCAGTCCCGCGCCTCCCAGGCGCACGACTCGGGGATGTAGTCGAGGTCGTGGAAGTACTCGGCGAAGGAGCCCCACGGATCGCGCATGTAATAGAAGAAGTTCGAGCCGATCACGTGGCGCCCCAGCCCCCAGCCCGGCTGCCAGCCGCGCTCCTGCATCCGCACGGCGCCCATGGCGATCTCGTCCACGCTGCCCACCTCGAACGAGCCGTGGTGGAACCCCGGTCCCTTGGAGGAGAGGAACGCCACGTTGTGGTGGTCGGTGGTGCAGCGCAGGAACGCGATGATGGACTTGGAGCGATCGGACAGCTTCAGGCCGAGCACGCGGGTGTAGAAGTCGAGCTGGCGCTCGACGTCGGGCGTGAACAGCAGCACGTGGCCGAGCCGGCGCGGCGTCGCGGTGGCGGTGGCCTCCGGCGCGCCGCGATCCACCCGGCGGCCGATGTGGCCGGGGCTGTTCAGCCGCAGCGGCGGATCGGCGGGGGGCGACGCCGGAGCCTCGTCGCGGACGTTGATCAGGTTGCCGTCGGGATCGCGGATCCAGACGCCGCCCTCGGGCGCGCCGCGCGGCGGATCCACCTCCTTCACGCCGGCGCGGCGGATCGACTCGCGCGTCGCCGCGTAGTCGTCGTCGTGGGCGCCGAAGGCCAGGTGGTGCAACCGCTTCCTGGGCCCGCCGTAGAGCAGGACGGTCTCGCGCTTGAGCGGCGCCGGGCGCAGGGCCACGGCGCCGTCGCGCCGTGCCTCGTCGATGAGGCCGAAGCTCGTGTAAAACTTCGCGCCAACCGTCTGGTCGGGAACCTCGAGCGCGTAGTGCAGGAGCGCGCGCACGGCCATGTCGTGACCTCCCGGTGGAAGGAGTTTACACCGGCGTGTTGTACGCGGTGTACGCCGTGTGGGCGGTGTACGCGGTGTCGCAGGACCGAGCCGGCGCCAGCCGGCTCGAGACGCGAACGGGGGAGTTCAAACAATCCCGAGCGCGCGCAGGACGCGCTCGGGCGTGATCGGCTGGTCGGAGATCAGCGCGCCGAACGGCGCGAGCGCGTCGTTCACGGCGTTGAGGATCGCCGCCGGCGCCCCCGTGGTGCCGGCCTCGCCGGCGCCCTTGAAGCCGCCGGCCACCGAGGGCGCCGGGGTCTCCAGGTGGTGCAGGTCGAACGACGGCAGGTCGGCGGCGGTGGGCACCGCGTAGTCCATGAGGCTGCCGGTGAGGAGCTGACCAGCGTCGTCGTACACGCAGTGCTCCCACAGCGCGCCGCCCGCCCCCTGGGCGATCCCGCCGGCGATCTGCCCCTCGACGAGGGCCGGATTGACGATGCGCCCGCAGTCGTCCACCGCGACATAGCGCACGAGCCGCACGCGTCCCGTCTCGACGTCCACCTCGACCACCGCGAGGTGGGCGCCGTTGGTGAACGTCCCCGCCTGCGGATTGGTGTAGTGCACGGTCGCCTCGAGGCTCGGCTCGAGCCCCTTGAGCGCGTTCGAGCGGAAGTGCACGGTGCGGGCGAGCTCCGCGTACCCGAGGCTGCGGTCGGGCGCGCCGCGCACGGCGGCGCGCGCCCCGCCGAGCTCGATGTCGTCGGGCGCGGCTTCGAGCAGGACGCCGGCGACCGCGCGGATCTTGACGGCCAGCGCGCGCGCCGCCAGCAGCGTCGCGCTACCGCCGATCGGCATCCCCCGGCTCGCCCAGGTGCCGCCGCCGTACGGCGTCACCGCGGTGTCGCCCGACAGCACGCTCACCGCCTCGACCGGCAGCGCCAGCTCGTCGGCGACGATCTGGGCGAGCGCGGTCGGCGTCCCCTGCCCCTGGTTGGTCACGCCGACGAGCGCGGTCACCGTCCCCGACGGCTCCAGGCGCAGCGTGGCGCCGTCCTGGCCGGAGATCGGCGCGCCGCCGACGCCGTAGAACTGCGCCCCCGGTCCGGTCAATTCGAGAAAACACGCCAGCCCGATTCCGAGATGACGACCCCGGGCGCGTCCCGCGGCCTGCTCGCGGCGCAGCTCATCGTAGCGCGCGACCTCCAGCAGCCGGGCGAGGGCGCGCTGGTAGGAGCCGCTGTCGTAGACGGTCCCGGTCGGCGACGTCCACGGCAGCTCGTCGGCGCCGATGAGGTTGCGACGGCGCACCTCGGCGGGGTCGAGGGCCAGGTCGCGCGCAATCTGGTCGAGCAGGCTCTCGGTGACGGCGGCGGCGATCGGATGGCCGACCGCGCGGTACTGGGAGGTCACGCCCTTGTGCTGCGCGACGACGGCGAGCGTCCCGTCGTAGTGGCGGAGCCGGTAGGGACCGGGCAGCAGCCGCAGCACCTGGCCGCCCTCGACGACGCTCGAGCGGGGGAACGCCGAGTACGGCCCGACGGGAGCGACGATCCGCGCCCGCATGCCGGTGAGCCGGCCGTCGGCGTCGGTCCCGACCTCGACCTCGATCGCCTGCTCGCGGGCGTGGATGTCGGAGCAGAACGACTCGCAGCGGCCGGCGACCCACTTCACCGGGCGTCCGAGCGTGAGCGCGAGCGCGACGGCGGCAAGATCGTCCTGGTAGACGTGGATCTTGATCCCGAACGAGCCGCCGACGTCGGGGGCGATCACCCGCAGGCGGTGCTCGGGCAGGTCGAAGAGATCGGCGAGCACCGCCTGCATCATGTGCGGCACCTGGGTGGACATCCACACGGTGAGGGCGCGCGTGGCGGGCTCGAAGTCGGCGACGAGGCCGCGCGGCTCCAGCGGCACGCCGGTGTGGCGGCCGGTCGTGAAGCGGCGGCGCCAGACGCGCGCGGAGGCGCGCAGCGCGCCGTCGGCGGCGCCGCCGGCCAGGCGCGCCTCGTAGATCACGTTGTCGCCCAGCTCGGGATGGACGAGCGGCGCCCCCGGCGACCGCGCCGCCTCCGGCGACAGCACCGGCGGCAGCGGCTCGTAGCGGACGGTCACGCGGGCGGCCGCGTCGGCGGCGGCGGCGGCCGTCTCCGCCGCGAGCGCGACGATCGGCTCGCCGACGTAGCGCACGCGCTCGACCGCCAACGGCAGCATCGCGCCGGCCTTCATCCCCTGATAGTGGTGGAGGATCCCGCGACACGGCTTGCAGAGGCGGCGCGCGTCCTCGCCGATGAGGACGGCGACGACTCCGGGGGCGCGGCGCGCGGCCTCCACGCGCACGGCGGCGAGGCGGGCGTGGGCGTGGGCGCTGCGGACGAAGGCGACGTGGACCAGGCGCGCCGGCGTGAGATCGTCGACGTAGCGCCCGCGGCCGGTCAGGAGGCGGGGATCGTCCGCTCGCCGGATCGGCGCGCCCACGTGCGGCACGCGCGGGAGTCTAGCACGATTGACACGACCGCCCGCCGCCCCTATCATCGCGCCACTCAAGAAGGAACGGTCGCTCACAGAGGAGGCGCCGGATGACTCGACGCGGAGTTCTCGCGATACTTCTCCTGGCTGCGGTGATGCTCTGGGGCTTCGGGGACGCCGGCGCCCAGGGCGCCAAGCCGATCAAGATCGGCTTCGGCATGGCGCTCACCGGCGGCCTGGCCGGCAACGGGCAGGGCGCGTTGCTCGCGATGCAGATCTGGCGGGACGACGTCAACAAGGCCGGCGGGATCCTCGGCCGGCCGATCGAGCTCGTCTACTACGACGACCAGACGAACCCCGCGACCGTGCCCCAGATCTACACCAAGCTCCTCGACGTCGACAAAGTCGACTTCGTCGTCTCCGGCTACGGAACGAACCTCATCGCGCCGGCGATGCCGCTGGTGATGGAGCGCAAGCTCACCTTCATGGGGCTGTTCGGCCTCGGCAACAACGAGAAGTACAACTACTCGCGCTACTTCCAGATCTCGCCGGGCGGGCCTCATCCGACCGCGTCGTTCTCCGAGGGGTTCTTCGAGCTGGCGGCCCGCCAGAACCCGCGCCCCAAGACGGTGGCGCTGGTCGGCGCCGACGCCGAGTTCCCGCAGAACGCGCTGATCGGCGCCCGCGAGCACGTCAAGCGGCTCGGCTTCCAGACGGTGTACGACAAGACGTATCCGCCCAACACGGTGGACTACACGCCGATCGCGCGGGCGATCAAGGCGCTCAACCCCGACGTCGTCTTCGTCGCGTCCTATCCGCCCGACTCGACCGGCATGGTCCTGGCCTCGCAGGAAGTCGGCCTCGAGCCCAAGCTGTTCGGTGGCGGCATGGTGGGGCTGCACTTCACGGCGCTGCTCACCAAGCTCGGCCCCAAGCTCAACGGCATCGTGGACTACGGCTTCTGGGTCCCCGAGCCGACCATGAAGTTCCCCGGCGTCGAGGCATTTCTGCAGAAGTATCAGCCGGCGGCGGTCAAGGCGAACGTCGATCCGCTCGGCTACTACCTGCCCCCGTGGGCCTACGCCAACATGCAGGTGCTCGGCCAGGCCATCGAGGGCACCAAGGGGCTCGACCAGGGGAAGATCGCCGACTACATCCACGCCCACGAGTTCGACACGGTCATCGGCAAGGTGAAGTTCGGCCCCGACGGCGAGTGGGCGAAGGCGCGGATGATCACGATCCAGTTCCAGGGCATCCAGGGCAGCGACCCCGAGCAGTTCAAGCAGCACGGCAAGCAGGCGATCGTCTACCCCGAGCAGTTCAAGTCGGGCAATCTCGTCTACCCCTACTCGGCGGCGCGGAAGTAGCCGCCTGACCTCCCGCGCGTGGCGGGGCGGCGCGCCGTGTCAGGCGCGCCGCTCCCCGCGCGCCCTCAGTCGCAGTAGTGGCGCCAGTCGATGATCGGCGCGGCGTCGCGGCAGAGCCGCCGCGCGCCGCCGCACCCCTGGGTCACGCCGATCGCCGAGCGCGCGCTGTCGCCGAAGCAGCCGGTCATCGTCAGATCGGCGTAGCGCCGCTCGTTCTCGCGCCAGGCGAGGACCATCAGCGACACGACCAGCGCGGCCATGACGAGCCACGCGACGGCCTGCGTCCGCCACGGCATCGTCAGCCGGCCAGATCGAGGACCAGCGCGGCATGGTCGCTGAGCCGGTCGCGGCGGCCCCGGCGCGCCGCCCCGCCCCACGTATGCACCGCGTCCTCGAGGTGTCCCAGCAGCGCCGGGTTCACGAAGGCCTGGTCGATGCGAAAGCCGTTGCGCCCGTTGGGCGAGTACCACGTGTAGGCGCGCTCGACCGGTCGCAGGTGGCGGAAGGCGTCGAACCAGCCGCACCCGGCGAGCGCGTCGATCCACCCCTCCTCGCGCAGGCTGAAGGCGGGCGCCTCCTCGTCGAGGCCGCGGCGGCCGGAGTTGGTGTCGCCGACGAAGAGCGCGGGGCCCAGCCGCCAGCGCCGGGCGCAGCCCAGCACCGCGTCGAGGAACGGGTACTTGCGCCCCGTCACGCGGTTGGGCACGTGGAGCGCGCCGATCACGAGGGGCGCCGGGGCCTGCACCCGGACGGCCAGCCAGCGCGCGCGGTCGGCGGGCGCGGCGCCAAGCCGCAGGCGGCGCAGCGGCCAGCGCGCCGCCACGAGCAGCGCGTTGCGCGCCGGCCGCCGCGGATCGGCGGTCGTGAGCTGGTGGCCGAGCCCCGCCCTCGCCAGCGCCACCGCCAGCGCCGCGCTCGGCGGCGTGGCGCGGAACTCGGAGAGCGCGACCACGTCGGGCGCCCAGCGGCCGAGCTGGCGCGCGATCCCACCGGCCCGCCGCCCGCCGCCCGCTCGGATGTTCCAGGCCACGATGCGCATCGGGCGATGATTGTAGCGCGAGGATCGCACGGGGATTGGGCAGCGGGCCTGCCGCTGCCCGCACCTTCAGCAATGCCGCGCGCGCCCGCCCGGCCCCCGCCGAAGGACGCCGTGCATTCCGGGGACTTGCCGCGCCGCGCCGGCTGGCACGGCACTTGTTACTCCCGGCCCGGGGGCCCGATGCGGGGCGCCCGATGAAGGCAAGGGCGCCTTCCTGTTGCCGTGCGCAGGAGGCGCCGTGTGAACCGGATCGAGCAGATCAAGTCGGTGAAGGACGGCCTCGACGTCGGCGAGGCGATCCCGCGCTACGCCGCCGAGGGCTTCGAGGCGATCGAGGAGGGCGACCTCGAGCGGCTGAAGTGGTGGGGCCTCTTCGTGCGCAAGCACACCCCCGGCTACTTCATGATGCGCATCCGCATCCCCAACGGGATGACCACCGCCGCCCAGCTGCGCGTCCTCGGCGACCTCGCCAACCAGCACGGGCGCGGGCTGGCCGACATCACGACGCGCCAGCAGCTCCAGCTGCGCTGGCTCACGATCGGCGACGTTCCCGTCGTGCTCGAGCGGCTGCGCGCGGCGGGGCTGGTGACGCTGCAGACCGGCATGGACAACATCCGCAACGTCGTGGGGTGCGCGGTGGCCGGGCTCACCCGCGGCGAGCTGCTCGACGCCTCGCCGGTGGCGCGCGCGTTCAGCGAGGCGTTCGTCGGCGATCGCGCGTTCACCAACCTGCCGCGCAAGTTCAACGTGACGATCACCGGCTGCCGCGACAACTGCACCCACGCCGAGACCCAGGACCTGGCCCTCGTCCCCGCCACGCGCGAGGTGGCCGGCGCCGCCGTCGCCGGCTTCAACGTCCTCGTCGGCGGCAAGAACGGCTCGGGCGGTTACCGCATCGCGACGCCGCTCGACGTCTGGGTCCCGCCCGGGGAGGCGGTCGCGCTCTGCCGCGCGGTCGTGCTGCTCTTCCGCGATCACGGCAGCCGTGACGCGCGCAACAAGATCCGCCTCGCCTTCCTGGTGGACGCCTGGGGCGCGGCGCGCTTCCGCTCGGCGCTGGAGGGGCGGCTCGGCCACGAGCTGGTCCCCGCGGGCACCGACGCGCGGCTGGCGACGGCGGCCGACCACGTCGGCGTCTTCCGCCAGCAGCAGGCGGGGCTGAACTACGCGGGGCTGCTGGTGCCGGTCGGCCGCCTCACCGGCGACCAGCTGGTCGAGCTGGCCCGGCTCGCCGAGCGCTACGGCACCGGCGACGTCCGGCTCACGCCCGATCAGAACGTCGTGATCCCCCACGTGCCCGACCCCAAGGTCGGCGACCTCACGACCGAGCCGCTGCTCAAGGTGCTGCGCTACGACCCCTCGGAGATCATGCGCGGGCTCGTGAGCTGCACCGGGGTCGAGTTCTGCAACCTCGCCGTCATCGAGACCAAGAGCCGGGCGCTGCAGATCGCGCGCACGCTGGAGGCGAAGATCCACCGCCGCACGCCGATCCGCATCGCCTGGTCGGGGTGCCCGGCCGGCTGCGGCAACCACACCGTGTCGGACATCGGCCTGCTCGGCGTCAAGACGAGCGTGGACGGCAAGCCGGTGGACGCCGTCGACATCTTCGTCGGCGGCTCGTCGGGGCCGCGGGCCAATCACGGCGTGCGGATCCTCGAGAACGTCCCCTGCCGCCGCCTGCCCGAGGTGCTGGAGGGGCTGGTCCGCCACTACGAGCCGGACAAGGTCCGCCGCCAGCTGCGCGCCCTCGCGTCGCCGGCGGCGACGCCGGTCCCGCCCCCGCCGGTCTCCCAGGCGCGCGCGCCGGGGCGGCCGGTCATCGGGCCCGGCGAGCCGGCCGAGGGCACCGGCAAGGCGCTCACGGTCAACGGCGTGGAGGTCGCCGTGTTCCGCTGCGGCGGCCACCTCTACGCGCTGGCCAATGCCTGTCCGCACGCCGGCGGGTCGCTGGCCGGCGGCGAGCTCGAGGGCGACGAGGTCGTCTGCCCGCTGCACGGCCATCGCTTCAACGTCAAGACGGGCGCCTGCTCGACCGATCCGGCGCTGCGGGCGACGACCTTTCCGGTGACGCCGCACGCGGGCGGTCTCACCGTCGAGACCTGAGAGCCGGCGTGGGCTTCTTCCCCGTCGTGCTCGACCTGACCGGCCGGCCGTGTCTCGTCGTCGGCGGCGGCGCCGTCGCCGAGCGCAAGGCGCAGGCGCTGCTCGACGCGGCGGCGCGCGTGACCGTGATCAGCCCGACGCTCACGCCGCGGCTGGCGGCGTGGGCGGAGGCCCGCGCGCTGCGCCACGTCGCCGGCGCCTACCGGCGCGGTGACGTGGCGGGCTACGCGCTGGTCTTCGTCGCGACCGACGATCGCGCGCTGAACGCCGGGGTCGCCGCCGAGGCGCGCGCCCTCGGAGTCTGGATCAACGCCGCCGACGACCCGCCGCACTGCGATTTCATCCTGCCTTCGGTGCTCCGGCGCGGCGCGCTCACGGTGGCGGTCTCCACCGGCGGCACCAGCCCGGCGCTGGCGCGCGCGGTGCGCGAGGAGCTGGACGCGCACCTCACCGACGACTACCGCGTGCTGGCCACCGTCGCGGCCGAGACGCGGCGCGAGTTGCGCGGGGCCGGCGCCGCCCCCGACGCCGAGACGTGGCGGCGCGCGCTGCGGGCGCTGCTGGCGGCCCCGTGCGGGTAGGCCGCGTCCACCTGGTCGGCGCCGGCCCCGGCGATCCGGGGCTGCTCACCCTGCGCGGGCGCGCGGCGCTCCGCCGCGCCGACGTCGTCGTCTACGACCGCCTGGTCGACCCGCGCGTGCTGGCGCTGGCTCCCCCTCGCGCGCTGCGCGTCTTCGCGGGCAAGGCCTCCGGCTGCCACACGCTGCCGCAGGCGGCGATCAACGCGCTGCTGATCGCCCACGCGGAGCGGGGCCGCCGCGTGGTGCGGCTCAAGGGCGGCGATCCGTTCGTGTTCGGGCGGGGCGGCGAGGAAATGGAGGCGCTGGCGGCGCGCGGCATCGCGGTCACGGTCGTGCCCGGCGTGAGCGCGGCCCTCGCGGCGCCGGCCGCCGCCGGGATCCCGCTGACCCACCGGCGCCTGGCCTCGTCGTTCGCGGTGGTGACCGGTCACGAGGGCGACGGCAAGGACGCGCCGGCGGTGGACTGGGAGCGGCTGGCGACCGCCGCCGACACGCTCGTCGTGCTGATGGGGCTCGGGCGGCTGCCGGCGATCGTCGCCGCGCTGCGCGCCCACGGCCGCCACGCCGACACGCCGGTCGCGCTGATCCGTGAGGGGACGACGTGCGGCCAGCAGACCGTCGTCGGCACGCTCGCCGACATCGTGGAGCGGGCGCGGGCGGCCGCGCTGACGCCGCCCGTGGTGATCGTGGTGGGCGACGTCGTCAGGCTGCGCGGGCGGCTCGCCCGCACAGGCCGCCCCCGGCGGCGCGTCGCCGGGCGGCCGCTACTCGTGCAGCAGGACTAGGCGCGAACGCGCAGCGCGCGCCGGCGCCAGGCCGCGGCCAGGACCGCCGTCAGCCCCGCCGCCACCGTCACCTGCGCGGCGTCGATCGCCACGTAGACGACGCTGATCGCGAGCTCGCCGCTGATCCAGGACGCCACCGCGCCGAACCCGAGGCTGAAAGACGACGGCTACGCGGAACGCGAGGGGCTTGTCAATCCGCGCTCGCCGGCGCCGGATTCGGTACTCGGAACGGGGGGTTCGCGGGCGAGGAGATAGAAGACGGCGGCGCCGACGGCGCCGAAGCCGAAGGCCACGTAGAGGAGCGGCTCGGGGCCGAGCCAGATCCACAGGAGCGCCCCCACCAGCGAGGCCCAGCACACCGCGAGGCTGCGGATGCCCCAGTAGAGGCCGACCCCCTGGGCGCGGATCTCCCGGGGCACCAGCGAGGTGATGAGCGCCTTGCGGGCGGGCTCGCCGATCTCGCGCAGGCCGTAGACCACGAAGGCGAGCAGGAGCCCCCAGCCGTCGGGTGCCCGCGCCAGGACCAGCGGGAACAGCGCGAAGAAGACGAAGGTCACGCCGACGAAGGGCTGCAGCCCGACCACCGCCGTCATCCGCCCGACCGGCAGATAGGTCAGCAGCGCGGTGAGGTTCTGCAGCGCGAACAGCAGCCCGACGGTGGCGACATCCACCCCGCGCGTGCCGAGCAGGTACAGCACGACGAGCTCGCGCACGAGCCAGTCGCACCAGCGGGTGAACACCTCGGCCAGCAGCAGCCGCCGCAGCGCGGGCGGGAACCGGCGGACGACCGCGCGCGCGCCGGGCCCCGGCGGCGCCGGCTCGTGGTGCGGCATGAAGCGCACCTGCAGGGCGAGCGAGATCAGCCCCAGCCCGAGCGCGGCGGCCACCAGCCAGCGCAGGCCGACGACGTAGCCGACCTCGCGACCGCCGTAGCGCGCCGCCGCCCACGCCAGCACGAAGCCGGCGATCGCCGGGCCGAGGATCTTGGGCAGCCGCTTCTGGATGGATTGCAGCGCGAAGGCCATGCCCTGCCCCGCCGTCGACACGGTGGCGCCGACGGTCGTGAACGTCACCGGCACCGACAGGGGCTCCCAGCCGACGATGAGGAGCGTGGCGACGACGGCGCCGGCCGGCGCGCCCCAGGTCAGGAACAGGCCGTAGCCGGCGATCGTGAGCACGCCGAAGAGGATGAGCGACCCGCGGTCCCCGAGCCGCGCGGTGATCTGGCCGCCGCCCACGTAGCAGACGGCCTCGAACAGGTTGCGCAGGCACGCGTACACGCCGACGGCCAGCAGCGCGGCCACGCTGACGCCGGCGACGGCGCCCGCGTCGGGCCGGACCTTCGCCTGCAGATACGCGGGCAAGAACGGGTTCCACAGCTGCTCGCCGAGGCCGAAGAACAGCACGGAGACGAGCACGACGCCCACCGTGCGGTTCAGCGCCAGCGCGCCGGCCAGCGAGCCGCGCGACGCGTCCGTCACAGGCACGTGTGGCCGCCGGCGCCGCCGCGCAGCCGCTCCATGCCGGCCAGCATCGCCGGCAGGTCCATCGGCTGATGCAGCTCGTCGCGGAACTCCTGGTAGCAGCGCAGGACGTTGGGCAGGATGCGCTCGGGCTCGCGCCAGGACGCGTACACGCCGAGCTTGATGTCCCCGGCGGCGGCCTCGGCCGGCATGCCGGCGTCGAAGCGCCGGCGCGCCTCGCGATGCACGAGCGCCAGGTAGTCGCGCATCAGCCGCATCTCCGTCTTGGTCCCGATCGGCCCGTGGCCGGGCACGATCACGTCGGCCTCGAAGGCGAGCGCGCGGTCGGCGGCGTCGATCCAGTGGCCGACGTGCCCCTGGAACGCCAGCGGCGTGACGCCGTGGAAGGCCAGGTCGCCCGCGAACAGGATCCGCTCGCGGGGCAGGAACACGGTGGCGTCGCCGCTGGTGTGGGCGGGGCGGCCGGGGTGCCAGAGGTGGATCTCGTGGTCGCCGTCGTGCATGACCAGGCGGTCCTCGAACGTCACCGTCGGCAGCCGCACCGTCAGCAGCGGAAACTCGCGGGCGAAGCGGGGCATGAACCGCTGGAGCAGCGGAATCGGCGGGAACCCGGGCTCGAGCTCGGCCCGGCAGCGCGCGCTGGCGATGATCGTGGCGCCGCGGAAGAAGCGATTGCCGCCGGTGTGGTCCACGTGGTGGTGCGTGTTGATCAGCGCGCCGATCTTCCGGCGCGTAATCTTGTGGATGGCCGCCAGCAGCCGGCGCGTCATGGACGGCACCATGAGCGCGTCGACGGCGACCGCGCCGTCGGTGCCGACGACGAGCCCGGCGTTGGAGATCCCGGTCTCGCCGGTGGCCTGGACATAGGCGAACACGCCGCGCCCGACCTCCCGCATTCCCGTCGTCCCGCCGCGCGGCCGCATGCGCTGATAGCAGCATGCCGGCTTTCGGAGTGTCAAGGCGGGCCCCGCGATGCTATCGTGCCGGCATGGCGACCCCCGACGCGATGCCCACCACGCGGGGAACGAATTTCTACCTCGCCGATCCCAACCTGGCGTTCGTCTGCGCGACCGTCATGCGCCCCGAGGACTTCGCCCGCGCGCGGCCCCATCTGCAGATGATGGGCGAGACGGCCGGCGGCGAGCTCGACGCGCTGGCCGCCGTCGCCGACAAGCACCCGCCCACGCTCCGCACCCACGACGAGACGGGCCGCCGCGTGGACGAGGTCGTGCGCCACCCGGCCTACGCGGCGATGGAGCGGATCGCGTTCGAGCGCTTCGGCCTCCACGCGATGTCGCACCGCGAGGGGGTGCTGGGGTGGCCGGGGCGCGTGCCGCACGCCGTCAAGTACGCGCTCTCCTACCTGTTCTCGCAGGCCGAGTTCGGGCTGCTGTGCCCGGTGTCGGTGACCGACTCGACCGCCCGCATGCTGCGCTGGTTCGCCGCCGACGAGGTGAAGGCGCGCTTCCTGCCGCTGCTCACGACGACCGACTTCGACGCGCTCTGGCAGGGCGCGCAGTGGATGACCGAGAAGACCGGCGGCTCCGACGTCGGCGCGTCCACCACGCGGGCGCGCCGGGACGCCGACGGCACCTGGCGCCTGTGGGGCGACAAGTGGTTCTGCTCCGTCGCCAACGCCGGCGCCGCGCTCGCGCTGGCCCGGCCCGAGGGCGCGCCCGCCGGCACCCGCGGCCTCGCGCTGTTCCTGGTGCCCCGGCTCCTCGCCGACGGGACGCGGAACGCGTGGACGCTCAACCGGCTCAAGGACAAGTTCGGCTCGCGCTCGATGGCGACCGGCGAGGTGACGCTCGACGGCGCGCTGGGCCTCCTCGTCGGCGATCCCGCGCGCGGCTTCGCCCAGATGATGGAGATGGTCAACGTCTCCCGGCTCTCCAACGCGATGCGCGCCGCCGGCATCATGCGCCGCAGCGTGCTGGAGTCCGTCGTCCACGCGCGCGGTCGCTCGGCCTTCGGCCGCCCGCTCATCGACCTGCCCCAGCTCCGGCGCGACCTGCTCGAGATGACGCTCGACGCCGAGGCCGGCTGCTCGGTCGTCCTCAACGCGGCGGCCCTGCTCGACCGCGCCGACGCCGGCGACGCCGGCGCGGGCGCGCTGATCCGCCTCGTCATCCCGCTCGCCAAGTACTGGCTCACCGCCCGCGCCCGCGTGGTGGCGAGCGAGGCGATGAACGTGCGCGGCGGCAACGGCTACGTCGAGGAATGGGTCAACGCGCGCCTGGTGCGCGACGCCTATCTCGGCGCCATCTGGGAGGGGTCCACCAACGTCGTCGCCCTCGACGTCCAGCGCGCGATCCTGCGCGAGGGCGCCTTCGAGCCGCTGGCCGACTTCGTCCAGGCGCGCCTGGACGCGGTCACCGAGCCGCGCGCCAAGCCGTGGGTGGACGTCGTGGGCGCCACCGTGGCCACGCTCCGCCGGCGCCTCGCCGCCTGGCCCGGGATGGAGACCGCCGAGCGCGAGCTGGACGCGCGGCCGGTGGCCGACGCGCTCTACCACGCGCTGGCCGGCGCGCTCCTGCTGGCCGAGGGGCAGACCCTGTGGCGCGAGGGGCAGAGCGCGCGCAAGCTGCTGGCCGGCGCGCTCTATCTGCGGAAGTGGCTCCGGCCGCCGGCGGCGCCGGCCTCCGTGTTCTCCGCCCGCGAGTGCGAGTGGCTGCCGGCCCTGATCGACTGGACGCCGGTCCCCGCCGACGCCCTGCCGGCGGAGCCCGGGTGGGAACTTCACGGCCGCCCGCCGGTCTAACGGTGCGTGAGCCCTCCGCCGACGACGCGGCGCTGCTCGCGCGCCTGTGCGCCGGCGACGCGAGGGCCTTCGAGGCGCTCGTGAGCACCTACCAGCATCGCGTGTTCGGCGTCGCCCTCCGGATGCTCGGCAGCCGCGTGGAGGCCGAGGACGTCGCCCAGGAGACGTTCCTGCGCGCCCACCGCGCGCTCGGCGCGTTCCGCGGCGACGCGCGGCTCGGCACCTGGCTCTACGCCATCGTCTCCCGGCTCTGCCTGAATCACCTGGCCTCGGCGCCGCGGCGCCACGAGCGGAGCGACGACGCCGCGCTGCTGCGCCTGGCGGCGCCGGCCGCCGACGCCGCCGCCGCGCTGGAGCGCAGCGAGCTGGAGGCGGCGCTGCAGCAGGCCATCGCCGAGCTGCCCCACGAGCGGCGGATCGTCGTCGTCCTGCGCGACCTCGAGGGGCTCGCCTACGAGGAGATCGCCGAGACGCTCGGCCTGGAGCTCGGCACCGTGCGCTCGCGGCTGCACCGCGCGCGGCTGGACCTCAAGGCGAAGCTGGAGCGCTTCCTGCCATGACCTGCGCCGAGAGCCGCGATCTCTTCTCCGCGCGCGCCGACGGCGCGCTGACGGCGGCCGAGCGCGACGGGCTCGAGGCCCACCTGGCGTCGTGCGCCGACTGCCGGCGCGAGTGGCAGCGCTTCGCGGCGACGGTGGGGCTGCTGCAGGCGGTGGAGCCCGCCCGCGCGCCGGCCGGGTTCGTCGAGCGCGTGGTGGCGGCGGCCCGCCCGCAGCCGTGGCCACGCCGGCTGCTGCGCGGCGTGCTCGTGCCCTGGCCGGTCAAGCTCCCGCTGGAGGCCGCCGCGGTGGTGCTCGTGGCCGGCCTCGCCGTGCTGATCTTCCAGCGCTCGCCGGAGCTGCAGCGCGCGACGCGCGCCCCCGAGCCGCCGGCGGCGACCCCGTCGGCGCCGGCGCCCGCCGTCCCGGCCGAGCGCGAAGCGCCGCGGCCGACCGACGCGCTGCGCTTCATGGCGCCCGAGCGCGCGGCGCCGCCGATGGGCGCCGCGGCGCCGCCGCCCGAGAAGGAGGCGCTCCAGCACGCGCCGGAGACGCCGGCCGCGAAGACGGAGGCGGCCGCCCGTCGTGACGCCGCCGACCGTCCGGCCCCGGCGGCGCCCTCCCTGCTCCTGTCCCGCTCCGTCGCGCGGCCGTCCGACGTCGAGGCGCGGCTGTCCGTCGCCGATCGCGCGGCCGCCGCGCGCGAGATCGCGGCGCTCGTCGCCCGCCTCGGCGGCACGCTGGTCCCGCCCGGCGAGGAGGGCCCGCTGCAGATCCGGCTGTCGCGCGAGGCCTACGCCGCCCTCGCGCGCGAGCTGGCGCGCCTGGGATCGTTCCGCATCGAGCGCCAGCCTGCCGAGCTGCCGGCGAGCGTCCTCGTCACGCTGCGCCTGACCGACTGACGGGCGCGAGGCTCAGGCCGGGCGGCGCAGCGCGCTGGCGACGAGATGGTCGAGGTACGGGAACTTCACGGGCTTGGGCAGGTAGGAGAACGCGCCGTCCTTGATCACCTCGCCGGCGACGCGTGTGCTCTCGTTGCCGGTGACCATGATGACCGGGATCGTCGAGTCGATGGCGCGGATCGCGCGCAGCGCGGCCGCGCCGTCCATCCCGGGCATCTCGATGTCGAGCAGCACCAGCGCCGGCCGCCGGCGGCGCACCGCGGCCACCGCCTCGGCGCCGTCGGCGGCCGTCTCGACCGCATAGCCGCGCGGGACGTACTCCTGCTGGAAGTACGCGACGAGCACCGCGCGCACCGACGCCTCGTCGTCCACGACCAGGATGGTTCCGGCCGACGCCTCGGTCACGAGGGCGACGATAACATCTGACCGGGGCACCGCAGTAGTGTGGACGAAAACTGACCGGCCCGGGACAGTCTGGCGTCAGAAACAGCCGGGACAACAGGCAGTTAGCTGCCACGTCGCCCTGGTGTTTCGATTGCACCACGATCGAATCCAGTGAGCCAGTCGACAAAGCCCAGACGGCTGATCAACGGCGGGCCCGTGGCCGAGCCGCCGGCGGTGGTCCGCCCGGCGGCCGTCGCGCCCGTCGAGCGCCCGGCGAGCGACGAGACCCGTGCGCTCGCGCAGGCGAGGCGCCGGCAGCGCAGCCTGCGCCAGGAGTTCGGCGTCCGCCTCGCGGTCACCGCGCTGCTGCTGGTGTTCTGCGAGGCGGTCGCGGTCGACCACGTCGTCGCCTCCGTCGTCCGCCTCACCGCGGTGATCGGTCTCGTCTTGAACGTGCCGTACTACCTGGCGATCCGCACGGGCTTCCACCTGCGGGCCCAGGCGTATCTGCGGATGCTGATCGACGTCGGCCTCATCACCGCCGGCCTCTACGGCGCCGGCGGCCTCGGCGCCGCCCCGTACATCGGCGTCTACGCGATCGTGCCCGTCTACACGGCCTTCGTCTTCTCGAGCCACGCCTGCGTGCTGGCCACCGCGTTCGCCACGCTCACCTATCTCGCCGTGGCCTTCTCGCAAGTGGCCGGCGTGCTGCCGTACACGCGGCCGCCGCTGCCGGAGGCCGGGCTGATCGCCGCCTTCAACCTGCTCGCGCTGAACATCGTCGGCGGGCTGGCCGCGCTGCTGGCCGAGGCCTACCGCGCGAGCCGCCACCGGCTGGCCGCGCTCTACGACGAGCTGGCGCGCGCCCACGACGAGTCGCTCAAGCTCACCGTCGAGATCCAGGCGGCGGCCCGGCGCTACGTGCTGAGCGAGGTGGTGGCCGGCGTCACCCACGACGTGCGCAACGCGCTGCAGGGCGCGTTCGGCCACCTGTGGCTGGCGCGGCGCACGGGGCATCCCCTGGCGCCCGAGGCGGCGGCGCACCTCGAGCAGGTCGAGCAGGCCTGCGAGAGCGCGATGCGGATCATCCGCACCACGCTGGACATGGCGCGCCGTCCCACGCCCGGGCGCGAGGTGGTCCGGATCCCCGACGTCGTCCGGCGCGTGGCCGAGCTCAAGACGTTCGACCTGCGCCGCGACGGCATCGCGCTGCAGGTCGCGATGCCCGACGGGCTGCCGCGCGTGCTCGCCTCGCCCTACCAGCTGCAGCAGGTGCTGCTCAACGTGGTCGGCAACGCCCAGGACGAGCTGCGGGTGAGCGCGGGGCGGCGGGAGATCGGGATCGCCGGGCTCACGGCGCCGGGCCACGTGGTCGTCGAGGTGTGGGACACCGGTCCGGGCTTCGCCCCCGGCGTCCTGCCGCACGTGTTCGAGCCCTTCTACACCACGAAGGCGACCGGTACCGGGCTGGGGCTGGCGGTCTCGGCCGGCATCATCGAGGCCTTCGGCGGCACCATCGCCGTCGAGAACCGCCGCGAGGGCGGCGCGCTCTTCCGCCTCACCCTGCCCGCCGCTGACGGCGCGCCGCCCGACTGACGGCGGCCGCCGCCGAATTTCCTGCGAGGATCGGACCGCCACCCGGTTTAATGGCGGTGTGGAGCTGCTGCCGAGAGAAGAGGTAGCCCTCCTGCTGGGAAGCCTGACGGCCTGCGGCTTCCTCGTCCTCGGTATCCTCGACGTGCTCTGGCCTCCTGCCCCGAGTCGGCGGCGCGCGAGCCCCCGCTCGTCGTCGAAGGCGCCGGCGGCGCCGCCCGCCGCAGTTCCGCCGCCGGCGTCCTCCGACGAGCCGCGTCCGCTCCCCCCGGCGCCGCCCGCGCTGAGCGTCGGACGGCTGCTCCTGGGGCATGCGCGCGGCGAGACCAACCTCGAGCGCCGGGTGACCATCCTCACGCGCGCCGTCGCCGGGCTCACCCGCAGCGCGCAGGCCGCCCCGGCCGACACGGAATTGGCGGCGACGCTGGCGGCGTCACGGGCGCTCCTGTGGGAGACGTGGGAGCAGATCGCGCTGGCCCGGCTGGCCGCCGCGATGCCCTGGGGCGCCACCGCGCTGACCGCCGCGCCGGGCGAGTCCCGCCTGGCGGCGGCCACCCGCCCGGCCTGACCTAGTTCGCCGAGCCGATCCTACGGAGCAGGCGCCGGATGCTCGGGTGAGCGTCCCCGTGCGGGTCCGTCAACAGCACGTCACCGATCTGCGCCGTCGGCTGGCTGGTGCGCGGGTCGCGAACCGGCTCGAGCACGACCTGACACTCGCTCGTCCGCGAGGACGATGCGCCCTCCGACTCCTGCTGCACCAGGCGGCCGCCCGGCTCGACGGTCCATCGCGCCGTGCCGGGGGTCCTCGCCAGCGCGCGCTGCTCTTCGGGCGAGAACGGCAGCGTCGAGGCCACGTACACCATCGTGGCGTCGGCGTGGAAGACGTAGCGCTGGTGCGGCTGAAAGGCCGGGTCCGCGCGGTCCACCTCGACGCCGGACGGGACCCCCAGCCGCAGCACGCGCCAGATGCCGGGCAGGTCGGTGCGCCGGCACGGGCGCATGGGCGTGTCGGGCTCGACGGCGACCGCCGGCGCCGCGGCGAGCACCGCCAGCGCCAGCGCCGGCACGGCCCGGCGCGCGACCGACCCGACCCTCACCGACCGGCTCTTTGTAGAAATTCCGGCCCGACGAGGATCTCGCGCGGCTTGGCGCCCTGGCCGGGGCCGATGATCCGGTCCTGCTCCATCATGTCGATGAAGCGGGCGGCCTTGGGATAGCCGAGGCTCATCCGCCGCTGCAGGAACGAGATGGACCCCTGCCGCTGGCCGATCACGAGCCGCACGCAGTCCCAGTAGAGATCGTCGCGCTCGGCGCCGGCGTCGCCGTCCTCGCCGCCGCCGCCGGCGGCCGGCAGCACGATCTCCTCGTAGAGGGCCGTGCCCTGCTTGCGCAAGAACTCGCAGACGGCCTTGACCTCGTCGTCGGCGACCCAGGCGCCGTGCACCCGCATCTGCTTGTTGGCCCCCGGCGGCACGTAGATCATGTCGCCGCGGCCGAGCAGCTGCTCGGCGCCGTTGCCGTCGAGCACCGTGCGCGAATCCACCTTCGAGGCGACCTGGAAGGCGATGCGCGTCGGAAAGTTCGCCTTGATCAGGCCGGTCACCACATCGACCGACGGTCGCTGGGTCGCGATGATCAGGTGAATCCCGACCGCGCGCGCGATCTGCGCCAGCCGCACCAGCGAGGTCTGGACGTCGCCCGCCGAGACCAGCATGAGGTCGGCCAGCTCGTCCACGACCACCACCCAGTAGGGCAGCCGCTCCTCGGCGGTGACCGCGCGGTTGTACCCTTCGATGTTCCGCACCTGCTTGGCCTGCAGCGTGCGGTAGCGCTCGTCCATCTTGCCGACGATCCAGCGCAGGCGGGCCGCCGCCTCCTTGGCGTCGGTCACGACGGGCGCCAGCAGGTGCGGGATGCTCTCGTACACCGAGAGCTCGAGCCGCTTGGGGTCGATCATCAGGAAGCGCACGTCGGCGGGCGTGGCCTTGTAGAGGATCGAGCAGATCATCGCGCTGAGGCCGACCGACTTGCCGCTGCCGGTGGCGCCGGCGATCAGCAGGTGCGGCATCGCGGTGAGATCGGCCACGACCGCCTGCCCCTGCACGTCCTTGCCGAGCGCCAGCGGCAGCTTGCCCTTGGACTCGGCGAACTCCGGCGACACGAAGATCTCGCGCAGGTACACGATGGAGTGGTCGTCGTTGGGCACCTCGATGGCGACGGTGCCGCGCCCCGGGATGGGGCCCACGATGCGGACGGACGCCGACTTGAGCGCCAGCGCCAGGTCGTCGGCGAGGTTCACCACCTGGCTCACCTTCACGCCGGCGGCCGGCTCGAACTCGTACGAGGTGATGATCGGCCCCGGACTGACCTGCACGATCCGGCCGTCGACCTCGAAGTCCTGCAGCTTGCGGCGGAGGATCTCCGCGTTGTCCTGCAGCTCCTCGCGCGTGCGCTTGAGCTCCTCGGGGGGCGGCGGCTTGAGCAGCCCGACCGGTGGCAGCTGGAACGCCTGGGCGCCGCCCCTGCCGAAGTCGAACGTCTCCTGCCAGGCGAGCCCCTGCTCCATCAGCCGGCCGCGCGGCCGGGCCGGCTCCACGACCAGCGGCGGCTGGACGGCGTCCGGCTCCGCGCCCGCCGGCGCGACGCCGGGCGCCGTCGTGTCGAGCTCGAGCCGGGGCGTCGCCGGGCGCGCCCGGCGCGCGCGGCGCAGCCGGGCCAGGCGCGCGGCCGCCAGCCGCGCCACCGCCGTGTAGGACGCCTGCGTGACGAGCAGCACGCCGACGGGCACCGCGGCCGCCAGGACGAGCCAGGCGCCGAACCGCCCGAGCGCCGCGTGCAGCGCGGCCGCCAGCGCCCAGCCGACCGAGCCGCCCGTCGCGACGATACCGCCGCGGGTCACCCGCTCGGCGACGAACGTGTCGGCCGCCTGCTGCAGCAGGCCGGCGGCGGCGAGCAGCAGGACGCCGAGGCCGGCCAGCACCACCCAGCCGCGCGCGATCTTCGGGCGCACGAACGCCGACACGCCCCACGCGCCGAGCAGCAGCGGCAGCAGGAACCCGGCGTAGCCGAGGACGCGGAAGAGCGCCCAGCCGAGCCACCAGCCGACCGGCCCCACGCTCGTCGCCTGCTCGCCGGGCGGCACCGCCGGATCGAAGACGGCGAGGGACACCAGCGCGAAGCCGGCGAGCGCGACGGCGAGGATCCCGCGCGCCTCGCGCACCCAGCGGCGCGCCTCGACCTTCCGGCGCGGCTTCCTGGCGCGGGACGCCGCCGGCTTCGGCGGCGCGGGCTTGTCGGTCTCGACGGAGACGATGGCGGGCATCACACCTCCAGGATCATCGGCAGCACCACGGGCTTGCGCTGCAGGCGCTGGTTGACGAGCTGACGGACGGTCGTGCGGATCCGGCTTCCCATCGCCTCGCGGTCCCACGGCTCGTCGGGCGCGCGCTCGGCGAGGGCCGCCACCACCGCCGCCCGCAGCTCCTCGAGCAGCGCCTCGTTCTCCCTCACGTGGAACACGCCGCGCGAGGCGATCTCGGGGCCGGTCACGAGCGCGCCCTTGGCGTCCACCGCCAGCGAGACGGCGATCACGCCGTCGTCGGCGAGGATCTCGCGGTCGCGCAGCACGACCGCGCCGACGTCGCCGATCCCCTTGCCGTCCACCAGCACGCGGCCGGCAGGAAAGCCGTCCACGACGCGCGCCGCCGTCTTGGTGACCTCGAGACCGGCGCCGTCCTCGATGAGGAAGATCCGGTCGGCGGGCAGGCCGACCGACGCCGCCAGCCGCGCGTGGCCGAGCAGGTGGCGGTACTCGCCGTGCACGGGGATGAAGTAGCGCGGCCGCGTGAGATTCAGCATGAGCTTGAGGTCTTCCTGGCTGGCGTGGCCGGAGACGTGCACGAAGGCGTTGTCGTCGTAGAGCACCTCGGCGCCCCGGCGGTACAGGGCGTTGATCACGCGGCCGATCGTGCGCTCGTGGCCGGGGATCACGCGGGCGGAGAGGACGACGAGGTCGCCGCGGAGGACCTGCACGTACTTGTGCTCGCCGGCGGCCATGAGGGCCAGCGCCGAGTGCGGCTCGCCCTGACTGCCGGTCGAGAGGATGAGCTGGCGCGCCGGCGGCAGCCCGACCACGTCCTCCAGCGGCTGGATGAGGCCGTCGGGCACCGTGAGATAGCCCAGCTCGGCCGCCATCGCCACGTTGCGGTCCATCGAGCGGCCGAGCAGCGCCACCGTGCGGCCGAAGCGCGCGGCGAGCGTGAGCACCTGCTGGATGCGGTGGATGTGCGAGGCGAAGGTGGCCAGGATGATGCGCCCGGTGGCGACCGCGAAGCGCTTGGCGAGCGCCGCGCCCACCTCGATCTCCGAGCGCGTGTGGCCGGGACGATCCACGTTGGTCGAGTCCGAGCAGAGCACGAGCACGCCCTGCTCGCCCAGCTCGGCGAAGCGCCGATAGTCGGAGGGCTGGCCGTCGAGCGGGCTCGGGTCGAGCTTGAAGTCGCCGGTGAGCACGAGCGTGCCGATCGGCGTGTCGATCGCCAGCCCCATGCCGTCCACGATCGAGTGGGTGACGCGGATCGGCTCGACCCCGAACGGCCCGACCTCGAACCGCTGCCGCGCGCGCATCGGCCGCAGGTCGGCGCCCTCCAGCAGGCCGTGCTCGCGGAGCTTGTCGCTCACCAGCGCCAGCGTCAGCGGCGTGCCGTACACCGGCACGTGCACCTGGCGCAGCAGGTAGGGGAGCGCGCCGATGTGGTCCTCGTGCCCGTGGGTCAGCACCACCGCCCGGAACCCCTCGCGGCGGGCGAGCGCGTAGGTGAAGTCGGGGATGACGTAGTCGACGCCGAGCAGCTCGTCGTCGGGAAACATGAGGCCGCAGTCCACGGCGACGAGGTCGTCCCCGGACTCGATGAGCATCATGTTCAGGCCGATCTCGCCGAGGCCGCCCAGCGGGATCAGCCGGATGGCGGGCTCGGCGGCGACGAGCGAGGGCTCCACGGCGACTCCTTTCGACGCGTCATGTCATCGTAGCACCCGCCCTCGGCGGGCCGAAGTTTTGCGGGCCCGGCGCCCCCGCCGGCGCGCCGACGGTATAGTGCGCGGGTGCCGCTGCGACGGACGCGCTACCCGAGGCTGGACGCGCTCCTCGCGCGCGAGCTCGTGCGCGAGGAGGAGCCCGCCACCGCGGCGCTCATCCGCGCGCTGGCCGGCGTGCGGCGCCGCGGCGCGTTCACCCGCGCCGAGTTCCTGCGCATGTGCCGGTGGAAGAGCCCGCGGGCGCAGCACCTGTGGGAGGCCAACTCTGCCGCGCGCGTGCGCGCGGTATCCCGCGCGGTGCTGGCGACGCGCGACGAGCGGATCCGGATGGCGCGGCTGACCGGGCTCTCCGGCGTGGGGGTGCCGATGGCCTCGGCGATCCTGACGCTGATCGATCCGCGCCGCTACGGCGTGCTCGACATCCGCGCCTGGCAGCTCCTGTTCGCGCTCGGCTCGGTCGCCGCCAACCGCCGCGGCCAGGGGTTCACCCTCGCCCAGTGGCAGCAGTACCTCGCCGCCCTCCGCCACCACGCCCGCCGCCTGCGCGTCACCGCCCGCGCCATCGAGTACACGCTTTTCCTCTGCCACCGCAAACTGCAACAGGGGACGCTCTACGCGCCCCCTCCGAGTGCTAGAAGCGGGAGGCTTCCTCGAGGCGGCGCACGAGGCCACGCGCCTGGGTGACGAAGCGGCCGTGCTCGGCGCCGGCGAGCGGCTCGCCGGGGATGAAGCGCTCGCCGAGCGGGTTGACGAACTGGCCGTGGCGGGCGACGCGGTAGTCGAGGTGCGGTCCGGTGCTGAGCCCGGTCGAGCCGACGTAGCCGATGACCTGGCGCTGGCGCACGCGGCCGCCCGCGCGCACGCCGGGTGCGAGCCCCGAGAGGTGGTTGTACTGCGTCTCGAAGCCGGCGCGATGGCGCAGGTGCACCTGGATGCCGTTGCCGCCGTTCCAGCCGGCCGCCACCACCGTGCCGTCGGCGACCGCGCGCACCGGCGTGCCGACCGGTGCGGCGTAGTCCACGGCGAGGTGCGGCCGCACGCCGCCGAGGATCGGGTGCGGGCGCGCCCAGGTGAAGCCGGAGGTGATCCGGGTGAACTCGAGCGGCGATTTCAGGAAGCTCTTCCGGAGCGAGCGCCCGTCGGGGTCGTAGTACCCGGCCTGGCCGCCGGCCGGCTCCCAGGCCACACCGGTGAGGACGCGGCCGTCGCTCAGATACTGGGCGACCAGGACCTGGCCGTAGTCCACGAACTGATCGCCGGCGTAGCGCTTCTCGACGAGGAGCCGGAAGCGGTCGCCGGCGCGCGTGTCGGCGGTGAAGTCGAAGTCCGAGGAGAAGATCTCGACGAGCTCCATCACGAGCTGCGGCGACTCGCCGAGGGCCTCCACCGACTCGAACAGCGAGCGTCGCACCTCGCCGTGCACCGCCTCCACGCGCACGTCGGGGCGCGTCTCCCCCCGGCGCACCTCCCAGCCGGCGCCGGTCGCGACGGCGGCGAAGCCCAGCCACGGGCTCGGCTCCCAGCGCACCCCGATCGGGTCGCCGTCGAGCGTCCAGGTGATCTCGAGCGCGTCGTGCGGCTTGAGCCGGCGCAGGTCGGCGCCGCTCGCGTAGAGCGCCGCGGCGACGTCGCTCGCGGCGCGCCGGTCGAACCCCTGGCGGCCGAGCGCCGTCGTGAGGGTGTCACCCGGCCGGAGCGCCACCGTGCTCGTGCGCACGGCCGGCGCCGGCGGCGCGGCGGGGGGCGGCGCCACGGCCGTCCGCGACGGCCCGGGCGGCGTGAAGACGCCGAGCGTCGTGGCGGCCAGCAGCGCCGTGAGGAGCAGCGCGAGCAGCAGCGGACGGCGAGCCATCAACTTCCACTATAGCCGAGCGGTCAGCGCGACAAACTCTTCTACGTTGAGGGTTTCGGCCCGGCGGCCGGGGTCCACCCCAGATGTGGTAGCGGCCTCGCGGGCCGCGGCCAGCGACAGCCCGAGCCCGCCGGCCAGGGCGTTGGCGAGCGTCTTGCGCCGGCTGCTGAACGCCGCCCGCACGACCTCGCGGAAGCGCCCCTCGAGCGCGGGCGGCACGCGCCGCGTCGCGCGCGGCGTGAGCCGCACCACCGCGGACTCCACCTGCGGTGGCGGGCGGAACGCGCCCGGCGGCACCCGCAGCGCCACCTCCACCTCGCAGACGGCCTGCGTCAGCACCGAGAGGGCGCCGTAGACCTTGCCGCCCGGCGGCGCCGCCAGCCGCTCGGCCACCTCGCGCTGGAGCATCACCACCATGCGGTCGAGCGCGGCCCGCGCCTCCAGCAGCGCGGCCACGATGGGCTTGCTCACGCTGTAGGGCAGGTTGCCGATCACCAGCACCCGGCCGCCCGGCGGCCGGGTCAGCAGGCCGTAGTCCCACGTGCGCGCGTCGGCCTCCAGCGCCTCGACCGTGGGCAGCCGCCGCCGCAGCCGCTCGAGCAGCGCGCGGTCCACCTCGAGCGCGATGACCCGGCCGCCGCGCCGCGCCAGCTCCTCGGTCAGCGCGCCCTCGCCGGGGCCGATCTCGACGACGAGGTCCTGCGCCGTCGGCGCGAGCAGATCCACGATGGCGCGGGCGACGCCGGCGTCGCGGAGGAAGTGCTGGCCGAGCGCCCGGGTTTTACTGGCGTGGGGGGCCCCGACATGGCCCCCCACACCCCCCCGCTGCTCGGAGCGCCCCGGGGAACCCGTGGCGCTCCTCGATTCCCCGCCGCTCCGCGAGCTCGCGCCGCCCTTCCTACCCACGCGCGCGGGCCTCGAGGTCGGCGAGGAGGGCGCGATGGACCTCGCGGGTGCGCGCCTCGGTGGCGGCGCGGTCGCCGGAGTTGTCGATGACGTAGTCGGCCAGTCGCGCCTTGTCTCCCAGCGGCATCTGGCTGGCGATGCGGCGCTCGACGTCGGCGCGATCGCCGTCGCGGGCGATCGCCCGCTCCCGCTGGGTGGCCTCGTCGGTCACGACGACCACGAGCCGGTCCATCTGGCGGTGGCCGCCCGACTCGATCATCACCGGGGCGTCCCACACGACGAGCCCGGCGAAGCCCTGCGCCTCCAGCTCGGCCAGGCGGGCCACGAACCGCTCGCGGATGGCCGGATGGGTGATCGCCTCGAGCCGTCGGCGCCGCTCGGGCTGGGCGAAGACGACGGCGCCCAGGCGCTTGCGGTCCAGCGTGCCGTCCGCGCGCAGCACCTCGCGGCCGAACTCCCGGGCGATCGCCTCCAGCGCGGGCCGGCCGGGCTCGACGACCTCGCGGGCCAGGGTGTCGGCGTCGAGGACGACGCACCCCAGGGATTTCAGGATCTCGGCGACGCTGCTCTTGCCGGTCGCGATGCCGCCGGTGAGGCCGACGAGGAGGAAGCGCCGGCTCACACCTGGGACCAGTCGAGGCCGGTCTTCACGTCGACGACGACGGGCACCGCGAGCGGGAGTGCGGCCTCCATGAGCTGGCGCGCCAGCGCCACGATCGCCTCGACCTCGTCGGGGGGCGCCTCGAACAGCAGCTCGTCGTGCACCTGCAGCAGCATGCGGCCGCGCAGGCCGCGCTCGCGCAGCGCCGCGTGCGTGCGCACCATGGCGATCTTGATCATGTCGCTGGCGGTCCCCTGCACCGGGGCGTTCATGGCCATGCGCTCGGCGGCGTTGCGGGCGACCGGGTTGCTCGAGCGCAGGTCGGGCAGGTAGCGCCGCCGGCCCAGCAGCGTCGTGACGAAGCCGCGCTCGCGCCCGTCCTCCAGCGTGCGATCGATGAAGGCGCGCACGCGGGGGTGCGCGGCGAAGTAGGCGTCGATGTACCGCTGCGCCTCCTTCTGGTCGATCTTGGTCGCCTGCGACAGCCCGAAGGCGGAGACGCCGTAGAGGATCGCGTAGTTCGCGCTCTTGGCGATCGTGCGCTGCAGCGAGGTCACCGCCCCCGGCTCCAGCCGGAACACCTCGCACGCCGTGCGCGTGTGGATGTCCTCGCCGCGCCGGAACGACTCGATGAGGGCCGGCTCGCCGGAGAGGTGGGCGAGGATGCGCAGCTCGATCTGCGAGTAGTCGGCCGCCACGAAGCGCCACCCCTCGGCGGGCACGAACGCCGCCCGGATCCGCCGGCCGAGCTCGGTGCGGATCGGGATGTTCATGAGGTTGGGGTCCTGGCTGGACAGCCGCCCGGTCGCCGCCACCAGCTGGTTGAACGTGGTGTGGATGCGCCCGGTCGCCGGGTTCACCAGCCGCGGCAGCGCGTCGGCGTACGTCCCCTTGAGCTTGGCCAGCATGCGGTGCTCGAGCACCCTGCCCGGCAGCGGATGGTCGAGCGCGCTCAGCACGTCGGCGTCCGTCGAGTAGCCGGTCTTCGTGCGCCGCAGCGCCGGCAGCTTGAGCTTCTCGAAGAGGATGGCGGCGAGCTGCTTGGGCGAGGCGATCGCGAACTCCTCGCCGGCCAGCGCGTGGATCTCGCGCGTGAGGTTCTCGAGGTTGCGCTCCAGCTCCTTGGCGAAGGCCTCCAGCCGCTCGGGCTCCACGCGGATGCCGAGCTGCTCCATGTCGGCCAGCACCGGCACCAGCGGGCGCTCGATCTCGTCGTAGATGCGCCGCAGCTCGCGCGCGTCCAGGTCGGCGGCGGCGTGCCGCCAGTAGCGCACGAGCCAGCGCGCCCGCTCGCCCAGCACCGCGCCGAGCGCGTCGTCCACCGCGCGACCCTCGGGCCCGGCGGCGGGCAGCGTCGGCGGGCACCCGCCGAGCGCCTCCATGCACACCTCGTCGAGGCGGTAGCTCGTCCGGGCCGGATTGAGCAGGTACGACGCCAGCGCGGAGTCCTCGGCGACGGGCAGCGCGACGCCGGCGGCCAGCCACGCCGCCAGCAGCGGCTTGGCGTCGTGCACGATCAGCGGGCGGGCGCCGAGCGGCGGCGCGCCGGCGATCCAGGCGGCGCCGGCCGCCTCATGGAAGAGGCCGAGCGCGTCCAGGCGCGGCACGGGCGGGCGCGGATCGCCGACCCAGTCCACCGCCAGCGGCTCGCCCGCGGGCACCCGGGCCAGATAGTCGGCGAGCGCGTCGGCGGAGTCGAGGCGGGCCACCGGCTCCGCGCTCACCGCCACCGGCGTCGCCGGCAGCTCCTTGACGAGACGCGTGAACTCCATCTCCATCCAGAGCGCGCGCAGCTTGATCCAGTCCGGCTCGTCGCGCCGGAACGCTTCGAGGTCGAGCGCCACCGGCGCGCTGCGCGCGAGCAGGGCCAGCTCGCGCGAGAGCAGCGCCTGCTTGCGGCCGGTCGCCAGCGTCTCGCGCAGCTTGCCGGGGATCAGCGTGAGGTTCTCGTAGACGCGCTCCACCGAGCCGAACTGGTTGATGAGCTTGACGGCCGTCTTCTCGCCCACCCCCTTGACGCCCGGGATGTTGTCGATCGCGTCGCCCATGAGCGCGAGCACGTCGGCGATCTGGCCCGGCTCCACGCCCCACCGCTCGCGCACCTTCGCCTCGTCGTAGACGACCTTCTCGCCGGTGCGGCCGAGCACCGACAGCACGCGCACGCGGGGGCCGACGAGCTGCAGCAGGTCCTTGTCGCCGCTGACGACGACCACCTCGAGGTCGGGGTGGCGCAGCGCCTGCTCGACCAGCGTGGCCAGCACGTCGTCGGCCTCGTAGCCCGGCACCTCCACCACCGGCGTCCGCAGCGCCTCGAACAGCCGCCGCACGTACGGCAGCTGGCGCACGAGGTCGTCGGGCATGGCCGCGCGCGTCGCCTTGTACTCGGCGTAGAGCTTGTCCCGGAACGTCGGGCCCGGTGGATCCAGCGCGATGCCCAGATAGTCGGGGTGCTCCTCGCGGACCAGCTTCCAGAGCATGTTGCTGAGGATCAGCACCGCGTGGCTCGGCACGCCCTTGGAGGTGGAGAGGTAGCCGACCGCGTGGTAGGCGCGGAAGATGTGCGAGTGCCCGTCGACGATATAGAGCGTCTTCATGGGAGCGGGTGGCGTGAGCCCGCGTCGGAACGTGGGTGGCCTGGCTTAGAAGGTTGCCGGCTGCGTTCGGCTCCCCCGACGACGGTCTCGAATGTCTCGCGCACGGCCTCGGTGCGCTCGTTGTAGGCGGTGAGGAAGGCGTCGCGGGAGGGCAGGCCGAGGGCGCTGGCGACGCGGGCGGGCATGGGGCCGGCCAGCTCCAGCGTGTCGGTCGGGCGCGCGCCGAGCAGCCGCAGCGCGGCGGAGACGCGCCGCAGGAACCGGTAGTGGTCGGCCAGCGCGGCGGCGGTGGCGGGCGCCAGCGCGCCGACGCGGGCGAGGCCGGCCAGGGCGGCGGCGGTGGACGGCCGCCGCACGTCGGGGTGGCGGGCGCCGTGGACGAGCTGCAGGGCCTGGGCGAGGAACTCGACGTCCACCAGGCCGCCCCGGCCGAGCTTCACGTGCCGGCGGCCCGGCGTCTCCTTGCCCAGCTCGACCTCCATGCGCGTGCGCACCTGGGCGATCTCCTTGAGCGCGCTCGCGGGGAGCGGCGCGCCGTACACGAGCCGCCGGAGCGCGGCCCGCACGCGGCGGCCGAGCCCGGGGTCGCCGAGCACCAGGCGCGCGCGCGTCAGCGTCTGGCGCTCCCACAGGTCCCCGTGCTCCTCATAGTACCGTTGCAGCGCGTCGATGGAGGACGCGAAGCCGCTGCCCTTGCTGCCGGGGCGCAGGCGCAGATCGACCGCGAAGGCGACGCCGGCCTGGGTGATGTCGCCGAGCGCGCCGGCCAGCCGCTCGACGGCGCCGCTGTAGAAGGTGTGCACGTCCACCGGGGTCGCGCCGTCGGTCGTCCCCTCGCCCGCCCCCGGCGCGTCGAAGACGACGAAGAGATCGAGGTCGGAGCCGGTCGTGAGCTCGCGGCCGCCCAGCTTGCCGACGCCCACGATGACGGCGGGCACGAACTCTCCGTCGTCGGCGCGCGGGATGCCGTGGCGCTCGACCTGGGCGTCGAGCGCCATCCGCCACCCCGCTTCCAGCGTCGCCTCGGCCAGCCGCGTCATCTCGCGCGCGTACCCCTCGATCGTCGTCGCGCCGAGCAGATAGCGCCAGACGATCGTCAGCTCCTCGGCCTGCTTGATCCAACGGACCCGGTCGCGCCGCTCGGCCGGTGCCAGGCCCGGGGCGAACACCGCCGCCAGCGCCGCCCGCAGCCCCGCGCGCGTGCGCGGCCGGCCGAGCGCGGCCGGATCGGCCAGCGAGGCGAGCAGCTCGGGCTGGGTGATGAGGAGCTGGGTCAGCAGATCGCCGCCCGCGCAGAGGCGCACGAGGCCGTCGAGCAGCGTCGGGCTCTTCGCCAGCAGCTCGATGTACCCCGCCCGGGGCCCCGTCGCCGACAGGAAGCGCTCGAACTGGTTCAGCGCCTCGTCGGGGTCGGGGCTCTTCCAGAGCGTGTCGAGGAGCGCCGGGTACAGCCGCGCGAGGGCCTCGCCCAGCGCGCCCGCGTAGGGAACGAGCGGCCGCCCCTCGAGGATCAACCGGAGGTTCTGGCGCGCGCGCTCGGGATCGGCGAAGCCTGTCGCCCGCAGCGCGAGCAGGCTCGGCAGCCGCGGGCGCTGGCGCGCCGCCGCCGGCCGCTCGCTGAAGAAGCCGGCGAAGGCGCGATGCACCGCGGTGGTGACCGCGCGATGGCGCGCCCGGAACGCGCGGGCGGCGGCCGCCGGCGGCGCCTCGATGCCGAGGCGGCGGGCGAGGCGGCCGACCTCCGCCGTCGACTCGGGCAGGGTGTGGGTCTGGAACTCGTGCAGCAGCTGCAGTCGGTGCTCGACCGTGCGCAGGTGCACCAGCGCGTGGGACAGCGTGCGGCCGAGGTCGGGGGCGAGATAGCCCCGCTCGGTGAGCCGGAACAGCGCCTTGAGCGAGTTGCGCTCGCGCAGCCACGCGTCGTCGCCGCCGTAGAGAAGCTGCAGCGCCTGCACGATGAACTCGATCTCGCGGATGCCGCCGCGGCCGAGCTTGACGTTGGCGCCCGGCGTCTGGCCCCGCCGCCCCAGCTCGCGGTCGATCCCGCCCTTCATCGCCCGGATGGCCGGCAGGATGCGCGCGTCCACGCCCGGCCGGTAGACGACCTCGCCCGCCCAGTCCATGAAGCGGGCGCCTACCAAGGCATCGCCGGCGACGACGCGCGCCTTGAGCAGCGCCTGCCGCTCCCACAGCTCGGCGCGCTCGCGGTGGTAGGCGCGAAAGCCGTCGAGCGACAGCGCGACGGCCCCCATGCGCCCCTCGGGCCGCAGCCGCAGGTCCACGCGGAAGACGTAGCCCTCCTCGGTGACCGCCTCGATGATCGCGGCGATGTCGCGGCATACCCGGGCGAAGTACTCCCCGTTGGCGAGCCGCCCGTCGGGCCCGCCGGCGGTGTCGCCGTCGGCGCCGTAGACGAACATCAGGTCGATGTCGGAGGAGTAGTTCAGCTCCTCGCCGCCGAGCTTGCCCATGCCGATGATGGCCAGCCCCGTCTCGCCGCCCTGCGCGTCGAGCGGCGCGCCGACCCGCGCGCGCGCCGGCGCGTCGGCCATCCGCCACGCCTCGGCCAGGCACACGTCGGCCAGCCGCGCCAGCTCTCCGGTCGTCACGCTGAGGTCGGCGTCGCCCAGCAGGTCGCGGGCGCCGATGCGGAGCACGTGCCGGTACTTGAAGCGCCGCAGCGCGTTCGCCCGCGCCTCTCGCGCGGTGAAGGGCGCCAGCGACAGCGCGAGATCGGCGGCGAGGTCGTCGGCCAGCCACACGCGCATGGCGCGCGGCTCGAGCAGCCAGGCCAGGCTGGACGGCCGGCGGCGGAGCGCGTCGGCGAGGAACTGGCTGCCGCCGCCGAGGCGGGCGAGCAGCGGGATCGCGCCGGGATGGTCGGCCAGCGTGCGGAAGAAGACGGCGCGGTCGACGAGGGCGGCGTAGCGCTCGAGGTTGTTGAGCGCCATGTCCGGATCGGCCGCCGCCGCCAGCTCGGCCAGCAGCCGCTCCAGCACCGGCGCCAGCCGCTCGGCGTCGGGCGGCGTCGGCGTCAGCGCGTCGAGGTTCGCCCCCGCCGCCCGCGGATCCTGGAACCCGAGCCGCCGGAGCGCGCGGGCGCGCACCGGCGGCGACGCCGTCAGCAGCTCGGGGGCCGTCACTACACCGCCGACTCGCCCTTCTCTCCCGTCCGGATCCGGATGCTCTCGCCCATCGGCAGCACGAACACCTTGCCGTCGCCGATCGACCCGGTCTTGGCGGCGGCGACGATCGTCGACACGACCTTGTCGGCCAGGTGGTCGGCCACCACCACCTCGATCTTCACCTTGGGCAGGAAGTCCACCGTGTACTCGGAGCCGCGATACAGCTCGGTGTGCCCCTTCTGGCGCCCGAAGCCGCGCACCTCGGTCACCGTCATGCCGACGACGCCGATCTCGGTGAGCGCCTCCTTGACGTCGTCGAGCTTGAACGGCTTGATGATGGCCTCGATCTTCTTCATGGGCTCACACCTCGTCGAGGATCGGAAACATCAGCGCCGACACGTGCGAGCTGATGCGCTTGAGGTTGGTGAGGATGTCCAGATGGATCTCCGACGTCTCCAGCGACTCGGCCAGCCCGGCCCGCAGCCGCCCCAGGTGCGATTCGCGCAGGTCCCGCTCACGCGCGCGCATGAACGGCCGCTGGTCGAGCACCTCCTGGGCCAGCGCGCGATCGTTGGCGGCGAAGGCGGCGATGGCCCGCTCCAGGTTCTTGGTCACCAGGCCGTGGAACTCCTGGATCTCCGCCCACCCCGCCTCCGAGAACCGGCGCCCCTGATAGTACTTCTTGCGGGCCAGCTCCATCAGGTTCTTGTCGAGGATGTCGCCGATATTTTCCAGATTGCCGATGAAGGAGATCATGCCGATCTCCTTGCGGGAGAGGTCGCTGCCCATCGCCTCCCGCCCCAGCCGGGCCAGGAACAGCTTGATCTCGCGCTCGAGGAAGTCGACCTGGTCGTCGCGCTTCTCGATCTCCTCGATGAGCGCCAGGTTGTCGGAGCGGAACGCCGTCAGCGCGTCGCGCAGCATCCCCTGCGTGACGTCGGCCATGCGCAGCGCCTCGCGGTGCGCCTGGCCGAGCGCCAGCGAGGGCTGGTCCAGCGCGCGCTCGTCGAGGTACTTGCACCGGAACGGCGACTCCTCCGTCGGCGCCTGCGGCACCAGCGCCTCGATGGCGCGGGCCGCCCACGGCGTGAAGACGAGGAAGAGCAGGCTGATGCCGAGGTTGAAGAACGTGTGGGCGTTGGCCACCTGGCGGGCGGGATCGGCGGCGCTCGCCGCCACCACCGCGGTGAAGGGGCCGATGAGCGGGAACACCAGCGCGCCGCCCAGCACCTTGAACCCGATGTGGGCGACGGCGACCCGCTTGGCCTCGGCGGTGGCGCCCACCGACGCCGCCAGCGCGGTGGTGCACGTGCCGACGTTGGCGCCGATGACGATGGCCACCGCGCCGGGCAGCGTGATGAGCCCCTGGCTGGCGAGCGCCAGCGCCACCCCGATCGTCGCCGCCGACGAGGTGACGAGCGCGCTGAACAGGGCCGCCACCAGCACCGCGACGATCGGCGTGCCGGTCGCCGCCGTCAGCACGTCGAGCGCGAGCTGGTTCGCCCGCAGCGGCGTCACGCCGTCGATGATCAGCTTGAGGCCGAGGAACATGAGGCCGAGACCGAGGACCGCCTGGCCGAGGTCGCGCGGCACGCTGCGCCGGGCGATGAAGGTGACGACGAAGCCGAGGCCGATCAGCAGCGGAGCCCAGTCGGTCGCCCGGAAGGCGATCAGCTGCACGGTCAGGGTGGTGCCGATGTCGGCGCCCAGGATGATGCCGAGCGTCTGGCGGAACGTCATCAGGCCGGCCGACACGAAGCCGATCAGCATGAGCGTGGTGGCCGCCGACGACTGGATGATGCCGGTCACCGCGGCCCCCGACACCACGGCCACCAGGCGGTTGCGCGACATGCCGGTGAGGAGCTGGCGCAGGCGGCCGCCCGCCGCGCGCTGCAGGCTGTCGCCGCTGAGGCGGATGCCGTAGAGCAGCAGCGCGATGCCGCCGAACAGCGCCAGCAGCACGCTCACGGCGTCAGCTCGCCCCCGGCGGCGAGGGTCGCGCGCAGGGGCGGCCCGGGCGCCAGGTCGCCGGCCAGGTGCGCGGTGTCGTTGAGCGAGACCAGCCGCGGCGGCCGCGCCACCGTGAGCGAGGCGTTGTCCACGCGCAGCCGCCACAGCTGGTTGAAGTCGCAGCCGAGCAGGTGGCAGACGTACACGCTGATGACCCCGCCGTGGCTGACGACCAGCACGTCGTCGCCGTCGGGATGCGCGGCGGCGATGCGCTCGAGGGCGGCCCGCACGCGCTCGCCCACCGCCGGCAGCGGCTCGCCGCCCGGCGGGGGGCAGTCGTGGGGCGCCCGCACCCACGCCCGGTAGGGATCGCCGGCCTGGGCGCGGATCTCGTCCACCGTGCACCCCTCCCACGCGCCGAGCGAGAGCTCACGCAGCTCCTCGATCACGGTCAACCGCACGCCGCTCTCGCGCAGCGCCAGCTCGGCCGTCTCCCGCGCCCGGCGGAACGGGCTCACGTAGGCGGCCGCCACGCGACGGCCGCGCAGCGCGCGTCCCAGCGCCTCGGCCTGCGCGCGCCCGCGCGCCGACAGCTCGACGTCCGTGTTGCCCTGGAAGCGCCGCTCGGCGTTCCACACCGACTCGCCGTGGCGCGCCAGCAGGAGTCTCATCTATCGTTCTGGGGGCCCCGACATGGCCCCCAGACCCCCAACGCTCGGACGCGCCCCGGCACAGCCGTGGCGCGCCTCGGCAGGAGTCTCATCTATCCTCTGGGGGCCCCGACATGGCCCCCAGACCCCCAACGCTCGGACGCGCCCCGGCACAGCCGTGGCGCGCCTCGGGTGAACGCCGGGACCCCTCATCGCGCGGCCGCCGCCTGCGCGGCGCGCAGCCGGGCGAGCGTCTCCGCCCGGCCCAGCAGCGCCAGCACCTGGAAGATCGGCGGCGAGGCCGTGCGGCCGCTGACGGCCAGCCGGGCCAGCTGGGCGAGGTCCACGAGCTTGAGCGACAGCTCGGCGGCGAGCGCACGCACCGCCGCCTCGATCGCCTCGGCCGTGAACGGCTCCAGCGTCTCCACGCGCTGCGCGAGCCGCGCGAGGCGCTGCGCCCCCTCCGCCGTCAGGAATTTCTCGGCGGCCGCCGCCTCGTAGGCGGTGGGCGGCGCGAGGTAGAAGCGGGCCTGCTCGACGAGGTCGACCAGCGTCCGCGCCCGCTCGCGCAGCGTCTCCAGCATCGCGGCCAGCCGCGCGCGGTCGGCGGGCGCCGGCAGGCCGGCCCGCTCGAGGAACGGCAGCGCCATCGCGGCCAGCCCGGCGCCGTCGGTCTGCTTGAGGTACTCGTGCGAGAGCCACTCGAGCTTGGCGCGGTCGAAGATCGCCCCCGAGGGCGCCACGTCCTTGACGTCGAACCGCTCGATCAGCTCCCGGCGCGAGAAGATCTCCTGGTCGCCGTGCGACCACCCCAGGCGCGCGAGATAGTTGACCATCGCCGCCGGCAGGATCCCCTCGTCGCGAAACGCCTGCACGGCGGTGGCGCCGTGCCGCTTGCTCAGGCGGCTGCGGTCGGGGCCGAGGATCATCGAGACGTGGGCGAACTGGGGCACCGGGTAGCCGAGCGCCTCGTAGCAGAGCACCTGCTTGGGCGTGTTCGAGAGGTGGTCGTTGCCGCGAATGACGTGGGTGATCCGCATGTCCACGTCGTCCACCACCACGCAGAAGTTGTAGGTCGGCGTGGTGTCGGTGCGCACGAGGATCCAGTCGTCGAGCTGCCGGTGCTCGAACACCACCGGCCCGTGGATGAGGTCGTGCACGATCGTGCTGCCCTCGTCGGGGATGCGCAGCCGCAGCGCGCCGGCGGCGAGGCCGCGATCCCGGCACCGCCCGGAGTAGCGGAACGTCTCCTTGCGCGCCTCCGCCGCCCGGCGCTCGGCCTCGAGCTGCGCGGGCGGGCAGTCGCAGAAGTAGGCGCGCCCGGCCGCCCGCAGCCGCTCGGCGTGCGCGCGATAGAGGTCGAAGCGCTCGGTCTGGCGGTAGCCGGGCGCCGGCGGCCCCTCGTCCCAGTCCAGCCCCAGCCAGGTCAGCGCGTCGAGGATGAGGCCGATATGCTCCTCGGTCGAGCGCGAGCGGTCGGTGTCCTCGATGCGCAGAATGAACGCGCCGCCGTGGTGGCGGGCGAAGAGCCAGTTGAACAGCGCGGTGCGAGCGCCGCCGACGTGCAGATGGCCGGTCGGGCTCGGCGCGAAGCGGACCCTGACGCCGTCGCTCATGTCAGTACCGCTCGAAGAGGCGGCCCCACGGCGTGGCCGCGAAGTCGCGGATGCGCGCGCGGCCGACGGTCGGATACCAGAGCAGGTCGTGGTAGACGTTCGACGCGAACGGCGCCCACACGACGAGCGGCGAGTGCAGGAGCAGCCGCTTGAGCGGCCGCAGCGGCCCGCGGCGGATGAGCTGGTCGCCCCAGATGACCAGGCTCCGGCTGGTCGTGAACCCCATGTTCGTCTTCGCCGCGTCGGCGTCGCCGACGATCTCGATCGCGCGCGGATCGGCCACGCCGAGGCCCCGCTCGTGGCACATCTTCAAGTAGGGAATCGCCAGCGGGTCGAACCCCATGATCGTCGCCGCGATGGCGTCGATCGCCACCTGGTCAGCCGAGGCCAGGAGCAGGTTGCCCACGCGCGGGACCATCGTGCGCGGCCCGGCGCCGTCGCCCATCACGGTGCCGTCCATCACCGCGAACACGCCCGGGTGCAGCTCGCGCTGCATGTACATGAGGTCCACCATGACCTCGTGGATGAACTCGTGGGCGTAGTGGCGCACCTCCTTGAGCAGCCCGCCGAACGCGTTCTTGATCGCGCCGGTGGTCACGCTGTGTCCGTGCGTTTTCACCGTCGGGAAGTGGCAGACATTCTTCCCGACGTACATCTTCGGGATCTCGATGCCCTCGGGAAAGATCGTGTTCAGCTTCAGCAGCGGCGACGCGAACGGGTAGACGATCCATTCGACGTCGGGCAGCGGGATGAACGGCACGCCGTGGCGGCGCAGCACCGGCGCCCATTTGTTGTTGCGGCAGCCGGCGACCGGATCGGTGACGACGGTCTTGTTCTCGACGGGGAACAGACGCGCGCGGTCGTAGCCGTCCTCCACGAGCGTCGTCAGCACGCCGTCCACCTGCCACGGCTGGCTCGAGCACGCCGGGAAGTACTTCGTCCACGACAGGTTCAGCTTGAGGATCAGGTCGTGGTCGCGCGGGAGGACCTGGTCGTACTTCACCAGCCGCATCAGCCGGCCGTAGTCCTCCACCACGGTCTCGGGACGCGTGCGGAGGATCGCGACCTCGCTCTTCGCCATCACATGATTCTACTCCACGCGCGTGCCGTAGATGATCAGCAGCACGGTGAGCAGCCACGCCAGCGTGTTCAGGAGCAGCGCGCGGTCGCGCACCACGATCTCCGACGGGTTGCCGCCCATGCGGCGGTGATAGAGCAGGTAGAGGTAGCGGAAGATTCCGTAGAGAACGAACGGCAGCGTGGCCGGCAACAGCTGGGTGTGGAACTTCGCCACCGTCTCCGGCGACATCGTGTAGAGCGCGTAGGCGGTCACCGCCGAGGCGGTGACGACGGCGATCATCTGGTCGAGGAGGGCGGCGCTGTACTCGGCGAGGATGGGCCGGTGGCCGGCGGCGCCCTCCTCCAGCGCGAGCACCTCGTGCCGCCGCTTGCCGAGCGCGAGGAACAGCGCGAGGAGGATCGTGCAGATCAGGAGCCACCCCGAGATCGCGACGTCGATGGCCAGCGCGCCGGCCACCGCCCGCAGGACGAAGCCGATGGCCACCACCAGCACGTCCACGATCACGATGTGCTTGAGCCACACCGAGTAGGCGGAC
This sequence comes from Methylomirabilia bacterium, assembly GCA_041497115.1. Taxonomy (GTDB): domain Bacteria; phylum Methylomirabilota; class Methylomirabilia; order Rokubacteriales; family CSP1-6; genus AR5. The sequence goes on from JBGQFW010000002.1 coordinate 78,535, forward strand.
AGGAGCACGACGTAGGCGAGCGCGGCCAGCGCGAAGCGCGGCGACAGCCGCACCGCCAGCGCCAGGCCGACGGCGACGAGGACGATCGCCGCCGCCACCGCCGGCCCCGGCGCCAGCCGCCCGGCGGCGATGGGACGCGTGCGCTTGTCGGGGTGCAGCCGGTCCTTCTCCCGATCGGCGACGTCGTTGAGCAGGTAGACGGCGCCGGAGAGCCCGCAGAAGATCGCGAACGCGGCGAGCGCCGGCCACACCGACGGCGTGAACAGCCGCTGGGCGAAGATCAGCCCGGCGAGCACGAACAGGTTCTTGACCCACTGCTGCGGCCGCAGCGAGACGAGGACGGCGGTCAGCATCTCGCGTCGGCTAGAGCCGTATCACGTTGGCCGGCGGAGGCCGCAGCCCTCCGGTCGCGTTGCGGGTGTCGATGACGAGGCGGGCGGCGCCGGCGATCGCCGGCCAGTCGTAGGCGGCGTGCGCGGTGAGCACGAGCACCACATCCCAGGCGGCGAGGTCGAGCGTGCGCCAGTCGAGCGAGTCGACGCGACCACCGTTGACGGTGATCGACGGCACGCGCGGATCGTGGAAGGCCACGCGGGCGCCCTTGCTCTGGAGGGTGTCGAAGATCTCCAGCGCCGGCGAGTCGCGCGTGTCGGCGACGTTCGGCTTGTAGGCGACGCCGAGGATGAGGACGCGGGCGCCCTTCACCGCGCGCTCGCGCTCGTTGAGCGCGTCGGTCACGAGCTGGACGACGTACTCGGGCATGCGCCGGTTGATCTCGTCGGCGAAGGTGATGAAGCGCGGCTCGTAGCCCGCCAGCCGCACCTTCCAGGACAGGTAGTAGGGATCGGAGGGCAGGCAGTGGCCGCCCAGCCCGGGCCCCGGATAGAACGGCATGAAGCCGAACGGCTTGGTGGCGGCGGCGCCGATCACCTCCCACACCGACAGCCCGAGCTTGCGGCACATGATCGCGAACTCGTTGACGAGCGCGATGTTGACCGAGCGGAACGTGTTCTCGAACAGCTTGACCATCTCGGCCGTCTGCGGGCTCGACACCGGGACGACCGTCGTGATGCGCGCGTAGAGCGCCGCCGCCAGCTCGCCGCAGGCCGGCGTGAAGCCGCCCACCACCTTGGGGATGTCGCGCAGCGTGTAGCGCGTGTTGCCGGGATCGATCCGCTCCGGCGAGAAGGCCAGGAAGAAGTCCTCGCCGGCGACCATCCCGCGCGCCTCGAAGCGCGGCCGCAGCACCTCCTGGGTCGTGCCCGGATAGGTCGTGGACTCCAGCACCACGAGCTGGCCGGGACGGATGATGGCGGCCACCGCGTCGGCCGCGGCGACGATGAACGAGATGTCGGGCTCCTTCGACTTGCTGAGCGGCGTCGGCACGCAGATGACGATGGCGTCGCAGTCCTTCAGCGCGGCGATCTCCTCGGCGGCGCCCAGCCGGCCGCTCGCCACCAGCGCCGCCAGCGACGCCGCCGGCACGTCCTCGATGAAGCTGCGGCCCGCCCGCAGCGCGGCGACCCGCCCGGCGTCCACGTCGACGCCGATGACGTGGGCGCCCGAGTCGGCGAAGGCCACCGCCAGCGGCAGCCCGACGTAGCCCAGGCCGATGATGCCGATGGTCGGCGTGGCCGCCAGCCGCGCGCGCAGCGTCCGGGCCGTCTCGCTCATGACCTCACAGTCCCTCCACCGCCGTCCGCACCGCCGCGGCCACCGCGTCGGCCTCGGCGTCGGTCAGCTCGGGATAGCACGGCAGCGACAGCACCTCGCGGGCCGCCCGCCACGCCTCCGGCCACTCGGCGGCGGGCACGCCGAACATCGGCTGGTCGGGCACCGCGCGCGGGTAGTGCACCATCGTGCCGACGCCGAGGTCGGCCAGCCGCCGGGCCAGCTCGTCGCGCTTGGGATGGCGCACGGTGAACACATGATAGATGTGGCGGGCCCGCGCGTGCTCGACGGGCAGCCCGAGCGGCAGCCCGGCCAGCCGCTCGCGATAGCGCGCGGCCAGCCGGCGGCGCGCGTCGGTCCACCCGTCCAGCCGCTCGAGCTTCACCCGCAGCATCGCCGCCTGCACCTCGTCCAGCCGGCTGCAGTAGCCCAGCTCCACGTGCTCGTAGCGCCCGGCGTCGCCGTGGTGACGCAGGCGGCGCGCGTGCGCGGCGATGTCGTCGCGGCCGGTCACCAGCATGCCGCCGTCGCCGCAGGCGCCGAGGTTCTTCGTCGGATAGAAGGACAGGCACGCGACGTCGCCCCAGCCGCCGACCGGGCGGCCGTCCCACCGGGCGCCGATCGCCTGGGCGGCGTCCTCCACCACCGCGATCCCGCGCGCGCGGGCGATCGCCACGATGCGGTCGATGGGCGCCGGGTGGCCGTAGAGGTGGACGGCGACGATCGCGCGCGTGCGCGGGGAGAGGGCGCGCTCGAGCGCGGCCGGGTCGAGGGCGAGCGTGGCCGGATCGACGTCCACGAACACCGGCGTGGCGCCCGCCATCACGATCGTCGAGGCCGAAGCCACGAACGAGAACGCGGGCGTCACCACCTCGTCGCCGGGGCCGACGCCCACCGCGGCCAGCGCCAGCCGCAGCGCGTCGGTGCCGGAGCCGACGCCCACGCCGTGGCGCACGCCGCAGCGACCGGCCAGCTCGGCCTCCAGCGCCGCGCCCTCGGGGCCCAGCACGAACCGGCTGGAGGCCAGCACGCGGTCCACCGCGCCCAGCAGCTCCGCGCGCAGCGCCGCGTGCTGCCGGGTCAGGTCGAGGAACGGGATCATTTCGCGTTCGCCGCGCCGTCGATCGCGCCGAGCCCGATCGAGGTCCGGAACGGCCCGCCCACGCCGAGCAGGTTGAGCCCGATCGCGAACTCGTCCTCCTGGCGCCCCGAGCGGTGGACGAACTCGAGGGTGAGCGCCCAGCACTGGAACCGGATGTCGCTGCTCACCCGGCTCTCCACGAAGGTGCCGGTGCGGGCATCGAAGGCGTTCGTGTTGCGCAGCACGAAGTAGCGCGACAGCTCGACCTCCAGCCCGGTGGTGAGGAAGTTGATCTTGCCCGGGTCGCTGTAGCGGGTGCCGACCGAGAGCGTCAGCGGCACCGGATCGAAGCGCAGCGAGAGGTCGGCCGTCGCGGCGTCGATGCCCTGGCCGCGCACGCTGTGGCTGATGTCGCCGCGGAAGCGGAGGCGCTGCGCCGGCAGCGGCTCCACGATCAGCGTGCCGAAGATGCTCCCGGGCTGCTGCGCGCGCAGGTCGTAGATGTGACCGACCGCGAAGCGCAGCAGCTCCCAGCGCACCGTCTCGGTGTCGGGCAGCGTCACCGTGCGCGCGCGGACGCGGTTGGTCAGCGAGTAGACGATCTGGCTGGTGTCGGGGATGCGGTCCACGCCCTCCGTCCAGATCGGCAGGCGCGTCTGCTCCTTGCCGGTGATCCAGAGATATTGCACGCGCGGCTCGATGGTGTGCAGCAGCCCGTCGATGCCCCAGGTGCCGCCGGTCGAGTAGGTGCGCGCGAGGCTCGTCTCGATGTCGGTGCCCGCCTCGGCGAGCCGCCGCAACCGCCCCTGGTTGTCGGTCACCTCGAGGGAGCCGTTCACGCCGCGGGTGGTGCGGGAGCCGACGACCGTCTTGTCGTACGCGGTGAGGCGCCCCCCCACGAACGGCGTCACGGTGAAGAGGCCGTCCACCGAGAACGGCCGCGAGATGCGCGGGTGGACGTCCAGCCGCTGGCCCGACGAGCCGACCTCGCGGACGAAGTCCACGTAGCTGGTGTCGAGCTCGTAGAGGAACCCCGGCAGCCCCGGGATCGGCTGCCGCACCGCCTGCAGATTGAGGTCGGGCAGGCGCCGCAGCTCCACTCCGCGGGGCGTGGTGAGGTCCTGGTAGCTGAACGCGTTGCCGACGAAGTTCCAGGCCTCCCACGATTTGCTGAGGAACACGTTGGACTCGACGCGCTGGGCGCTGCGCTGCTGCAGGCGGTCGCCGTACTGCTTCAGCACGTTGTCGTCGGTGACGCCGTTGAGGTCCACCTTGACCGAGAACCCGGGCTCGAGGAGCCAGTCGTGGCGCAGGCTCCCCTGGCCGCGGGTCGCGTCGTGGCGGGCGGTCTCCTGCATGAGGAAGCCGCTCTCGCTGCCGCGCTGGTCGGGCGACAGCACGTAGCGGTTCTCGAAGCTGAACCCCTCGCCGAGCTTGGAGTACGTGATCGGCGCGAAGGTCGCGTCGGCACTATCGGAGATCGCCCAGTAGAACGGCACCTCCGCCGAGAAGCCCTTGCGCCCCGAATCGCCGACCTTGGGGAAGAGGAAGCCGGTCTGGCGCTCGCGGCGGATGGCGGCGGCGAAGAACGGGACGAACGGGATCAGCGGGATGTCCTTGACCCAGAACGACGCGTCGGTGCCGTAGACGAAGTCCTCGAGATCGGCGACGCCCGAGCCGAACCGGAAGGACCACGTCGGCGAATCGTCCTCGCACGTCGTGAACACGCCGCGGCGGACCTTGTAGACGCTCTCGCCCAGCCGGTCCATGCGCTCGCCGGCGATGCGGTAGTAGGGCGCCACCCGCGCGTCGGAGTCGTAGACGACGCCGGTGCCGGTCTTGAGGTTGTAGTCGATGCGTCGGCCGGTCAGTTGGTCCTCGCCGTCGTAGAACACGACCCGGCCCTGGGCCACCGCGTCGCCCGTCTCGCGGTTGATCTCCACCCGGTCGGCCATGAGCCGCGACCGCCCCTTGGTGATCTCCACGTTCCCGGTCGCCACCAGCAGCCGATCGGCCCCGACCTCCTCCAGCCGGTCGGCCAGGATGGTCACGTCACCCCCGGCCGCGTCCACGGTGACGGGGACCTGGGGCACCGGCGTCTGGGCGGCCGACACGCCCGCCAGGCCAACCGCCCCCAGGAGGGCGGCCACCAGCCCCAGCGCGATGCGATTTCGCGTTCTCAAGTGTCTCGAAAACCCTCGTCACAAAAGAGTCTCCATGCTATCAGCGGGGTTTTCGACCCGGCAAGGTTTATCGCCCTCCGGGCCCGTCCGGAGCGCGTCGCCGACGAGCGAAAGCGAGCCGGCCACACAAAGGATGGGGGTGCCCGGCTCGGCCTCGGCGATCGCTAGTGCCTCGCCCACCGAGGAGGCGAGCGTGACCGGCAGCCCGGGGGGGACCAGCCCCGCCAGCTCCGCCGGCGCCGCCGCCCGGGGGTTGGCCGACGCGGTCAGGACCAGCTTCCGCGCCCGGCCCACCAGGGGGGCCAGGATCCCGGCGGCGTCCTTGTCGCGCAGCACGCCCAGGACGAAGACGGTCGGGGCGTCGCCGAAGTAGGCGTGCAGCGACTGCGCGAGCGCACGGGCGCCGGCCGGGTTGTGGGCGCCGTCGAGCACGAGCCAGCCGCCGCCGGGCCGCGGCCGCACGTCGAAGCGGCCGGGCCACCGCGCGCGCGCAAGCCCTGCGCGGATCGCGCGCTCGCCCGCGCCGAGCTCGCGCGCGGCGGCGACGGCCAGGAGCGTGTTGCCGGGCTGCCAGGTGCCGAGCAGCCGGATGGCGAGGTCGTCGAGCCGCCAGCCGGGGCCCGCGCAGTCCAGCCGCTGCCCCTGCAGGCTGCGCGCGCGGAGCGCGACGGACAGCTCGCGCCCCTCGCACAGCAGCGGCACGCCGACGGCCGCGGCGCGGGCGGCGATGACCGCCGCCGCCTCCGGCGCCTGGGCGGCCGAGATCGCGACGCCCGCGCGCACGATGTGGGCCTTGTCGGTGGCGATCTCACGCAGGGTGGAGCCGAGGTACTCCTGGTGATCGAGGTCGATCGAGGTGAGCACGCTGACCGCGGGCGTGCCGACCGTCGTGGAGTCGAAGCGGCCGCCGAGGCCGACCTCCAGCACCGCCACCTCCACGCCCTCGCGCGCGAAGTGGTCGAGAGCCAGCGCCGTCGCCGCCTCGAAGAGGCTGGCGTCCAGCCGGGCCAGCTGCGTGCCGAGCGCCTCCACGCCGTCGGCCAGCGCGTCCTCGCCGATCGCCTCGCCGTCCACGCGGATGCGCTCGCGGAAGGAGACCAGGTGGGGCGAGGTGAAGAGGCCCACGCGGCGGCCGGCGGCGCGCAGCATCGCCGCCAGCATGGCGGCCACCGACCCCTTGCCGTTGGTGCCGCCGATCTGGGCGATCGTGTAGGCGCGCTCGGGGCGGCCCAGCGCGTCCAGCAGCGCCTCGATGCGCTCGAGCCCGGGACGCATCCCGGCATGCTCGCCGCCGCGCAGCGCGAGCAGCCGGGCTAGCGCCTCGGCGTACGTCATGCCGGCGGCGTGGGCTGGTCGGCGAAGAAGGCGAGCAGGCGGCGCAGCGTGTCCTTGAGCTCGCGGCGCTCGACGATGAGGTCGATCTGGCCGTGCTCGAGGAGGAACTCGCTGCGCTGGAAGCCGTCGGGCAGCGGCTGGCGGATCGTCTCGGCGATGACGCGCGGGCCGGCGAAGCCGATGAGCGCGCGCGGCTCGGCCACGATCACGTCGCCCAGCATGGCGAAGCTGGCGGTGACGCCGCCGGTGGTCGGGTCGGTGAGCACCGAGAGGTAGGGCAGCCGGGCGCGGGCCAGCCGCTCGAGGGCGGCGGAGGTCTTGGCCATCTGCATGAGCGAGAGGATCCCCTCCTGCATGCGGGCGCCGCCCGAGGCCGCCACGATGATCACCGGCACGTGCTTGTCGATGGCCAGCTCGATCGCCCGCGTGAGCTTCTCACCCACCACCGAGCCCATGCTGCCGCCCATGAACGCGAACTCGAAGACGCACAGCACGACGGGGTGGCCGCCGACGCGGGCGAGCCCGGTCACCACCGCGTCCTCGCCCGACGTCTTCTGCTTGGCCGCCTTCAGCCGGTCGCGGTACCGCTTGGTGTCCTTGAAGCCGAGCGGGTCGAGGCTCGACAGCGCGGCCTGGTACTCCTCGAAGCTGCCGGCGTCGGCGAGCAGCCCCACCCGCTCGCGGGCCGAGATCCGGAAGGGGTAGCGGCACTTCGGGCACACGCGCCCGGCCCGCTCGACCTCGGCGCGGTAGACGATCTCCTTGCACGACTCGCAGCGGATCCAGAGGCCCTCCGCGATCACGACCTTCTTGGGCGTCCCCTCGGTGTCCTCCGGCTTGCGACGGAACCAGACCATCGGCTCACGCCCCCGGCCGCAGCGGCGCCTTGAGTGCCGCGATGAAGGCGCCGAGTTCGCCCACCAGCGCGGGGTCGCCGGTGTGGCGCTCGATGAGCCGCACGATCGCCGAGCCGACGATGACGCCGTCGGCCAGCCTGCCCACCGCCGCCACCTGCTCGGGCGTGGAGACGCCGAAGCCGACGGCCACGGGCTTCGTCGTCACCAGCCGCAGCGTGCGGATCTGCGCGTCGAGCTCGGGCGGCACCTGCCGGCGCTCGCCGGTGATGCCGGTCACCGAGACGACGTAGATGAACCCCCGGCTCACCCGCGCGATCGCCCGCACGCGGGCGGCGGTCGAGGTGGGCGCCACCATCATCACGAGGTCGAGGCCGGCCGGCTCCGTCTCGGCGCGCAGCGGGTCCGCCTCCTCGAGCGGCACGTCGGGGACGATGACCCCGTCGGCGCCGGCGTCGGCCGCGGTGCGCGCAAAGCTCTTCAGCCCGAAGGCGAGCACCGGGTTGTAGTACGTCATGAGGACGATCGGCAGCCGCACGCCGTCGGCGCGCAGCGTCGCCACCAGCTCGAGCACGCGGGCCAGCGAGGCGCCGGCCGCCAGCGCGCGGGCGCCGGCGCGCTGGACGACCGGACCGTCCGCGATGGGATCGGAGAACGGCACCCCCAGCTCGATCACGTCGGCGCCGCGCCGCTCGGCCTCGGCCATCAGCCGCCGCGTCTCGGCGAGCGACGGGTCGCCCGCCGTGAAGAACGGCATGAGCGCCCGCTCCCCCCGCGCGCGCAGCCCGGCGAACGTCGCCTCCAGCCGGCTGGTCACGCGATGTCCTTTCCCAGTGCTTTGGCGACGACGTGAACGTCCTTGTCGCCGCGGCCGGAGAGGCCGACCACGATCGCCTTGGCTTGCGGCAGAGTCTTGGCCAGGCGCATCGCGTGGGCGATCGCGTGGGCGGACTCGAGGGCCGGCATGATGCCCTCCAGCCGCGTCAGCGCCTGGAACCCCTCCAGCGCCTCCTCGTCGGTGATCGAGACGAACTCGAAGCGCCCCTGCTCGCGGTAGTACGCGTGCTCCGGCCCCACGCCGGGATAGTCGAGCCCCGCCGAGATCGAGTGGGCGACGGCGATCTGGCCGTCGTCGTTCTGCAGCAGATAGCTCAGGCACCCGTGCAGGACGCCGGGATGGCCGGCCGTCATCGAGGCGCCGTGACGACCGGTGGCGATCCCCTCGCCGCCCGGCTCCACGCCGACGATGCGCACGCGGCGGTCGCCGATGAACGGATGGAAGAGGCCGATCGCGTTGGAGCCGCCGCCCACGCACGCGACCAGCACGTCGGGCAGGTGGCCGAGCGCGCGGCGCGACTGGCGGCGCACCTCGCGGCCGATGACCGTGTGGAAGTCGCGCACCATCATGGGATAGGGATGCGGGCCCAGCGCGGAGCCGAGCAGGTAGTAGGTCGTGCGCACGTTGGTGACCCAGTCGCGCAGCGCCTCGTTCACCGCGTCCTTCAGCGTGCGGCTGCCCGACTCGACCGGGATGACCTTGGCCCCGAGCAGCCGCATGCGGAAGACGTTGAGCGCCTGCCGCTCGATGTCCTCGGCGCCCATGTACACCTCGGCCTCGAGCCCCAGCAGCGCGGCGGCGGTGGCGGTCGCCACACCGTGCTGGCCAGCACCGGTCTCGGCGATGACGCGCTTCTTCTTCATGCGCGCGGCGAGCAGCGCCTGGCCCAGCACGTTGTTGATCTTGTGGGCGCCGGTGTGGCAGAGGTCCTCGCGCTTGAGCCAGATGGCGGCCCCGCCGCAGTGCTCGCTCAGCCGCGCGGCGTGATAGAGGGGCGTCGGGCGGCCGGCATAGGTGGTGCTCAGCATCGCCAGCCGCCGCTGGAACGCGCGGTCGCGCCGGGCGGCGGTGTACGCCTTCTCGAGGTCGATCAGCGGCGCCATGAGCGTCTCGGGGACGAAGCGGCCGCCGAACTTCCCGAAGTGGCCGCGCGCGTCGGGCAGCCGCGTCATGCGCGCCTGGCCTCCGCGATGAAGCGCTCCACCCTGGCGTGGTCCTTCCGGCCCGGGCTCACCTCCACGCCGGAGTTCACGTCCACCGCGTAGGGGCGCACGATGCGCACCGCCTGGGCGACGTTGTCGGGGGTGAGGCCGCCCGACAGGATGATGTGCACGCGCGCATCGGGCGTGCGCGCCGCGCCGCTCATCGCGATCCGCTTCCACTCGATCGGCTCGCGCGTCTCGCCCTCGCTCCACCGCACCGCGGTGTCGAGGAGGATGGCGGCGGCGACGCTCCGGTAGCGGAGCGCCCCGAAGAACTCGCCGATCCGATACTCCGGCAGCCCCTCGATCGTCGACACCGGCGGCAGCTTGATCGTCTTGATGACCGGCAGCGTGTAGCCGGTCAGCGTCTCGGGGGGCTCGTCGCCGTGGAACTGCAGGGCGCGCAGCCCGCACGCCTCGGCGACCGCCTTGACGTGGCCGGAGGGGTGGTCCCAGAACACGCCGACCGGCGTCACGAACGGCGGCAGCGCGCGCACGATGGGCGCCACCTGCTCGGGGGTCACGAACCGGGGCGTGTTCTCCACGAAGATGAAGCCGAGCGCGTCGGCGCCCGCCCGCACGGCAACGCGCGCGTCCTCGAGGTTGGTGATGCCGCAGATCTTCACCCGGGTCATCTTTAGAGCATGGGTGGGGCGAGACGCCCCCCCCATGTCCCCCCCGGTTCGCGCCGGGTCGTGACACCCGCCAGTCTCAACTCACAACTCCTCCCCCCCCCCGCTCGCCCGGAGTGCCCACCCCCGCCAGTCTCAACTCGATACTCCTGTCAGCGTCAGCTCGCGGATCTTGGCGCCGACGTCGGCGGCCTTCACCAGCCCCTCGCCCACCAGGACGGCGCGGGCGCCGGCGTCCACCACGCGCCGGACCTGGGCGCCGGTGAAGAACCCGCTCTCGCTCACCACCAGGGGGCCGGGCGGGATCAGCGGCAGCAGGTCCAGCGTCGTCTCGATCCGCGTCTCGAACGTCGCCAGGTCGCGGTTGTTGAGGCCGAGGACGCGGCAGCCGGCGCCGAGCGCCCGGTCCACCTCGGCCGCGGTGTGGCACTCGACGAGCGCGGCGAGGCCGAGGCCCTTGGCCGCCGCCAGCAGGTCGCGCAGCAGCGCGTCCTCGAGGATCGCGACGATGAGCAGCACGGCGTCGGCGCCCGCCGCCCGCGACTCCCACAGCTGCCACTCGTCGAGCGTGAAGTCCTTGCGCAGCAGCGGCACGCCCACGCGCGCGCGGATGGCGGCGAGCAGGTCCAGGTGCCCCTGGAAGTACTTCTCGTCGGTGAGGACGGAGATCGCGTCGGCCCCGTTGCGCGCGTAGTCGGCGGCCAGCGCGACGGGATCGAGGTCGGCGCTGAGCACGCCGCGCGAGGGCGAGGCCTTCTTCACCTCGGCGACGAGCGCCACCGGGCGGCCGGCCGGCCGCAGCGCCGCCTCGAAGTCGCGGGGGGCCGGCAGGCCGGCGCAGCGGCGCTCCAGCGTCGCGCGGGGCGCGGCCGCCTTGCCGGCCGCCACCTCGGCGCGCTTGTCGACGACGATGCGCTCGAGGATGGAGGACATCACCAACGGCTCAAAAGTCGCGGCGCAACCCCTGCCGCCGGATCGTCTCCAGCGGCACGCCGGCGAGCTGGTCCAGCACGAAGTCGCGGATCGTCCGGGGCGGCGGCAGGTCGCGCGTGACGCGGCCGCCCGTCACCAGCGGCTTGAGCAGCGGGTCCCACGGCCCGCCGGCGGGCGCCGGGGAGCCGGCCGGCACCACCACCGTGTCCAGCGTGCCGCGCCGGCGCAGCACGTCCTTGGCGCCCGACCACTTGCCGCGCTTGGCCATCGGCCGCCCCTCGATCTCCATGATGTCCAGCGCGAAGTTGAGCACCGGCGCGTTGGCGATCGAGGTGCCCACGCCGTAGGAGTCCACCACCGGGTTGAGGTGCAGGATCTCGTACTCGTCGATGCCGCCGGAGGCGACGATCTTGACGTGGTCGAACCCGCGCAGGTTCAGCTCCCAGCGGACCTCCTCGACGATGCGATAGAGGTCGCCGCGCCGCGAGGACGGCGTGTCCAGCCGCACCGCGAACAGGTCCTTGCCCAGCGCCTCCGCCACGCGGAGCGCCTCGAACTTCTCGTCCTGCAGCGTGTCGATGAGGGCAACGCGCCGCACCTTGGGCTCGATCACCTCGTGGAAGGCCTTGAGCGCCTCCACCGTGTCGCCGACCATCAGCACGAGGGCGTGCGGGATGGTGCCCATCGGGTCGGCGTCGATCAGCTCGGCCGACTTGGTCACCGCCACCCCGTCGCAGCCGCCCACGAACGCGTTGCGCTCGATCATCGGCGCCAGCGTGGGGTGCATGCGGCGGGCGCCGAAGCTGATCACCTGGCGCTCGCCCGCCGCCTTCTTGCAGCGGGCGGCCTTGGTGGCGATGCCGGAGGCCTGGCAGAGCAGCCCGAGCAGCGCGGTCTCGTACCGGGCCCACTCGACGTACACGCCCTCCAGCGTCAGCACCGGCTGGTAGGGGGCGAACAGCGTCCCCTCGTCCATGGCGCGCACGTCCACCGCCACGCCCTCCATCAGCGCGGCCGCCTCCTCGATCCCCGCCAGCACGCCCCAGTGCCAGTCCTCAGGCAGGGACTTGAGGTAGACCTCGGCCTTCACCCGCTTGCGGTCGCCGCGGGCGGTGAGGATCTCGACGGTCCGCTGGAAATAGACGTCGGAGATTTCACCGGCCTTGATCTCGGCGTCAGAGGCGGTGTGGAACGGGCGCTTGGAAGCCGGTGCCATCGTCGTGTGAGGCCCCCGAAAAGTGCCGTGAATTCTTGCAGAGTTAGGGAGGCAAGTCAATTTCACCCCGGGGGCCGTCGCCGCCCCGCTTGACAGCCCGCGCCGGCGCCGTGATGATCGCGCCCATGAGCACACTGGAACGCGCCGAGGCCGCCGAGCACGCGCTGAGCGAGGAGCTGGACCGGATCGTCCTCAAGTCGGTCATCTATACCTCCGGGGAGCGCGATCCCCGGCTGCCGGTCGTCCGGCCGGACAACGGCAAGCTGGTCATGATGGGCCACGACCCGCGCCTGCCGCGGATGCCCGAGAAGCCGACGCTGTTCGACTTCTTCCGGCTGCGCTTCGGCCCCACCCAGCACGTCATGCAGAGCGCGCGGCTGGCCCAGAAGAACGGCGCCCCCGAGAAGATCGTGCTCGCCTGCCTGCTCCACGACATCGCGATCGCCGGCTTCATCCGCGGGGATCACGGCTACTGGGCCGCCCAGCTCGTCGAGCCGTACGTGGACGCGGAGGTCAGCTGGGCGATCCGCCATCACCAGGCGCTGCGCTTCTTCGCCGATCCCGCCGTCGGCTACGAATATCCCCAGATGTACGTGAAGCTCTTCGGCCCCGACTACAAGGTCGAGCCCTACATCGAGCGCGACTACCGGCTGGCCCGTGATCACCGGTGGTACATGAGCGCGCGGCTGATCTGCGTGAACGACCTCTACGCGTTCGATCCCACCGTGAGGGTCGAGCTCGAGGAGTTCACCGACATCGTCGGCCGCCACTTCCGGCAGCCGAAGGAAGGGCTCGGCTTCGACGCGACCTCGTCGTCCCACATGTGGCGCACCATGATGTGGCCGACGAAGTACCTGTAAGCCGCCCCTCCGGGCCCGGCGCGCCCGGCGCGCCCCTCTCCATGGAACAGGCGCTGAGCGACGTCACCGTCCTCGACCTCGGCCAGGTCATCGCCATGCCGTTCTGCACGATGCTGCTCGCCGACCTGGGCGCCCGCGTGATCAAGGTCGAGTCGCGCGAGCGCGGCCGCGAGCGGCTGTCGCTGGGGATCAAGCGGGTGCGCGACGGCGTGGAGGAGCGCGTGCCCGCCGCGCAGTACCGCGACCGCAACAAGCTCGCCGTCACCCTCGAGCTGAAGACACCCCGGGGCGTGGCGCTCTTCAAGGAGCTGGTTGCGCGCGCCGACGTGGTCACCGAGAACTTCAGCGTGGGCACGATGGAGCGGCTCGGCCTCGGCTACGAGACGCTGCGCACGGTGAACCCGGCGCTCGTCTACGCGTCGGTGACCGCGTTCGGCCAGGACGGCCCCTACGCGGAGCAGCGCGGCTACGACATCCTGGCCCAGGCGATCAGCGGCTATCTCAGCATCACCGGCTTCCCCGAGAACCCGCCCACCAAGTCGGGACAGTCCATCTCCGACTACTACGCCGGCATGCTGTGCGCGTTCAGCATCGTCTCCGCGCTGCACTACCGGCAGCGCACCGGGGTCGGGCAGCGGATCGACATGGCGCTGCTCGACAGCCTCGTGGTGGCGCTCGACAACCTCGGCGAGCGCTACACGGTCGGCGGCGAGATCCTCACCCGCACCGGCAACATCGCGTTCACCGGCTCCAGCACCGGCGTCTATCCGACGCGGGACGGCCACGTGGCCGTCTCGGCGGGGGCCAGCGACGCGGTGTGGCGTCGCTTCTGCGAGATCCTCGGGCGGAGCGATCTGGCGCGCGACCCGGCCTACGCCACCGCGGCCGCGCGCCGCGACCGCCGCGACGCGATCGGCGCCCTCATCACCGGATGGACCGCCACGCGCACCAAGGCCGAGGTCGTGCAGGCGCTCGCCACCGCCGGGGTGCCGGCGGCGCCGGTCAACAACGTGGCGGAGATGGTGGACGACCCACAGGTCAGGGCGCGCGAGATGTTCGTCGAGCGGGATCATCCAGTCTACGGGCGGCTCAAGACCACCGGCACGCCGCTCAAGCTCTCGGTGACGCCGGGGCGCGTGCGCTGGCTGGCCCCGATGCCGGGCGAGCACAACGAGGCGGTCTTCGTGGACCTGCTCGGCCACACGCGCGAGGAGCTCGCGCGCTGGCAGGCCGAGGGTGTCGTCTAGCCGAGCGGCACGAAGACCGAGACGCGCGGCTCGGGACCGACTTCGCGGGTGACGTGGCCCTGGCCGGTCACGTCCTCGGCGATCAGGACGTCGCCCGGCCCCAGCCGCCGCACGGTGCCGTCGCCGATCTCGATGTCCACCGCCCCGGCCAGCGTGAACACCGCGTAGCGCCCCGGCGCGTGATGCCAGGGGTTCGAGCGCGTCGCCTCGAACCGCCGCACGACGATACCGCTGCCGATGATCAGCTCCCCGATCTCCGAGCGGTCGCCGAGCGGCTCGAGTCTCGGCGTGATCTCCTCGAAGTGCGACTTCCCGTCACTGCCCGCGTAGACGCGAATGATCGCCATGAGCGCTACACGCTCACGTGGTGGATGAAGCGCTCGGGCGGGTCCTCGCCCCACTGACTCACCAGCGCCTCTTCCGCCGGCAGCAGGTTGCCCGGCGTGCGCGCGTTGAGCCGGTCGGTGTCGGCCCAGCGCTCGTGCACGCGCCCCCACGGGTCGCACCAGTAGTCGTAGACCTGGCTGCCGAGCAGGTGGCGCCCCACGCCCCACATGTGCTCGTACTTGCCCAGGCGCGCCAGGTACTCGTGGTCCATGAACACCGCGTCCACGTCGGGCACCTCGAACGACATGTGGTTGAGCCCGGCCCGCTCGTTGCGCACGCAGAAGAGCGTGTGGTGGTCCACGAACTCGTCCCCGCGGTCGCAGCGATTGAACGAGCCGATGATGTTGTCCTTGTCGCCCGCATACACGTCGTCCGAGCGGATGAAGCCGAGCGTGTCGCGGAACCACTGCACGGTCTCCTTCACATTCGGCACGCCCATGACGCCGTGGCCCATCCGCTTGATGGGCGCCGGCGACTTCCGCAGGCGCATCAGCTCGCCGGCCCGCCGCAGCGGCTCGGTCCCGGTGTTCATGGACTGGCGCGGGACCGCGATCGCCGGCAGCGGCGCGATCCCGTGCACGACCTCGATCTGGTAGCCGTTGGGCTCGCGCAGCCGCACCCGCTTGCCGCCGCCCGGCTCGTCGATCGACTCGACGCCCGAGGCGCCCGGCGCCTTCGCCAGGCGGGTCAGGTCGTCCTCGCTCGCCGCGTCGTAGGCGAGCCCCACGAACGCGGGGTCGCCCTTCTCGGTCACGTGCAGGTGATGGTGCGCATCCGTGCCGCGCATGTAGAGCGCGGTCGGGGTGCGGGCCGCGCGGACCATGCCGAAGTGCGTGAGGAACTCCTCGGCCGCGTCGAGATCGGGGGACCGCAGCCGTCCGTACGCCAGGTCGCGCACCTTGATCACCGCCATCGTCGTGCCTCCTTTGACCGGGATACTATCAGGCCGCGTCCGCGCAGAGCGCGCGCAGGTCCTTGAGGTAGCCGGCGTCGTGGCGCCGGGGGACGAGGACGATGTCGTCGAACCCCAGCGCGACCAGCTGCTGCAGCCGCGCGCGGGCGATCGGGCGCGGACAGCGCAGATCGAACGGATCCTCGGGCCCGTCGGCGCTCGGCGTCGCGGCGTCGAGGTCCACCCGGACGTTGGTGACGACCGCGCGCCGCCCGCCCAGGTCGCGGAAGCGCGCGATCCCCTCGCGCAGCGCGCCCCAGCTCGAGCGGGCGCCCGAGCCGACCCAGCCGTCGAACTCCCGCGCGGCGCGCACGATCCACTTCGAGCCGGCCCACGAGCCGATGAGCACGCGCGGGCCGCCGAGCGCCGCCGGCCAGATCGGCCCGAGCGAGGCGCCGTCGACGCGCTCGCCCGCCCAGAGCCGGCGCATGATGCCGAGGGACTCGTCGAGACGGCGGAAGCGCGCGGCGAAGTCCAGGCCGAGCGCCTCGAAGTCCGTCGCCGTCGAGCCGGCGCCGACGCCCAGGAGCAGGCGGCCGCCGGCGATCAGGTGGACGGTCAGCGCGCGCTGGGCCAGCTCCACCGGGTTGCGCAGCGGCACCTGCAGCACGCCGGTGCCGACCTCGAGGTCGCGCGTCACGGTGGCGGCGACGGCGAGCGCGGTGAGCGGATCGGCGTGCAGCCAGCCGCGGCCGATGGAATCGAAGGCCCACGCGCTGCTGAAGCCGGCGCCCTCGATCGCGCGCGCCGCATCCGCCAGCGTGGTGGCGGTGACGGGCCCGGCGCCCGGTCCACCGGAGGGAAGGGAGATACCGAATCGGGTCATGGTGCGATAGTATCGCGCACATGCGATACGGAATCTTCACGAGTATGGGACTGCAGACCTGGGCGGGCGTGCTGGACCTCTGGAAGCACATCGAGGCGACCGGATGGGACATCGCCTGCGTCACCGACCACTTCATGCCCAACACCAAGGAGCGCGAGGGCGCGATGCTCGAGTCGTGGAGCACGCTGGCGGCGCTGGCCGCGCTGGTGCCGCGCATGCGCGTGGGCACGATCGTGCTGGGCAACACCTACCGCCATCCCGCCGTCGTCGCCAAGATGGCGGCGCAAGTGGACGTGATCTCGGGCGGCCGGTTGCTGCTCGGCCTCGGCGCGGGCTGGCAGGAGAACGAGCACGAGGCGTACGGCATCCCCTTCTATACGATGCGCGAGCGGCTCGAGCGGCTGGACGAGGCGTGCGAGGTGATCACGTCCCTCTGGAAGAACAAGCGCACCGACTTCAAGGGGCGCTACTACCAGCTCGCCGACGCGCCGCTCGATCCCAAGCCCGTGCAGAGCCCGCACCCCGAGCTGATGATCGGCGGCGGCGGCGAGAAGGTCACGCTCCGGATCGTGGCCAAGCACGCGAACCACTGGAACGTCTGGGGCGGGCCGCAGGTGGTCGCGCGCAAGGGCAAGATCCTCGACGAGCACTGCGCCGCCGTCGGCCGCGATCCCAAGACGATCACGCGCTCGGTCAACATGTCGCTGCTCATCACCGACAAGAAGGACGAGGTCGAGGCGCTGGCCAAGACGATCGAGACGCGCATGGGGCGCCACGCCGCCGACGCGCGCGACACCTGCCTGGCCGGCACGCCCGAGCAGATCCGCGAGCAGCTGCGCCAGCTCAAGGCCGCCGGCGCCAGCGTGCTGTTCATCCCGACCATGTTCCGGCCCCTGCCCGAGCTGCGGCGCGACCTCGATCGCTTCATCACGGAGATCGCGCCGGCGTTCCGCTAGCCGGCGAGCCCCCATGGCCGGCCTCGACAACCGCGCCGTCCTCGTCACCGGCGCCGCCGGCGGCATCGGCGCCGCCACCGCGCGCCGCCTCGCCGCCGACGGGGCGAAGCTCGCGCTGGCCGATCTGGACAAACCGGGAGTCGAGAAGGTCGCCGCCGAGGTCGGCGGTGTGGCGATCCAGGCCGACGTCACGCGCGCCGCGGACGTCGCCCGCATGGTGGACGAGACGGTCCGGCGCCTGGGCCGCCTCGACGTGCTGTTCAACAACGCGGGCGTGATCCGCGTGCAACCGATGCTGGACGTGAGCGAGGCGGAGTGGGATCGCGTGATGAGCGTGAACCTGCGCGCGGTCTTCTTCGTGCTGCAGGCCGCTGCGCGGCGCATGAAGGGGCAGCCGCCGATGGCCGGCTCCGAGCTGCGCGGCAAGCTGATCCAGACCGCCTCGATCGCCGGCTACCGCGGCGGCAACCACCTCACCACGCCCTACTCGGCCTCCAAGGCCGGCGTCATCAGCCTCACCCGCTCGGCCGCCCAGGCGCTGGCGCCCGAGCGCATCACCTCCAACTGCGTCTGCCCGGGCGCGGTAGACACCGCGATGTGGGAGCAGCTCGACCGCGAGCTGGGCGCCCTGCACAACCTGCCGCTGAAGGAGTCGTGGAAGCGGCGGATCGCCGGCATCCCGCTCGGCCGCCCCGAGACGCCCGAGGACGTCGCCGGCGTCGTCGCCTTCCTCGCCGGCCCCGACTCCGACTACATGACGGGCCAGGCCATCAAGGTGGACGGCGGCCTGGTGATGGGCGACTAGCGCCCCGCGATCACCCCGCGGCCCGTCTCGCGCAGCAGCCGGCGGTCGTCCTCCGCCGTCGGCGCCGGAGGCAGCTTCAGCACGAGGTCCTGGGTGAACGTGGTGATGACGCGGCTGTCTTCTCGTCCCAGGCCCCACGGGTCCTCGCCGCGCGCGACGGCCTGCACCCCCTCGCGCACAATCTTACGGAACATGATCACGCCGCGGTCGGTCGAGCCGAGATGCTCGAGCGCGTGCACGGCGATCGTCCGCTGCCCGGCCTGCGCATCGAAGTCGGCGGGAAATCGCTGCCGCTCGGCGTAGGGACGGTCGCCGGACTGGCCGAAGCCGGGGCTGGCGACCTGCGCCGCGCTGAGCCCCCACGCCGGGTCCACCTGCGCCAGCTCGAAGTTGGTCGTGTGCGTGTCGTCGTTGGGCACCGCCCAGCGGATGATCACCGGGCGACTCGCCGCCTTCGGCGCCGTCGCCTCCTCGATCTCGCGTGTGAACTGATGGACGTTGGGCGGCATGAAGTCGCACACGCGCACCCAGACGAGATCGCCGAGGCGCCGGGTCGCGACGTAGACCATGCCCGCCTCGGTCATGAGCCAGTCGAGCTCGGGCACCGTGCCGAACGCCTCGGTGAACTGGTAGCCGCTGCTCAGCGCGTGCAGGAACGCGGTGTGCACCGGGTCCATGCTGTTGTCCTTCACCTGCAGCCAGTTGCACGGCAGCGTGAACTGCGCCGCCGGCATCAGCGTGAGCCCCGCCACCGCGTAGCTGTCGTAGCGCGGGAAGGCCGGGCGCCGCTCGGGCGGGCCGAGGTACGCGAACACGAGCCCGGTGAACTCGCGCGTGGGATAGGCGCCCTGCCACACGCGCTCGCACAGCCGGCTGCCCGCCGGCTCGCCGGGCGTCTCGAGGCACCGGCCGTCAACGTCGTAGACCCAGCCGTGATAGCAGCAGCGGATCCCCCGCTCGAGCGGAATCCCGAACTCGAGCGAGGTGCCGCGGTGGGCGCAGTGCAGGTGCAGCACGCCGACGCGCCCGCCGCGGTCGCGAAAGACGACGAGGTCCTCGCCCAGGATCCTCACGCGCAGCGGCGCGTCGGTCAGATCGCGGGCGAATGCCACCGGCTGCCAGAAGCGGCGCAGGTACTCGCCGGCCGGCGTGCCGGGGCCGACCTGCGTCAGCTCGGGATCGGGCGCGGGCGTGGTACGGAGGTGGTAGCCGTCGAACGCCGCCACTACGGCCCTTCCTCGCGCGGCGTGGGCATCGCGCGCGGCGGGAGCTCGCGGGCGGCGTGGCGCGCCAGCATGTCCTCGCGCAGCTCGATGCCGAGCCCCGGCGCCGTCGGCACCGCCAGGTAGCCGTTCTCGACGCGGAACGGCGTCACCGCGATCTCCTGCCCGCGCGGCTCGAAGCTGGTGAAGTACTCGGTGATGAGGAAGTTGGGGATCGCCGCCGAGACGTGCAGCGTGGCGGCGAGCCCAACGGTGGTGCTGTTGTAGTTGTGGGGCGAGACGACCACGTGGTACGCCTCGGCCATCGCGGCGATCGCCCGCAGCTCCTCGATCCCGCCCACGTTGCACACGTCGGGGTTGATGATGTCGGCGGCGCGGCGCTCGAAGATCTCGCGGAACTCGAAGCGCGTGTAGAGCTCCTCGCCGGTGACGATCGGCATCCGGATCTGGCTCCGGCACTCCGCCAGCGCGGCGGGGTCGCGCGCGGAGACCGGCTCCTCGTACCAGAACGGGTCGAACGGCTCGAGCATCCGCGCCACCCGCACGGCGTGCATCGGCGCCAGCCGGCGGTGCACCTCGATCATGAGATCCACCGCCGGCCCCACCGCCGCGCGCACCGCGCCCACCGTCTCCACCACCTGCCGCTCGGCCGCGCGCGAGATGTGAGTGCGCCACGGGCCGGGGAACGGGTCGAACTTGAGCGCGGTGAAGCCGCGCGCCACCGTCGCCGTCGCCTTGGCGGCGTAGTCGGCGGGCGTCCTCGCCCCCGAGTACCAGCCGTTGGCGTAGACGCGGATGCGCTCGCGGCACGGGCCGCCGAGCAGGCTCACCACCGGCAGACCGACGCGCTTGCCCGCCAGGTCCCAGAGCGCCTGCTCGATCCCGCTCACCGCGCTCCAGAAATCCATCGCGCCGCGCTTGGCCGCGAAGTCATGATAGGCCCAGTGGGTGAAGTGACGGATGTGGCCGGCGTCGCGCCCGATCAGGTAGCGCTCGAGCTGCCGCACGTGGGCGGCGATCGACTGGTCGCGGTCGGCCTGCGTGTAGCACTCGCCCCAGCCGTGCAGGCCGTCGGCGGTCTCCACCTTCACGAAGAGCCAGTTCTTGCCGTAGCCGGGATCCACGACGAACGGCGTCACCGCGGTCACCTTCATGCCCGGCACCTCCCCGGAGCTGGCGTATCCTCCGACCGCGGAGGAGTCTGACACATGATCCTCGAGACGACCACGGCCGAGCGGCCGGCCACGGGCTTCGGCTTCACCGAGGGGCCGCTCTGGCACCCCGACGGCTTCTACTACTTCGTGGACATCCGGCGCAGCACGCTGCACCGCCTCACGCCGGGGCGGCCGCCCGAGATCGTGCGCAGCGAGACCGGCGAGGGCAACGGCACCACGTTCGACCTGCAGGGGCGGCTGGTGATGTGCGAGGGGGGCAACCGCCGCGTCACCCGCATGAGCGCCGACGGCCGCGTCGAGGTGCTGGCCGACCGCTACGAGGGCAAGCGCTTCAATCGCCCCAACGACGTGGTGTGCCGCTCGGACGGCAGCCTCTACTTCACCGACCCGGGGCTGCGCGTGCCGCTCGCCCAGCGCGAGCTGCCCTACGCCGGCGTCTATCGCATCGCGCCCGACGGCGCCGTCACGCTGGTGGCGGACTGCGAGTACCCCAACGGCCTGGCCTTCTCGCTGGACGAGCGCATCCTCTACGTGGCCAACACGCGCTGGACTCAGTACATCCACGCCCTCGAGGTCGACGGCGACGGCCGCCTGGTGCGCCGCCGCATCTTCGCCGACATGTCCTCCGACGAGACCGACGGCGTCCCCGACGGCATGAAGCTCGACGTCGAGGGGCGCATCTACTGCACCGGTCCCGGCGGCACCTGGGTGTTCGCCCCCGACGGCCGGCGGCTCGAGCTCATCCGCACCCCCGAGGTCCCGGCCAACCTGGCCTTCGGCGGCCCCGACCTGAAAACGCTGTTTCTCACCGCCCGCACCTCGGTCTACACTCTGCGTGTGACCACACCCGGCCAGCCGCATCCCTGGTATCGTATCCGCGGACGCTAAGCCCCGAACCCGGAGGACCTCATGGCGAAGATCAAGCACATCGCGCTGTCCACGCAGGACCCTGAGAAGACCGCCAAGTACTACATGGACGTCTTCGGCCTCAAGCAGGTCGGACGGGTGAACTCGCCCGGGGCCACGGGCTTCTACCTCACGGACGGCGACATCAACCTGGCCATCCTGAAATTCAAGAACGACGCGGTGGCCGGGGTCGAGCGCGGCAAGGACTGGAGCGGCCTGCACCACTTCGGCTTCCAGGTGGACAGCATGGAGGACACCGTCGAGCGGCTGGCCGCCGCCGGCTCCCCCCGCCGCGACGACGTCAACCAGGCCCTCGAGCTCGGCCACGGCGGCGAGCGGCGCTACGGCGGCAACGTCGAGGTGAAGTACTCGGCCCCCGACGGCATCATGGTGGACGTCTCCGAGTCCGGCTGGGTCGGCACCCCGACGTTCCGCCCCGAGTAGCCGCCGCGATGCGGATTCCGGCGGCGACGATCCGCGCGCAGCTCGGGTCGGTGCTGCGCGCGTGGGGCATGTCCGCGCCCCACGCCGACACCACCGCCGAGATGATGGTGGAGACCGACCTGCGCGGCGTGGACTCCCACGGCATCTCCATGCTGCCGACCTACGACCGCGAATTCCGCGCGGGGCGGCTCAACATGACGCCGGTGTTCAAGACGCTGCGCGAGGGGCCGGCGATGGCGCTGATCGACGCCGACGCCTCCCTCGGCCACCCGGTGTCGGTGCACGCGATGACCCTGGCGGTGGACAAGTGCCGCGGCCTCGGCGTGGCGGTCGTGTCGGTCGTCAACTCGCACCACTTCGGCGCGGCCGGCTGCTACGCGCGCATCGCCGCCGACCGCGGCGCGATCGGCATGGTGACCTCCGCCACGCGCGGTGTGTCGCTGGTGCCGACGTTCGCCGCCGAGCCGGTCATGGGCACCAACCCGCTGGCGTTCGCGGCGCCGGCGCGGCGCAACCCGCCCTTCCAGCTCGACATGGCGACGACGACCGTCGCCGCCGGCAAGGTGAAGGTCTACAAGCTCAACCACAAGCCGCTGCCGCCCGGCTGGGTCGTGGACGGCGCGGGCCGGCCGGTGACCGACCCCGAGGAAGCGTTCAAGTACGTCTTCGAGCGGCCGGAGGGCGGCATCACGCCCCTCGGCGGCCCGCGTGACGCCGGCGGCCACAAGGGCTACGGCCTGGCGGTGATGGTCCACATCCTCGGCGGCGCGCTGGCGGGCGCCTCGTTCTCGCCGCTGCGCAACCGCACGCAGAAGCCGTCCGACCCGCACAACATCGGCCACTTCTTCATGGCGATCGACCCGACCGCGTTCCGCCCCGCCGGCGAGTTCGAGGACGACCTCGACCAGGTGATCGACACCCTGCACGGCGCCAAGCGCTCCGACCCCGCCCAGCCCGTGCTGGTGGCCGGCGACCCCGAGATGGCCACGCGCGCCGAGCGGCTGCGCGACGGCGTGCCGGTGCCCGACGACCTGCTCGCTCAGCTCCGCGCCGTCGTGATGAGCGCCGGCGTGCCGTTCGTCCTCGCCGGCTGATCCCGCGGCGTGATCGCCGCCGTCAACGCGCTGCTGCCGCCGCTGCTGTCCACGCTGGAGCGGATCGTGTGGGTGCAGCGCCACCTGGATCCCAGCGTCGCCGACCGGCTCGCCGATGCGCTCGCGCCGCACGCCGCCAGGCTGGAGGGTCCGCTACGCGCGCTCGAGACGGAGCGCGGCGAGGACGAGCTGGAGTTCCTGCGCGCGCGGCTCGTGGACGTGGGCGGCCAGACGCTCGACCTCGTGCGGGCGTTCGTCGAGGCCGCCCGCGCGGGGGGCGATCCCTTCGACCTCTACCGCGCGCTGCGCCGGTTCGGACGCATCCAGGAGGCGCTCTACCCGCTGGCGCCGGTCGTGGACGCGATCAGCCGCTGGTTCCTCGAGCCCGACCGGCGCTTCGACGACGCGCTCGTCGAGCGGCTGCGCGAGGGCGCGGTGCGCGACGAGCGCGGGGGCGTGCTGCACGCCGACAACGAGCGCGAGGAGCGCGGCGGCTGCTCGCTCTACGTGCCGGAGTCGTGGGACCGGCGGACGGCGCTGCCGCTCGTCGTCGCCCTGCACGGCGGCCACGGGCACGGCCGCGACTTCCTGTGGACGTGGCTGCGCGACTCGCGCAGTCGCGGAGCGTTGTTACTCGCACCCACCTCACTCGACCGCACGTGGTCGCTCATGGGCGAGGACGTAGACGCCACACTCCTGCACGACACGGTCGAGCACGTGGCCGGGCGCTACCCGGTGGACCGCGCCCGCATGCTCCTGACCGGGATGTCCGACGGCGCCACCTACGCGCTCCGCTGCGGCGCCCGCGAGGACACGCCCTTCACGCACCTGGCGCTGCTGTGCGGCGTCGTGCATCCCGTCGTGGTGGGCGACGGCGGCCTCGAGCGGCTGCGCGGCCGCCCCGTCTACCAGGTCGCCGGCGCGCTCGACTGGATGTTCCCGGTGGCCACCGCGCGGCTCGGGCGCGACCTGCTGCTTGGCGCCGGCGCCGCGCTCGTCTACCGCGAGGTCGCCGACCTCTCGCACACCTACCCGCGCGACGAGAACCCGGCCATCCTCGACTGGCTGCTCACGGCTTGAGGATCACGCGCGTGGCGGCGGTGCCGGTGTTCTTGCCCTGCCACTCCGCGAACGCGAACGCCTTGTTGACGTCCGACAGCGGGAAGCTGTGCGAGACCACCTTGGAGAGCGGATAGCGGTCCTTCGTGCGCACCAGGAAGTCGAGCGCGGCCGGCATGATCCAGGGGTTGTAGTGCATGAGCCCCGTCCAGTGGATCTGCTGGCTGATCACCTTGATGGCGGGAAACGAGACAGGCTGGGGCACGATGTTGCCGATGTCCACGAACTTGCCGTTGAAGCGCACCATGTCGAGTCCCTCGACCGTGGCCGCCGCGATGCCGACGACTTCCACGACCACGTCGGCGCCGCGGCCGTCGGTGAGATCCTTCACCCGCTGCACGCGCGCCTCGGGCGTGGCCAGCTCGTTCATGTCGATCACGTCGGTGGCGCCGCACTTGCGGGCCAGCTCGAGGCGCAGCGGCTGCTTGTCGATCGAGACGACCCTGGACGCGCCCTTCTCGGCGGCGACGGCGGCCGCGTAGATGCCCAGCCCGCCGGCGCCCTGGATGACGACGACGTCGCCGAACTTCATCTCCGCGTACTCGAGGCCGTGCAGCACCTGGCAGAGCGCGCAGTTCACCGGCGGGATCGCCTCGTCGGGCAGGACGTCAGGCACCTTGAAGACGTAGTGGCCGGGCGGCAGGTAGTAGTACTCGGCGTAGCCGCCGTCGCAGTACGGGTACTCGTTGAGCGTGAACTGCATGCTCTTGCGGTGGCGGTGGGGGCAGGCGTGGTGCTCGCCGCGCACGCACCAGTAGCAGCGGTTGCACGGGTTGAAGAACGGAAACGCGACGCGGTCGCCTTCCTTCAGCGGCCGCCGCAGCGAGTCGGTCGTGATGCCCTTACCCAGCGTGTGGACGACGCCGGTGAACTCGTGGCCGGGGACGCGGCGCAGGTCGGGGCCTTGATAGTTGCCGTCGTTGCGCCAGTAGTGGAGGTCCGAGCCGCAGATGGCGGCGGCGGTGTTGCGGATCAGGATGCCGCCGGGCTCCACCTCCGGCGTGGGCAGCGTCTCGAGCTCGAGCGGCTTTCCGGGCTGCAGCAGGACGGCGGTCAATCCCTTGGGCACGGGTCGTCTCCTCTGAGTCCGGAGTATAGTCCCTCGGCCGGCCTCGACTTCGCCCGCGTGGACATGGAGCACTCGCCGTTCTCGATGTCGTCCGCCCGCCCGCCGAGCACATGGCGCTGGCCAACGCGCGCGTGCACGTCACCGCGATGCTCGAGACGAAGCGTGCCTTCGACCGGCTCGACGAGATCGCGTCGGTGGCCGGCATCGACGCGCTGACGATCGGCCCCACCGACCTGGCGCAGGACCTCGGCGTGCTCGGCACGCCCAAGCAGAAGCCGACGCTCGACGAGTACCGCACGAAGCTGGTCGCCGCCGCGCGCAAGCACGGCAAGGCGGTGGCGATGCTGACCGACAGCGAGGAGGGGGTGCGCCAGATGATCGCGCTCGGCGCGACGATCATCAACTACGCCTCCGACTCCGCGGTGCTGCGCGCGGGCTACGCGGCGATCGCGGAGGAGGTCCGGCGCGGACGATCCTAGCCGTATCCAATATTGGGCATTGACAGGTTCCGCGACCGCCGCCGTGACGCATTGGCGGTGGGCGGTTGGAAAGCCCTTCAGCGCGCCGCAGAAGCCGCGTGGTGCGATTTTTCGTTCGGTACCGCGCACGCGGGCGTCGTTTGTCTGAATCACCTTGCGGTGAGCCTCCCAGGGGCCTCCGAATTCGGGCATTAGAATTTCCCCGAGCAAGGAGGACACGCATGCTGGCGGAGACGACACCGCGACCCGGACTCGAGGAACTCCAACGCTTGGGCGACGACATTGCCGAGCTCTCCGCCCACATCGAAGTTGCCACCGCGCGCCTGCTCGACATGATCCGCGAGTTCGACGCCCGTACCGGCTGGGCCGAGGCCGGCGCCAAGTCCTGCGCCGAGTGGTTGTCCTGGCGCGTCGGGCTCGACCTCAACGCGGCCGGCGAGCGCGTCCGGGTGGCGCGGGCGCTGCCGAGCCTTCCGCGCGTCCGCGACGCCTTCGCGCGCGGCATGCTTTCGTACTCCAAGGTCCGGGCGCTGACCCGTGTGGCGACAGCGGAGACAGAGGAGCGGCTGCTGACCGCCAGCCAGTCCATGACGGCCGCGCATGTCGAGCGGCTGGTCCGCGCCTGGCGTCGTGTGGACCGCAACGGTGAGAACCGGCAGGCCGCCCAGCGGCAGAAGAGCCGGGCGCTCACGGTGTATCAGGACACAGACGGCATGTACGTGATCCACGGCCGGCTGACGCCCGAGACGGGCGCGGTGCTACGCCAGGCCTTGGCGGCGTGCTGCGACCGGATGTACGCGAAGGCCCGGGTGAACGACCCTGAGGGCGACCCGCCCACCATGGCCCAGCGACAGGCAGACGCGCTCGGGATGATCGCCGAGGCGGCCCTCCACCACGACCTCGATCCCGGCGCCCCAGGCGAGCGCTACCAGGTCGTCGTCCATGTCGACGGGCCCGTCCTGGCCGATCCCGATCAGCCGGGCCAGTCGGTGCTCGCCGACGGCGATCATCTTTCCGCGGAAAGTTCACGCCGAGTCGCGTGCGATGCGAGCCGTGTGGTCATGCGCCACGACCCTGACGGGCGAGTGATGGAGGTCGGTGCCCGGACGCGGACGATCCCCCCTGGGCTACGGCGGGCGCTGCACCATCGAGATCGCGGCTGTCGCTTCCCGGGCTGTGGCCTGCGCTTCACCCAAGGGCATCACATCTGCCACTGGGCGGCAGGCGGGCCCACGACGCTGTCGAATCTGGTGCTGCTATGCCGCCGACACCATCGCTCGGTGCACGAGGACGGCTTTCAGGTGGAGCGGCTGGCCGACGGGGTGCTGGAGTTCAGGCGGCCGAACGGTCGGGTGTTACCAGAGGTGCCGGCGCTGCCGGCGGTGCCCGCGGACGCGGAGAGACTCCTGCGCGCCCAGAACGCCGGCGTTCACCTGGACGCCACCACGCTGCGCGCGAGCTGGAGTGGCGATCGCCTCGACGTCGGCTACGCGATCGACGTCATGCACCCGCGCGCGATCGGCCATTAGCCCCGAACCGTCATCAGCCGCGCGGGAAGGCGATCGTGTCCTACAGCGCGAGGGCGTACGTCGGCCGCCGCGGGTCGGCGCCCGCCGACACCACGCCGCTCTCCGGATCGCGGCGCGTGACGATCGCGCCGATGCCGCAGGCGCCGATCTCGCTCACCGTGTGGCCGAGCGCGGTGAGCTCGGCGCGCGTGGCGTGCGGGATGCCGGGCTCGACGTTGAGCTGGCCCGGCTTGTAGGCGCGGGGCCAGAAGGAGTTGATCAACGTCTGGGTGGAGAAGCGGGGCGCCTCCACGGCCTGCTGGGGGTTCATGCCGAATACCAGCGTGTTGAGCACGAGCTGAAGATCGCCCTGGGCCTGGTCGTCGCCGCCGGGGCAGCCGATCGTCGTGGTCGGCACGCCGTCCTCCACGATCATGTAGCTCACCAGGGTCGTGCGCGGCCGTTTGCCGCCCGCCAGCGCGTTCGGATGGCCGGGCTCCAGCACGAACATCTCGCTGCGCGTGCTCAGCGTGCAGCCGAGCTCGGGCGAGAACGCGGACTTGCGGAACACGCCGCCGCTCGGCGTGAGACACACCATGTTGCCGTCGCGATCGATGGCGGCGATGTGCGTGGTGCCGTCACCCGCCGAGGACGGCACCGCGTCGGCCCGCGCCGCCGGGGCGACGCCCGCCCGAACGCCGCGGCGGCGCGGATCACCGGCGGGCGGCGCCGCCGGTGTCGTGCGCGCGAGGTCGATGAGCCCAGCACGTTCGCGCAGATAGGCCGGCGCCAACAGCGCGCCGAGCGGAACCTTGTCGACGTCGCCGTAGTAGCGCTCGCGGTCGGCGAAGGCCAGCTTCAGCGCCTCGCTCACCACGTGGATGTAGCGCGGCGAGTTGTGGCCCATCGCGCGCAGGTCGAAGCTCGCGAGCGTGCCGAGCGCCTGCAGCAGCACCGGCCCCTGCGTCCACGCGCCCTGGGCGAGGATCTCGCGGCCCGCGAAGGTGATGCGCGCGGGCTCCTCGAAGGTGGCGCGATAGCCGGCCAAGTCCTTGGCGCGCAGCAGCCCGCCGAGCCGCTCGGAGAACGCGCCGATCGTCTTGGCGACGTCACCCGCGTAGAAGCGCTTGCGCGCGGCCCTGATGCCGGCCAGCCGGTCCCGCCCGCGCGCCGCGTCCGCGATCTTCTTCAGGGTGCCGCCGAGCGCCTTCTGCACGAACAGCGTGCCCGCCGGGGGCACGCGGCCGCCCGGATAGAAGACAGCGTCGCCGCCGGGGGGATAGATCTCGAACTGCGTGCGCGTCTCCGGGATGGCGAGCATCCGGTGCATGTACTCGTACATGGGAAAGCCGCGGGTGGCGTAGGCCAGGGCCGGCGCCAGCGCCGCGTCAAGCTTGCGGGTGCCGAGCGTCTCCAGCAGCGTGAGATAGGCATCGACGGCGCCGGGCACGGTAAACGACAGGTGCGCGTCGGGCCCGGGTCCGGTCGGAATGCGGTCGAGGCCGCGCGTGCGGAAGGTCTCGATCGTGGCCAGCGCCGGTGCTCCGCCCTGGCCGCTGAGCACTCGCGTGCGCCGCCCGCGCGCGTCGTGGATCATCGCCACGCACTCGCCCATGAGCGTGTAGGACGCCGTCGGCTCCACCACCGCGGCGGCGAAGCCGGCGGCCGCGGCGGCGTCGAAGGCGTTGCCGCCCGCCAGCAGCATGCGCATGCCGGCCATGGCCACCAGCGGATGGCCGGCCGCGACCACGCCCTGGGTGCCGGCGACGATGGGCCGCGTGGTGGCCCGGTCCGCCGCGTGGTGCTCCACTTCGTGGATGCGCCCGGCCGGTCGGCTCATGGCGGCAGCATACCCCGACCGCAGCCCATCGCCCTCCGGTCTTGACAGGACGGGCCGCCGCCCTGATCTTGGGCCTCCGAGAGGTGACCCCCGTGAACTTCGGAACCTTCCTGCTCATGCAGTCGCCGTCGGCCCGCTCCTCGCAGGAGATCTACGGCCGCGCCATCGAGCTGGCCCAGGCCGCCGAGACGCTCGGCTTCCGCAGCGTCTGGCTGGCCGAGCACCACTTCTCGACCTACGGCTATCTCTCGCGCCCCGCCCAGCTCGCCACCTACATCGCGGCGAAGACCACGCGGCTGCGCGTGGGCACCGCGGTGATCGTGGTCCCCCTGCACCACCCGCTGGTCGTCGCCGAGGAGATCGCCACGCTCGACCTGCTGGCGGGGGGCCGGGTGGACATCGGCCTGGGCCGCGGCTACCAGCACTACGAGTTCGAGCGGCTGGGGCTCGAGCTGGAGAGCGGGCGCGCGCGCTGGGAGGAGTCGGTGGACGTCATCCTCAAGGCGCTCGAGGGCCAGCCGTTCTCCTACGACGGCAAGATCTTCAAGATCCCGGAGACGACGGTGTTCCCGCAGCCGCTGCAGCGGCCGCGGCCGCCGATCTGGATCACCGCGCAGAGCCCGGACTCGGTCGAGGCCGCCGTGCGCCGCGGCTTCAACGTGCTCACCGGCGGCTTCGGCGTGCCGCTGGAGCGCATGGCCGAGTTCCGCCGTCTCTTCGACCGCATGGTGGCCGAGGTGAAGCCGCCCGAGCCGCTGCAGGTCGGCGTGCAGCGCGCCGTGTACGTGACGGACAACCAGGCCGACGCGCGCGCCGCCGCCGAGGAGGCGCGCTGGAACATGCGCGTGACGCTCTCGCTGCGCAACCACTACGAGCGCGTCGAGGGGGGCCGCGCGGTCGCGGTGCCGGCGCCCCAGGAGCCCGACGTGGACGACCTGCTCGACCGCTTCCTGGTGATCGGCACCCCCGACACGGTCGTGCGCCAGATCCGGCGCATCGAGGAGGCGGTCGGCATCACGCACTTCAACTGCAGCTTCTGGTTCGGCGACCTCGAGCAGGCGCGCGTGCTGCGCTCGATGCAGATGTTCGCGCGCGACGTCATGCCCGCGTTCGCATAGAGGAGAGGGCATGTACGATCTCGTCCTGAAGGGCGGCCGCGTGCTGGACCCGTCGACCAACCTCGACGGCGTGCTCGACGTCGCGGTGGAGAACGGCAAGATCGCGCGCATCGCCGCGGGCATCCCCGCCGCCGAGGCGGCGCGCGTCATCGAGGTCGGCGGCAAGCTCGTCACGGCGGGGCTCATCGACCTGCACGCCCACGTCTACGAGGGCGTCAACCGCACCGGCGTGAACCCCGACCTGGGCGGTGTGTATTCCGGCGTCACGACGATCGTGGACGCCGGCAGCGCGGGGGCGGCGACGTTCGGCGGCTGGCGCAATCTCCTGGCGCATTGCCACACCGAGGTCATCCCGTTCCTGCACATCTGCCAGACCGGCCTGGCGACGAACCCCGACATCATCGCCGAGAGCAGCGTGAACGTCGACGACACGATCAAGGTGGCGCTGCAGCACAAGGGATTGATCCGCGGCATCAAGGCGCGGATGGTCTCGCCCGCGCTCGAGATCATGGGCATGGAGATGCCCAAGCGCGCCAAGCGGGCCGCCCGCGAGGCCGGCATCAGCCTCATGGTCCACATCGGCGACACCGAGAAGCGCTACGACCCCAAGGTGATCCACCCGCTGCTCGACCTGCTCGAGCCCGGCGACATCCTCACCCACTACTTCACGCCGAACCCGGGCGGCGTGCTCGACGCCAACGGCAAGCTGGTGCCGGAGGCGCGCGAGGCCGCCGCGCGCGGTGTGTGGTTCGACACCGCCCACGGGCGGATGAACTTCTCCTTCGACGTCGGCCGCCGCATCATCGAGCAGGGGCTGCTCCCGCACTGCATCAGCACCGATCTCACCGTGCCCGGCCGGCTGAACACCGTGCACAGCATGACCGAGATCATGACGCGCTTCCTCGGCCTGGGCTTCACGCTGGAGCAGGTCGTCACGATGTCCACGGCGAATCCCGCGAAGGCCATCGGCGAGGAGCAGCGGCTGGGCAGCCTGGCGGTCGGACGCCAGGCCGACATCTCCGTGCTGGAGCTGCGCGACGGCACCTGGGTCGTCTACGACATCCTCCAGACGCCGCTGCGCGTGAGCCGCGCGTTCGCCCCGCACCTCACCGTCAAGCGCGGCCGCGTCTTCACCCCCGACTTCGGCCCGCGGCCGTGGGGGTGGTGGCCCGATCAAGCGCGGCCGGCCGGCGGTCCCATCGCCGGCGGCTGCTGCTGAGGCGGCGCGATGGCCGGACGCGTGCAGGGCAAGGCGGCGATCGTCGTGGGCGGCGGCCAGACGCCCGGCGAGACGATCGGCAACGGGCGGGCGACGGCGCTGGTGCTGGCGCGCGAGGGCGCGCGCGTCGTCGTCGTCGACCGGCGGCTGGACTCCGCACAGGACACGGTGGACCTGATCCGCAAGGACGGCGGCGAGGCGTGGGCTGTCGAGGCCGACGTCACCCGCGAGGACGCCGTGCGCCGGATGGTGGCGACCTCGCTCGAGCGGCTCGGGCGGCTGGACATCCTGCACAACAACGTCGGCGCCAGCCTGGCGCTGGGCGACGCGACCGCCACCGAGCTGACCGAGGAGGCGTTCGACCGCAGCGTGGCCGTCAACCTCAAGAGCATGTGGCTGGCGTGCAAGCACGCGCTGCCCGCGCTGCGCGAGCGCGGCGGCTCGATCGTCAACATCTCCTCGATGGCCGCGCGCAACGCCTACCCGCTGGTGGGCTACAAGACGACGAAAGCGGCGGTCGTCGCGCTGACCGAGAACCTCGCCGCCGCCAACGCCCAGCACGGCGTGCGCGCCAACGCGATCCTGCCCGGCCTGATGAACACGCCGATGGCCATCGAGGCGCGCGTGGCCAAGGGCACGCCGCGCGAGGAGGTCATCGCCTCGCGCGACCGGCGCGTGCCGCTGCGCCGGCGGATGGGCACCGGCTGGGACGTGGCCTACGCCGCGCTCTACCTGCACTCCGACGAGGCCGGCTTCGTCACCGGCGTGGCCCTGGCGGTGGACGGAGGCGAGGGCGTCGCGTGGGGCTCATGAGGAGTATGCTGGTCGCCACCTTCGACGACTTCACCATCTGGGGAGACCCCGCGTGCGACGATTCGAGATGATCTTGCCCGGCAGCGTAGAGGAATGCGTGCGGGCGCTGGCCGATCGCGGCGCCGGCACCAAGCTCGTGGCGGGAGGCACCGACCTCCTGCCCCAGTTGAAGAATCACCTGCTCAAGCCCGCCTTCGTGGTGGACCTCTCCGGCGTGAAAGCGCTGCGCGGCGTCACGGCCGAGGGGCGCGGTCTGCGCCTCGGCGCCGCCGTGACCGCCCGCGAGCTGGAGACGGACACGCGGCTGGGCGGCAGCTACCGCGCCATCGCCGAGAGCGGCGCGCTGGTCGGCTCACTGCAGGTGCGCAACCTGGCCACGCTGGGCGGCAACGTCTGCAACGCGGCGCCGTCGGCGGACATGGTCCCGCCGCTGATGGCGCTGGACGCGACGGCGGTGATCGCCGGGCCGCGCGGCGAGCGGCGCGTGCCGCTGCGCGACTTCTTCACCGGCGTGCATCGCACCGTGCTGGAGCCCAACGAGCTGCTGGTCGCGCTGAGCGTGCCCGACCCCGGCACCGGCAGCGGCGGCTGCTACCTGCGCCACACGCCGCGCCGCGAGCTGGACATCGCCGTCGTCGGCGTCGCCTCGCAGATGACGATCGCCGACGGCGTGTGCCGCAAGGCGCGGATCGCTCTGGCCGCGGTGGCGCCCACGCCCGTCCACGCGACAGCCGCCGAGCGGCATCTGGAGGGCCAGCGGCTCACGCCCGAGCGCATCGAGCAGGCCGCCGTGCTCGCCGTCGAGGCGGCCAAGCCCATCAGCGACCAGCGGGGCTCGGCGGAATTCCGCCGCCACCTGGTCCGTGTCCTCACCCGCCGCACATTGACGACCGCGCTCGCCCGCGCGAGCGCCTGAGCCCCGGAGGCGATCCGTGTCCAAGCAGGCGATGAAGCTGACCGTGAACGACGAGATGACGGACGTGCTCGTGCAGCCCTACGACACGCTCCTGGACGCGCTGCGCGAGGGGCTCGGCCTCATCGGCCCCAAGGAAGGGTGCGGCACCGGCGACTGCGGGGCGTGCACCGTGCACCTGGACGGCAAGCCGGTGGCCGCCTGCCTCGTGCTCGCGCTGCAGGCGCGCGGCCGCGCCGTGCGCACGATCGAGGGGCTCGGCACGCCGGACACGCTGCACCCGCTGCAGGCGGCGTTCGTCCGCCACGGCGTGCCGCAGTGCGGGTTCTGCATCCCCGGCGTGCTGATGTCCGCCGCCGCGCTGCTGGCGGAGACGCCACGGCCCACTGAAGAAGAGATCCGCTACGGCATCGCCGGCAATCTCTGCCGGTGCACCGGCTATACGAAGATGGTCGCGGCGATCTCCGAGGCCGCCGCCGAGGGAGCCCAGCGATGAGCACGATGAAGACGACGCGCGACGTGCGGGGAGTGGGCCTGTCCATCCCGCGCCCCGACGGCCCCGACAAGGTGACCGGCCGCGTGCAGTACGTGGCCGACATTCCCGCGCGCGGCCTGCTGCACGCCAAGCTCCTGCGCAGCCCGCACGCGCACGCCAAGATCGTGCGCATCGACGCGACCAAGGCGCGCGCGCTGCCCGGCGTGCGCGCGGTCCTCACCGCGCGCGATATTCCCGAGCTGAAGCGCAAGGCGCCCACGCGCGCCCACGCCGTGCTGGCCATCGACCGCGTCGTCTTCGCCGGCCAGCCGGTCGCCGCCGTCGCCGCCGACGAGCCCGCCATCGCCGAGGAGGCGCTGGATCTCATCGAGGTCGAGTACGAGGTGCTGCCCGCCGCGGTGGACCCGCTGGCCTCCATGCTGCCCGGCGCCCCGCCGGTGGCGGATGCGGGGACCGAGGCCGACACCAGCGAGGCGCTCGCCCACTCCGCCGTCGCGATGGCCAAGGGCGAGGCCGCCCCGGCCAAGGCCGTCAACATCACGCAGACGGCCAAGGTCCAGCGCGGCGACGTGGCCAAGGGCTTCGCCGAATCCGACGTGGTGATCGAGCGCACCTATCGCGTGCCGATGGTCCACCAGGGCTACCTCGAGCCCCACGCCGTGCTGGCCGAGTGGGACCGCAGCGGCAACCTCACGCTGTGGGCGAGCACGCAGGGGTCGTTCAACACGCGCAGCGAGGTGGCCGATGTCCTCGGCATCGAGGAGAACCGCATCAAGGTGATCCCGGTCGAGTGCGGCGGCGGCTTCGGCGGCAAGATCCGCGCGCTCTGCGAGCCCATCACCGCGCTGCTCGCCCGCGCCACCCACCGCCCCGTGCGCTACGTGATGACGCGCCGCGAGGAGCTGGAGGCCGGCATGCCGGCGCCGCAGGTCATCATTCGGCTCAAGACCGGCGTCAAGCGCGACGGCACGCTGATGGCGCTGGAGGCGGAGACGGTGCTGGAGTCCGGCGCGTTCTCCGGCACGGTGCTGGCGGTGAGCGCGGTGTTCCTGGGCAGCCTCTACCGCTGGCCCGCCTTCGACATCAAGGGATCCGAGGTGCTGACCCACAAGCCCAGCGTGGCCGCGTACCGCGCGCCCGTCGCGCCGCAGACGATCTTCGCGATCGACTCGCACATGGAGCACATCGCCCGCACGCTGGGGCTGGACTCGGTCGAGTTCCGCAAGCGCCATCTTCTGAAGCCCGGCGAGGTGATGGTGAACAACCAGCCGTGGGCCAGCAACGGCGCCCACGAGGTGCTGGCGCGCATGGCCGAGCACCCGATGTGGAAGACGCGCAAGGAGTGGAAGGCCGGCGCCAAGGGCGGCCGCCTGCGCGGCGTCGGCCTGTCGCTCGGCGGCTGGCTGGGCGGCCTGCAGCCGACCAGCGCCACCGTGAAGCTCAACCCCGATGGCACGCTGAGCGTGCTCACCGGCCAGGTGGACATCGCCGGCACCAACATCGCGCTGGCGCAGATCGCCGCGTCGGCGTACGGCGTGGACATCGAGAAGGTCAAGATCACGACCGGCGACACCGACACCGCGCCCGTCACCGGGCTCAGCGCCGGCAGCAAGACGATCTACACGGTGGGCGTCGCCGTCATGCAGGCCGCGCAGACCGCGCGCAAGCAGACGCTCGACATCGCAGCCAAGGAGCTGGAGGCCGCGGCGGAGGACCTCGACATCGTGGACGGCCGCGTCACCGTGCGCGGCACCGACAGGGCGATCACGCTGGCCCAGATCGGCAAGAAGGGCAACCTCTACATGTCCAAGGTGGAGCCCGTGCTGGGCGTGAGCCACCCGGCCTTCTCGCTGCAGGCGCCCGCCTTCGCCTCGCAGCTGGCGCGCATCGAGGTGGACGCCGACACCGGCGAGCTGACGCTGCGCGACTTCGTGGTCGTGCAGGACGTCGGCCGCGCCATCAACCCGCTCGCCGTCGAGGGTCAGATGCAGGGCGGCGCCGTGCAGAGCCTGGGCATCGCGCTGACCGAGGGGCTGATGTACGACGAGCGCGGCCGCCTCACCAACCCGAGCCTGCTCGACTACCGCAAGCTGACGGCCGCCGACCTGCCCAACATCGAGACGATCATCGTGGAAGTCCCCTCCCCCGCCGGCCCCTTCGGCGCCCGCGGCGTGGGCGAGCCGCCGATCGTGCCGGCGCCCGCGGCGATCGCGAATGCGGTGGAGGATGCGACGGGTGTGCGGCTCACCGAGCTGCCGCTGACCCCGGAGCGCATCGCGCTGGCGATCGCCGCGAAGGGGTGAGGAGGGGCTGAAGGGTTCGGCGTAGTCCGGTTCACAGGGGATTCGCAAACTACCGGACCCCTGAAGACGCGTACGCTTACTAGTCGGTATGCCACTCGACGGATGAGGCGGCCTGCGGCTGTCACTCCTAATGCCTGTGCCGCAATCGCGTACAGTAAGTCGCATACCTCAGGCCTAACGAATCGCGGTGCAATCACGGCCCAAGACCGAGAGGAGTCGCTGAGCGGGCACGCGACTACCCAGACAGGGCGACCGCATCGTGCCGGTCAGGTTCGGACTTTAACCGTGAGTAAATTTCTTGACTTCCCACCACAGACCCATGGTACTCTCCGTTCGTCGGCGTACTGCCGATGGCTCTTTGACAAAAGGATTGCCCGAGGAGGCCATGAGCCTCCACGCCATCGATTCCTGCCCCCACCGGCCTGGAAATTCAGGCCTATCCGCAGTCGCATCAATGCGGATTTTAAGGGCGGTGCTGTCGGCCGCCCTTCGCCGGTACCAGCCAGCCTAGACCAGGTCTTGGTATCCGGATGGAACGAGGTGACAAGTCGAGGGAGTCCGGATGGCTCTCATCGTGCTCCGCTAACGCGGCAGCCCGCTGATGGCCTGAGAGTCTCCATGGCTTGTACATGTCCTCGCCGAAGTTTGTTATCGCGGCGCGGCGTGGTGCGGTGTTGTTAACGGACCCTTGTGGTCGTGAGCCCCGGTTATCCCACAAAGAGAAGGGGGGTGGTGAAGATGGCGAGAAATAGACAGCGACTCTCGCGGGCAGTCCGGTTGCTCGAACAGATCCTCCTCGAAGAAAAAGGGCGGGTCGAGTACAGCAACCAGGGCTCATCAAGGGAGTTGTTGGCGAATCTCTACAGGCTCAAGGAGTTGCTCGTAGTCGAACTTCAAGAGCCAAGTCCCGACTGGATGGGGATAGTCGTACCCCTACTGAGGGAGACCGCAAAGTGGTTGGGGGAGATCATCAACAACTACCGTTACGAATTCAGCCGCTTCCGACAATGGAAGAGGCAGATAGGCATAGATCTTGGGACTTGGGTTCGCGATCAAGTACTACCGGTTGCAAGCCGGACTTAAGCAGAAGGACCTCGCTGCGAGTATCCCGATGTCCCCAACATACTTGTCTCTAATCGAAAGTGAGAAGCGTGACGCGAGTCTGCAACTTGTTGATCGCATCGCCCAGAGACTGAAGGTGCCGCCGGAGCTCCTCTACTTGGAAGCACGCCGACAGACCGGTGAAGTTACCCCAGAGCAAGCGGCAATGCTGGCACACGCCAGGGAACTACTGTTGCTCGCTACGAGGATAGAGCGTGACTCACAACGTCCACCCGGCACATCCACGGCCCTATCGGCATCTGAAGATCCGCACTCGAGAACACCTCGCGCAACGCGTAGGCGTGCCGCTGCCGGTCCTAGAAGAGGTCGCTCGCTTCGTCGACCTTCACTATAATCCGACCTGGGTAAAGCAAAAGAAGGACGGCTCGGGTCGGGAAATCGACGCGCCCAAGCCCCTTCTCAAACACATCCAAAAGCAGATACACGCTAAGCTTCTCGTACGTATCTGGCTGCCCGACCCGATTCACGGCTACCGTCGCAGGCGCTCGATCATGACAGCAACAGAGATGCACGTTGGGGCCCGACATCTCTGGGTCGCAGACGTTCAGTCCTTCTATCCAAGCATTTCGGCTTGGCACGTTCGGCAAATGTTCGTTCGATTGAAGTGCACGCCTGATGTGGCTGGGCTGCTAACCCGTCTCACGACCCGAAATCACTGCCTGCCTCAAGGCACACCGACAAGCCCGATTCTCGCCAACCTTTATCTGCGAATCTATCGGGTTGCCGAGAGGATTGAAGGGCTTGCCAAAGAGTATGGGCTGCAGGTGTCCTTTTTTGGCGACGATATTGTTGTCTCAGGCCCACGGCCGTTCTCACACTTGCATGACCGATTTGAGAAGATCATCCAAGAGGCCGGCTTGCGACTAAAGAAGAACAAAATCATGGTGGCGTCGGCCGCGACGGAGACCCACCGCGCTCTTGGGATTGTGCTCAATGCTCGCGGCTCTGAGCGAGACGTCCCGCGAGGCTATCGAAGACAACTTCGACAGCTCTTGTACATTGCGCGCCGGCACGGTCTTGGCGCGTTCCGTGCACGAGGTCTCACCACGGCGGATCCTCGGTCCTTCCTCAATGGCAAGATTTCATTCGCTGCTTCCGTGAACAAACGGAATCGTGTCCACTTTGAAGCCCTAGAACATCTCCGCTGAAACAGCCCACGTGTCCTCGGATAGTTAATTGCGATATCGGATTACACTCCTCCTCACACGCTCGACTCAATCGCGCCCAAAGCCCTCGTGCAGTTCGAGGAGACTCGACGGGAGCCGCCATATCCCGACTGACAGCCCTCGTGTCGTGCGGACGCAACGCTTCTTGCTGATCCACCAACAGCCGGTGCTGACCCCCGAGCGACCGGTGATGCCATCGTTGCCAGGTGCTGACGAGCCCGAACGTTACGGCATGATCTGCCCAGCATTCGGATGCAGCGTCTGCCCGCAGAAGTAGCGGCTCTCGTCTGAGGCGAGGAAGACGAAGGCGCCGACCAGATCGGCGGGGGTGCCGAGCCGCTTGAGCGGCAGTGAGGCGGCGTGAGCCGCCTTCGCCTCCTCGGAGAGCGGGTCGAAGCCGGTGTCGATGAGCCCGAGCGCCACCGCGTTGACGAGGATGCCGTGCGGCGCCAGCTCCTGCGCCATCCTAGTCCTCGAGCGGCGTCCGGGTGCGGTTGTCCGTATCCCCGAAATGGGATAATATTCATTGGTGCGTCAGAAGCGGGAGCCCGCCGAGAAGCCGTTGTTCTGGGTGGGTTCCGCCAAGGACGATTTGCTGGAGTTCCCGGAAGCGATGAAGGATGGACTCGGGATCGCTCTGAGCGTCGCCCAGTTCGGGGGAAGCATCCGAAGGCGAAGGCGTGGCACGTGGTGCACGCGTTTCAGAAGAAATCACCCCGAGGCGCCAGGACACCCAGGCCGGATGTCGAGCTGGTTAGCAGGAGACTGAGGCTTGCCAAGGAGGACCACGAGGCACGATATGGCAAACCGAGGACGTAGTCGGGCTGTCACGAGAAGTTCGGGGAATGTCTTCAAGGACCTGCGCGTCAAGAACGCGGAGGAAAAGAACACCAAGGTCCGACTGGCCGTCGCCATCAACCAGATCATCGAGGCATCCCGGCTCTCCCAGGCGAGCGCCGCCGCGCGTCTCTCGGTGAGCCAGCCGAAGATCTCGGCTCTCGCCAACTATCGACTTGACGGCTTTTCCGTGGAGCGTCTGATGAATTTTCTGAACGCCCTTGGTCGGGACGTGGAGATCGTCATCCACCGTCGGCGATCGAGGCGGGCGCCCAGGATCCAAGTAACGGCGGCGTGAGCCGCCGCCTCCTGGTTAACGCGACCGCGCGCTACGGCATGATCTCCCCGCCGTTCGGATGCAGCGTCTGCCCGCAGAAGTAGCGGCTCTCGTCCGAGGCGAGGAAGACGAAGGCGCCGACCAGGTCGGCGGGCGTGCCGAGCCGCTTGAGCGGCAGCGAGGCCGCATGCGCGGCCTTCGCCTCCTC
>JBGQFW010000003.1:0-113443 GCA_041497115.1 Methylomirabilia bacterium
GCATGGCGACGCCGTAGTTGGTGGTGGCGAAGCTGCAGCCGATGCCGAAGATCAGGTCGGCGTTGTTCAGGAAGTGGTGCAGCTGCTTGCTGATCGAGCGGCCGCCCGAGCCGAGCGAGAGAGGATGGTTCTCGGGAAATGCACTCTTCCCCTGGAGACTGGTCGTCACCGGGGCTTCCAGCAGCTCGGCCAGCTCGCGCAGCTGCGGCCACGCCTGCGCGTAGTGCACGCCCTGGCCGGCGTAGATCACCGGCCGCTGGGCGGCCACCAGCGCGGCGGCGATCTCGCTCACCGATTTCGGATCGGGCGCGCTGCGCAGCCGCGGCGCCGGCGTGTAGGCGAAGTCGTCGGCCACCTCGGCCTGCAGCACGTCCACCGGGAACTCGACCAGCACCGGACGCGGCCGGCCGTTCTTCACCTGCGTGAAGGCGCGCCGCATCGCCGCCGGCACCGACTCCGGCAGCACGACCTGCTCGGCCCACTTGGTCACGTGCTGGTAGTTGAGGAACGAGGAGAAGTTGGGCGGGATGTTGAGCAGCCGGCGCGGGTAGCCGCCCGGCAGCACCACGATCGGCACCGAGTCGCCGAAGGCCTGGGCGACGCCGCCGAAGGCGTTCTCGCTGCCCGGCCCGTGCTGCATGGCGAAGACGCCGATGCGCTGGCCCGAGGAGACGCGGCTCACCGCGTCGGCCATGTGCAGGCCGACCCGCTCCTGGCGGACGATGATCGTGCGGATGTCCTCCTCGGCGGCGGCCTCGATGATCTGGTTGACGGGGTAGCCGATGAGGAACTCCACGCCTTCCTTCTTGAGGATCCGGGCGATGACGTTGGCGGCTTTCACGGTGAGTCTCCTCTCTTCCCCCGAACGCCGGGCGCGCGGGGCGGAGCCGAGGGTATCATGAGGGCCCCGAGGGAGGCGACCCATGGCCAGGGCCGGATACCGCGTGATGGACAGCGACATCCATGTGATCGAGCCCCGCGACGTCTGGGTGCGCTACATGGAGCCCGCCTTCCGCGACCAGGCGCCCCGCTTCTCGCCCATCGACGGGTCGAACTTCGAGGGCTGGCAGTTCGCCGGCAAGGTGTTCCCGGCCTTCATCGACCGGCCCGAGCGCCGGCGCCTGGCTCGCGTGCGCAAGGACAAGGCGCGCGCGCGTCACCTCGCCACCGGCCGCTACCGCGACCCGGCCGAGGACCTGCCCGGTGACGATCCGCACGCGATGCTGCAGGCGATGGACCGCGAGGGCATCGACGTCGCGATCGTGTTCCGCACGATGGCCTCGCACCTGATCGCCGTGGACGGGCTCGATCCGAACCTCTCGGCCGCCACGTGCCGCGCCTTCAACCACTGGCTCAGCGACTTCTGCGACAAGGACCGCGCGCGGCTCAAGGCCGCCGCGCTGATCCCCTTGCAAGATCCAGCGCTCGCCGCCGAGGAGGCGCGGCGGGCCGTGCGCGACTTCGGCGCGGTCGCGCTCGTGCTCTCGAACCACATGGTCAACGA
The DNA here is from genome assembly GCA_041497115.1 of Methylomirabilia bacterium. Lineage (GTDB taxonomy): Bacteria > Methylomirabilota > Methylomirabilia > Rokubacteriales > CSP1-6 > AR5. Next base: position 1,505 of record JBGQFW010000003.1, read on the forward strand.
ACGGCCCTGGTACGACGCTGTCTACGACGTGCTGTGGGCCGAGGCCGAGAAGCTCGACGTGCCGGTCACGTTCCACGGCATCCAGATGGCCTACCAGGAGCATCTCGGGCGGCGCTTCATGGACAACTTCGTGCTCGCCCACGCCGCCGGCCATCCGGTGGAGATGATGCTGGCCGCCGGCAGCCTGCTCACCGGCGGCGTCTTCGCGCGCTTCCCGGGGCTGCGGGCGGCGTTCCTCGAGGCCTCGTGCGGCTGGGTGCCGTGGTGGCTGTGGGTGCTCGACGAGCGGGTGGCCAAGTTCGGCGACGACGAGCGCTTCGCGCTCACGCTGCCGCCCAGCGAGTACTTCCACCGCCAGTGCTGGGTGGCCGCCGAGCCCGACGAGGCGGGGCTGCCGGCCACCCTCGCCGCGCTCGGCGACGACAACGTCGTCCTCTCCAGCGACTGGCCCCACGACGACTCCGCCTACCCGCACGCTGTCGACGAGTTCCTCGCTCTCGACGGCGTCGGCGCGTCGAGCCGGCGCAAGATCCTCTGGGACAACTGCGCCCGGCTCTACGCGCTGGCGTGATCTGAGGGGAAGCTCATCGCGGCGCCGAGGAAGGAAGTCGAAGAAAAGATGGCCGAACACAGGGCAAGGAAGATTCGTCGTAGCGGGCCACGGGAGCCAATCGAAGAGTGAACTCGGCGGCAGCGGGCAGGCCGTTGTAGTGCGCTTCAAGTCGCAACCCTAGAGTCTCGTTCGGCGTTTGGTTTTGGGGGAACGATGTCGAGAATCCGCCAACAGGCTGACCCTCCATTGGGTGTAGTTTGTTTATTTGCCAAGCGGCCGCTCTGGGATATTTCTTGTCGCCGGGATTCCATGAGAGCTGATCCAGTCGCTCGGACACGAACCATTGACCGTGGATGTCGGTGGCTGAAACGCCCCCTAAATTGACTACCCAGATGTTCGGTGGACTCAGACCCCCGCCTGGAATCCACGCCATCTCGATTTCCCTTTTCTCGTCGGTCACGACTTCTGAGTCACCGCAGTAGAACCTCAACTGTGGTGGGCGTGGGGCGACTAAAGGCGTCAGTTGAGAACTGACAGATGGTTCCGATACAAAAAGGCCTACCGTCACCGCCAGAACGGCCACGATGCGTAGCGCCGCTATGTGTCGCTGAACGCAATCACCGAATGCCCAACTGGAACGCCTGGGCCTTCGCCGCTGCAACCAATGGCTAACGGCTCCGTTGATGAGCAGGAGAATTGGCGGCACGATAGCGAAGAACAATAGCCATACGCGTATCCTCATCGGGTACGTAGGAGGCAAGGCCAGGGCCGCTCCAACCGCTGCCACTGCCGCAAGGAATGCTCCGAGCCATGCGACCTGCATGCCAGGAGTTTACCGGACTACTGGGAATTGGTTTGGCAAATGGCCAATATCTGAAACGATGGTCGGCAGATTGAAAACACGGTCTGGGAACACGGAGGAGACCCGATGGACGGCGTTGGGTATTGCGGCTATCTGATTCAGTCCCGCGCGTGGCAAACTAAACCGAGCGGCTGGACCTATGACGCAGTACGGATTCAGTGGAAGAGGAACGAAGAGCAAGGCCATCTCGACGCCCCCACAACTTCGGTCGTAGTAGCAGTAACGAAAGAAGAGGCATTATCTCGCGCAGTCGCAAATGGCGAAGGTGTGGATCGACTGTCACGGTGAAGGGGCCGCACATCGGCTGGCAGCGAAGAATGACCACTCAGACCGCACGACGAAATCTGAAGTGGGCGGCTGTCGGCGCGCTGGCCACAAGCGCCCAGTCGATGTATCGCGTAATGTTCCTCTCATGGAGCAGTAGTGAGGCAGTTGTCGGTAACACAGCCGAAGTGGCCGGTGCAGCGACTCTTGGTGGCGTTCTTGGCTGGCTTCTTGCCGCGTTCATCTTTCGACATAAGCCCGCGCAGAAGTAAGTCGTGTGGCTAGATCGTCACTGAAGTCGGGCTTACAAAGACTGGGACAGAACGCGGCGGCATCCTGACCATAGGCGACGACGACGCGACGACAGCAAAACGCGACTGGGCGCGACAGGGCGGCTGGATTGGGGCAAAACCGCACGCCAAACGGGCGCTGGATATTGCCCGTGAGGCTATTTCCCAGGCGCTTGCCCGTTGGACAGACGCATGAGGAACTTGCCGAGATCGCGCGCCATGTCGTCGAAGGATTCCTTCCAGTGGTCCGTCGTATCTCCTCCGAAGAAGCCCATCGAGGCGCGGCGGCGGTCGGCGGTGACGAGTACCGGTCGCCGCGACTGGACATCGATGAAGCGCATCTCGGCCTGGGCTCGCGCGGCGCCAGCGCCGTAGAGGCCGGCAAATGCCCGTGCGGCCTGTGAGCCCCTGCCGAGGCGTGTGATGACTCCCTCCAGCCGAAGGGTCTTGTCGGAGCCGGGGCGGAACTCGGTCTCGGACAGATTGACGACTCGGCTGAAGAGCCCGGTGTCGCGGAGTCGCCGAACCAACTCGTTCTGGAGGATCGTCGACATCTCGGCCGCCCTGCGGCGGTCGTCCTCGTCCTTGATGGCGGGGTCGGTCACTGGGAACTTGTCGACGGCGATGACCTTGTAGGTCTTGATGTCAAAGCCAGGCGCCAGTGCGACGAGGCCGGCGTCCTTGTCCTCGACGTTGGGGGTGACGCCATCCACCGTCTGGACATTGTCCGGCGAAACTTGGTAGGCGCCGAAGCACCCGCCGAGGATGATGAGCGATCCCAGCAGCGCGACGAATCGTGATATTGGCATGTCGCGGCCCCCCGGTTAGAGCGTGACCCACTCGAGCCCGAGCTCGCCCAGCCGGGCGGGCGTCGGGTAGCCGGTGGCGGGGTCGCAGCCGGCCAGTCGGTAGTAGGTGTCGCGGGCGCGCTCGAACTCCTCGGCCGTGAGCGCGACGCCGGCGGTCGGGCCGGCGCCCGCGAGCGGCTGAAAGAGCTTCTTGGGCAGCGTGTCGGCGCTCTTGCCGATGCCCTCGCGCGCGTTGAACGCCCGCATGAGGCTGATCTTCCGCTCGCCGATCGCGAGCAGCTCGTCCATCGTCGCGTCCCAGCCGGTGCCGGCCTGCACGAGCTCCACCGTCTCGGCGGGGCCGTAGAGCTGCCACGACGGCCCCCACACGAACTGGCAGAGCCCCAGCGTGTCGAGCGCCGAGTAGAACTTCTGCGTCGTCCACGCGAACTTCACCTTCTCGTCGGAGAGATCCCGCAGGTCGAGGGCGGGGAACTCGCCGAGCTGGGCCAGCCGCTTGCGGTGCAGGCTATCGGGCTTGGTCTTCAGCATCGAGTCGTGCTCGGACGACTGGTGATCGGCGCCGAAGGCGTTGACCGCATAGATCAGCCCGAGCGAGCGCTTGTGCTGCGGCATGTGGGCCGGCAGCTCCTGGCCCTTCACGGTCACCGTGAGGTCGACGGCGGCCGGGCCGAGGGTCTGCGCCGCGCGCAGGCTGCCCTCCGCCAGCAGGTCGCCGACGCCGCGGCGCAGGGCGATCGCCTCGATCGCGCGCAGCACCGAGTGGCCGTCGCCGTAGGCGAGGCCGAGCCCCCGGTCGTCGAGCAGCCCCTTCTCCTTGGCCTCCATCGCCCACGCGATGGTGGCGCCGCAGGAGATCGTGTCCATGCCGTACTTGTTGGCGTCGGCGGAGGCCTTGGCCAGGAGCTTGAGGTCGCCGACGCCGCACATGGAGCCGAAGAACGTGAGCGTCTCGTACTCGGGGCCGCCGTAGACGGGGTCCACCTCGAGGTCCGGATCGTGCACCTCCACCACGCGCTTGCACTTGACGACGCAGGCGTAGCAGGTGTCGCGCTCCTTGAGGATCGTCTTCACCATCGCGGTGCCGTCGATCTGGCCGGCCTCGGCGAACGTGCCCTCGCCGTAGTTGCGGGTGGGCTGGCCGCCCATCTTGTTCTGGATGCCGAGCACGCCGGCGGTGCCGTACTCGCCGAACCAGCCGATGCCGGGGTTGATCTCCTGCATCTCCTTGAGCCGCTTCGTCAGCTCGCGGAACTTCTCGGGCATCGCCGGCTTCGGCGGCCTGGTGCCGCGCACGACCACCGCCTTCAGCCGCTTGGCGCCCATCACCGCGCCCATGCCGGTGCGGCCGTTGGCGCGGTTGACCATGTTCATGATCGCGGCGAAGCGCACGCGGTTCTCGCCGGCGGGGCCGATCTGCGCGACCTCCGCCTTGGGGTCGCCGACCTCCTGCTTCAGCAGGCGATCACCCTCCGCGGTGTCCTTGCCCCAGAGGTGCTTCGCCGGGCGCAGCTCGGCGTGGCCGTCGTGTAGCCACAGGTAGACGGGCTCCGGCGACTGGCCGGTGAACACGATCGCGTCGGTGCCGGCCGCCCGCATCTCGGCTGGAAAAAACCCGCCGCACTGGCTGTCGCCGATGGCGCCGGTCAGCGGAGACCGCGCACACGCGGTCATTCGACTCTGCCCTGAAATCGGTAGTCCCGTCAGCGGACTGACGGCCATCACGAGGACATTGTCCGGTCCCAGCGGATCGGCGCCCGGCTTGATCGCCTGCGTCGTGAGATATGCGGCCAGCGCGCTGCCGCCCGGGTACTTGCGGTAGACGTCCTCGGGCAGCGTCTTCACCTCGACGGTGCCGCGGGTGAGATCCACGTGGTGGACGGTGGCGGTGAGTGCCAAGGCTAGGACCCTCCGAGGACGTCGAGCGCGACGGCGACGTGCATGGCGATGCCGACCGGCAGCGCCGCCTCGTTGACGACCATCCGGTTGGAGTGGTTCGGGTGCGCGGGCCCGTCGTCGGGCCGGGTGCCGAGGAACGCGAAGGCGCCCGGCACGCGCTGGAGCACGTAGGAGAAATCCTCGCTGCCCATGATCGGCGAGGTCATCGCCTGCACGCCCTCGGCGCCGAGCAGCGAGGTGGCGACGCGCAGCACGCGGGCGGCGCCGGCGTCGTCGTTGACGGTGACGGGATAGCCGCGGATCAGCTCGACGGCGACCTCGGCGCCGTGGGCGGCCGCCACGCCCTCGGCCACGCGCCGGACCCCCTCGAGCATGATCGTGCGCGTCTTCTCCGACACCGTGCGGATCGTGCCGAGCAGGCTGGCCGTCTCCGGGATCACGTTGCGCGTGGTGCCCGCCTCGATCTTGGCGACGGTGACGATCGCCGGGTCGAACGCGTTCACCCGGCGCGTGACGAGCGTCTGGAACGCCTGCACGATCTCGCAGGCGACCGGGATCGGGTCGAGGCAGTCGTGCGGCGCCGAGGCGTGGCCGCCCCGGCCGCGCACGACGATCGAGAGCGTGTCGCCGGAGGCCAGCAGCGGGCCGGGCCGCGTGGCGATGACGCCGGCGGGATAGCGCGCGCCGGCGTGCAGGCCGAACGCGAACGCCGGCGGCTGGTCGCCGTCGAGCAGCCCCTCCTCCAGCATGACGCGGGCGCCGTGATAGCCCTCCTCGCCCGGCTGGAACATGAACAGCACGCGGCCGGCCAGCGTCGCCCGGCGGGCGGCGAGCATCCGCGCCGCGCCGACCAGCATCGCCACGTGCGTGTCGTGGCCGCAGGCGTGCATCGCCCCGTCCACCTCGGAAGCGAACGGCAGCCCGGTCTCCTCGCGCAGCGGCAGCGCGTCCATGTCGGCGCGCAGCAGGACGGTCGGCCCCGGCCGCGCGCCGGCGAGCGTGGCGACCACCGACGTCGTCTTGCGGCCGGTGCGGACCTCGAGGCCGAGGCCGTCGAGGGACTCGAGCACGGCCTGCTGCGTGCGCGGCAGCGTGAGGCCGATCTCGGGGTGGCGATGGATGCGGCGGCGCAGCTGCACGGTGTCGCCGAGCAGGCCGCGGGCCTCGTCGAGCAGGGCGCTGTGGACGGTGGTGGTAATCATAGCGAGCGCAGCGTACCACGGGCGGCTGCAGTAGAATCTCGCCCATGCGATTGGGATATTTCGCGATGCCGCTGCACCCGCCGGGGGCGGACCCGGCGGACACGATGGACGAGGACCTCGCCCAGCTCGTCACCCTCGAGCGGCTCGGCTTCGAGGAGGCGTGGATCGGCGAGCACTTCACCGCGCAATGGGAGAACATCCCGTGCCCCGACCTCTTCATCGCCAAGGCGCTGGCGATGACGAAGACGATCAAGCTCGCGACGGGCGTCTCCTGCCTGCCGAGCCACGACCCGCTGATGCTGGCCCAGCGCATCGCCCAGCTCGACCAGATGGCGCGCGGTCGCTTCTACTGGGGCGTGGGGTCGGGCGGCTTCCCGGGCGACTTCGAGATGTTCGGGGTGGACGCCAAGAGCGGCGAGCAGCGCGACATCACGCGCGCGATGCTCGACCTGGTCCTCGAGCTCTGGCGCGATCCCAAGCCGGGCCTCTACGAGACGAAGCGCTGGCGCTTCCGGATTCCCGAGCCGCAGGACGACATCGGCCTGCGGCTGCACCTGCGCCCTTACCAGAAGCCGCACCCGCCGATCGGGGTGGCCGGCGTGTCGGCCAACTCGGAGACGCTCGGGCTGGCGGGCGAGCGCGGCTACCTGCCGATGAGCATCAACTTCGTGCCGGCGCGCATCCTGACCTCGCACTGGGAGGCCGTCGCCGCCGGCGCCGCCCGGGCGGGGCGGAGCGCCGACCGGGCGATGTGGCGCATCGCGCGCGACGTGTACGTGGCGGACACCGACGCCCAGGCGCGCCGCGAGGCGCTCGAGGGCACGCTGGCCCGCGACTACCGCGACTATTTCCTGCGATTGCTCCCCAAGCTGCGCGGCTTCGACATGCTCAAGGTCGACCCGGCCATGCCGGACGCGGCCGTCACCCTCGACTACCTGTGCGACACCATCTGGCTGGTCGGCTCGCCGGAGACCGTCGCCGCCCGGATCGCTGCGCTCCACGAGGCGGTCGGCGGCTTCGGCTTCTTGCTGGCCATCGCCCACGAGTGGCGGCCGCGGGCGGGGTGGGAGCGCTCGATGCGGCTCCTGCACGACGAGGTGCTGCCGCGCGTGGCGAAGCTCGTCGGGGGGGCGCGATGAACCTCTTCAAGGCGCAGGCGGTGAAGGATCCGAGCGCAGCGGCCGGCGCGATCCCCGTCATCGACGTGGCGCCGGCGTTGCGCGACGCCGGCGGGCTGGAGTCGGTCGCCGCCCAGGTGCGGGAGGCCAGCGAGCGGGTCGGCTTCTTCTACGTGGCCGGCCACGGCGTGCCGGCCGCGGTGATCGACCGGGCCTTCGCCGCCTCGCGCGAGTTTCACGCCCTGCCGCTTGGGGACAAGCTGGCGCTCAAGCTCAACCAGAACAACATCGGCTACCTGCCGGTGAACGAGAGCATGCAGCGCGCCTCGACGGTGCACAAGGCGACGCGGCCCAACTTCAACGAGAGCTTCTTCATCAGCCACGACCGCGGCGCCGATCACCCCGACGTCGTCGCCGCCACGCCGCTGCGCGGCCGCAACCAGTGGCCGGCCGGCCACGCGGCCATGCGGGCGGCGATGGTGGGCTACTTCAAGACGATGGAGGCGCTCGGCGAGCGCACCCTGCCGGTGCTGGCCCGCGCGCTCGCCATGCCGGCCGACCACTTCGATCCGTGCTTCGCCGACGAGGCGCACGTCAACCTGCGCTTCCTGCACTACCCCCCGCAGGCGATGGACGACCCCGAGCAGTTCGGCCAGGGACCGCACACCGACAACTCGTTCATCACGTTCCTGGCGCGCGAGGACACGCCGGGGCTGGCCGTGCGGCTGCCGAGCGACGAGTGGCTGGCGCCGCCGCTGATCCCGGGGACATTCCTGGTGAACCTCGGCAACGTGATGAAGCGCTGGTCGAACGACCGCTTCCTGTCCACGCCGCACGGCGTGGTGAACGACTCGGGCCGCGACCGCTACTCGATCGCGTTCTTCTACAGCCCCAACATCGCCGCGCGCATCGAGTGCCTGCCGAGCTGCGCCGGCCCCGGCAACCCGCCGCGCTACGAGCCGGCGGTGTACGGCGACCTCGTCCGGGCGTTCTACAGCGCCAACTACTTCCACCAGACGGACCACGCGCAGACGCCCGCCGCGCTGTAGCGGCGGAGGGCGCCCACAAGGCGAACGGTTCGCTTCAGGCTTTCCGCGATGTCTGGGAGAAGAACGTGCCCATCAGTGGCCGCAACGCCTTGCCCCCGCAGCCCGGGCACTTGTAGGCACCGCGCTCGCGCTTGCCGATGGACAGCGTCAGGGTGACTTCCTTCTTACACTTCTTGCAGTAGAACTCGTAGCGGGGCATCACTCATCCTCCCGGGGGAATATCCTCGGTCGCTTCAGCACCCACAAAGCTCCGCCCCGCGCCCCCTCAGGAAGGGCGGCAACGCTCAAGCGCACGTGCCGATCTCATTTCTTGATAAGAAGTTCAAGCCCATCGGCGCATGCTCGCGCGACAGCATAGCCAGCCTTTTCTTGCCCGGGCATTCTGTCCCAGCCACCTTTTTCAATGACTTCAGCTCTTCTCCAGCTATCTACTTCGCCGAGTTCTTTGAGTTTCTTTTCATGGTCCGGTTGCTTCATGAATTGGGCGACGCAGATCGCCGCCTGACTCGCCAAAACCGCCTCTTTGGTCATCGTTTGGCTCGTGCCGGAGGTCGTCCAGCCTCCCCACACGAAGCCGATGATCATTGCGATGACTGCCCCACAAATAAGGCCCCAAACTCCGTACTTGATCTTCGCTGCGGTCTCTAGCTTCATTGGCAGGACCTCCTGAAACGGGATTCCCGATCGGACGATTATTCCAGAAAACGCGGGAGCGCGCCCAGCGTACGGGACGTCGACCCCGGTGGAGCGGGTTGGCTCGCATCCACGCGATCGTTTGTCCGATCGTGACAAAGTTATACAGGCATTCGTTGTCGTAGGCGAAATAGAATGGCGCGACGTAAGGCTGGGTTCCTTGGGCGCACGCTAATCTACCGAGACGCGTACGAGCCAGCAGATCCAGACTCGCCTGCTTATTCCAGAAGCGCGGGGGCGCACCCAGAGTACGGGACGTCTTCTACCCCGTGGAGCTCGAGGCCTTGGAGCGCTCGCGCAGCGTCAGTCATCTCGACGTGTCGCGGGTCACGCAGGCGCTTGTCACCGGCTCGATGACTAGCGTGGCTGGCCACGCGTCACGTCAGCGAGGCCCGGCAGATCGTCAAGACATTGCTCGACGGCCGCCTCGTGTTTACGCCGAGGCGAGACAGCGAACTGACCGGGTACGAGTTTCGCGGGCAGGCGTTGCTCGGTCGCTTGCTCTCGGGGATCGTGCTTGCAAAAAGATGTGGTGGCCCCAACGGGATTCGAACCCGTGTTTGAGGGGGTCACGTTTTCGCCAAGTTACTTAGCAGGTTGTGATGGCAATAACGCACGAAACTCGGGCCGCATTCAAACACGAGGTCCGTATAATTCTTGTTGGGCAGACAAACAGTTCCGCGACGGTGTAACGCTGCGACCTTGGGGGAGGAATCAGCGATGGGCGCACAGGGCCTCGTTGTACTACCGGGACAGGGCTCGGTTTGGAACGTATCGCCTGGCCGATCGCTGGTGCTCAAACTCTTGGGCGGAGCGACCGGAGGCAGCATCATGTTGTTCGAGGAGACTGTTCCCGCAGGGACGAAGAGTTGGTTCCACCTGCATCATGACAGCGACGAGGTGGCCTACGTCCTGAGCGGCGAGGTCACATTCAAGATCGGCGACGAGGTCACCGTCGGTGGTCCCGGCACCTGTGCCTTCATGCCGCGCGGTGTCCAGCATGCCTGGAAGAACAGCGGCGCTGAAACCGGACGGGTGCTGTTCCTCTACACCCCGGCCGCAGCGGGTGGGCTGGTTGAGGAGCAACAGCGGACGAATGAGCGCGCGGCGGTCGAGTTGCTCCAGCGTCATGGCTGGGAGATCGTGGGACCGAATCCCCTCTGAATTGCTTGGAGGGCCATTCACTCCGGTAGGGCGGGAACCCGTGTTTGGGGGGGGCGCGGATCAGCCGCGGGGGATCTGGCCGATCCCCGGCAGGCGGCCGAGGAAGTTGCCGCTAACGCCGCCGTCCACGACGAGGTCGTGACCGTTGACGTAGCGGGCGTCGGGGCCGAGCAGGAACGCGATGACGTCGGCCATGTCCTCGGGGGTCGCGACGCGGCCGAGCGGCACCAGCGCGTCGCGCTCAGCGGCGATGGTCGCGTCGGCGTAGACCGCCTCGGTCATGCCGGTGCGGACCATGCCGGGCGACACGCTGTTGACGCGGATGCCGTCGCGCCCGAACTCCTGCGCCAGGACGCGCACGAGCATGATGACGGCGGCCTTGCTCGGCCCGTAGGCGCCGAGGTTGGCGTGGGCGTTGGTGCCCGACATCGAGCCGGTGGCGACGATGGCGCCGCGCGAGGCCTTGAGCGCGGGGTGGGCGGCCTTGGCGAGCAGCCACGTCGCCCGCGTGTTGACGTTGAAGACGTGATCCCAGTCGGCGACCGCGTACTGCGCCAGCGGCCCCGGCCGGTTGACGCCGGCGTTGCTGACGACGGCGTCGAGGCCGCCGAAGCGCTCGAGCGCGGCGGCCACCACGCGCCCCGGCGCGTCCGGCGTGGCCATGTCGCCGTGCACCGCCAGCGCGTCGGTGCCGAGCTTGCGCAGCGCCTCGACGAGGCGGTCGAGGCCGGGCGAGGGGCCGACGTCCACCGCGGCGATGTTGGCGCCGCCGCGCGCCTGCGCGTCACGCGCGAGTCTCAGACACGTCGCCCGCCCGATCCCGCTCGCCGCTCCCGTCACCAGCGCTCGCATGGCCGCCTCCGGCGTCGGAGTTTACGTCAGGCCGATCTCGTGCAGGTAGCGCAGCACGCCGGCGTGGATGACCTCGCGGCCCGGTGCCGCCGCCACCGTGTTGGCGGCGGTGGTCTCGGCGGCCTGCGGCAGCCGCCGCGCCAGCGCCGCCTCGCCGGCGTGCAGCGCGCGGGCGAGGCGATGGGCCACGTCGTCGGGCAGCGTCGGGCGCGTCATGATGAATCCCCACGAGCCGACCGAGACGATCGGCGCCGTCTGGCCGGGATAGGCGTTGGCCGGCAGCGTCAGCGTCTTGAGGAACGCGTGCTTGCCCTGGATGCGCCGGATGCCGTCGGCGTCGGGCGCCAGGAAGCGCCCGCCCGCCGTCGCGACCGCGGTGAAGCCGGGCCAGCCGATGCCGCCGCCCCAGAGCGCGGCGGCGCGCCCGTCGAGCACCATGGCGGGGCCGTCGCCGGCCTTGTCGAGGAAGATCGGCTGGAAGTCGCGCGCCTGGTCGAGGCCGAGGCCGTCCAGCACGTAGCGGGCGAGGATCACCAGGCCGGAGCCGCGCGCGCCGAACGCGACGGGGCGGCCGCGCAGGTCCTCGATCCGGCGCGCGGGCGAGTCGCCGCGCACGACGAACATGCCGGCCGTCGAGTACATGGCGGCGAGGATCTTCAGCGCGGCGGGCGGCCGCCCGATGCCGCGCAGCGCCTCGTAGGCGACCTCGCCCTGCACGAGGCCCAGGTCGAGATCGCCCGATTCCAGGAGCGGGACGTTCTCGGTGCTGCCCTTGGTGTTGCGCGTGACGACGCCGAGCGAGGGATCCACCTCGTTCAGCGTGGCCGCCACCGCGTCGCCGTAGACGGGGAAGCCGCCGCCGGGGGTGGCGGTGCCGAGGACGACGGTCACGTCTTCTTCGCCGCGCGGGCGATCGCCGCGATCTTGTCGGCGAAGTTCACCTGGCTGTCGTCCTCGGGCGCGTAGCCGAGCTTCCGCCGCGCGCTGGCCAGGCTCCAGAACCGGTGGGTGTTGCCGCTGATGCCGTAGACGATCAGGAACGGGATGCCGTTGTCGTCGCTGATGTCCGGCGTCTCCACCATCTTGATGGCCTGCTGGACCTGGTCGCGCCGCGAGAGGTAGGCGCCGAGCGCGCGGTGCATCGTCGGGATGTCGCCCGGCTTCACGTGGTCGAGGTCGTCGTCGCGCGGGCCGCCGATCCGCCACTGCACGACCTCGAGCCGGCGGCCGTCCACCCGGCCGGTGGCGAAGACGAAGCCGAGCAGCTCGTAGGCGGCCTTCGACCAGCCGTACCAGTTGTCCGAGCGCGGCGGCATCTCGGGCGTCACCATGTCCACGCGCCCGTCCCACACGAGCCGCTCGTAGTAGTCGGACGCGTGGTTGGAGCTGCAGACGACGACGCGGCGCACGCCTTCTTCGAGCGCCACGCGGTAGACGTTGTAGGCAAGCGCGACGTTGGCGTGCTCGGCCTGGAACTTCGCGTCGCTGTTGTCCTGCCAGGTGTCGGCGGTCATGCCGGGCGCGCGCACGAAGCCGCAGTGGATGACGGCGTCGGCCCCGCGGAAGTGGCTCCGGTAGGCGTTGCGGTCGGGCTGGGTGAGGTCGGTGACGACCAGGCCGGGCACCGCCTTGCCGTCGCGCGTCGTGTCGCGGATGTCCAGCGGCACCACGTCCCAGCGCTCGCCGAGCTCCTTGAACATCCGCTGGGCGACGTAGCCGGCTGCCCCGGTGAGGACCACCCGGCGCTGGCTCATCGCGTGCGCTCGCCCACGATCCGGTGGCTCTGCACGCCGAGGCGCGCGATGCCCATCTCGACCACGTCGTTGTCTTCCAGATAGCGCGGGGGCTTGAAGCCGTGGCCCACGCCGGCCGGCGTGCCGGTCGAGATCAGGTCGCCGGGGTGCAGTGACATGAATCGGCTCACGTAGGCGACGAGGGCGGCCACCGAAAAGATCATCTTCGCGGTGGTACCGTGCTGGCGCCGCTCGCCGTTGACCGTCGTCCACAGCTCGAGCGCCTGCGGGTCGCCGACCTCGTCGGCGGTGACGAGCCACGGCCCCACCGGCCCGAACGTGTCGGCGCTCTTGCCCTTGGTGGTGGTGCCGCCGTGCTCCATCTGGAACGCGCGCTCGGAGACGTCGTTGACGATGCAGTAGGCGACGACGTGGGCGAGCGCCCGGTCCTCGGCGACGTTGCGCGCGTCCCGCCCGATGACCGCGGCCAGCTCGACCTCGTAGTCGAGCTTGACGCCGCCGACCGGGCGCACGATCGGGTCGTGGGGGCCGCACACCGCGCTGGGCGCCTTGATGAACACGGTCGGCTCCTTGGGCAGCGCCATGCCGACCTCGGCGGCGTGGTCGGTGTAGTTGAGGCCGATGCAGACCATCTTGCCGAGGCCGGCCAGCGGGCACCCCAGCCGCGGGCGGCCGCGCACCACCGGCAGCCGCGCGATCCGGACGGCGCGCAGCCGGCGCAGCGCCGCCGGCGCCAGCACGGCCGGCGTGATGTCCTTCACGACGCGCGAGAGATCGCGCAGCGATCCGTCGGGATCCACGAGCCCCGGCTTCTCGGCGCCGGGCCGGCCGTAGCGGACGAGCTTCATCGGGCGTACCTCCGGTAAAGGGTTTCGGCCAGCGCGAAGAGCGCCTGATCGGCCTTCGGTCCGGTGACGTTGGTGGCGAGGACCATGCCGTAATCGCGCGAGGGCTGCACGTAGATGTGCGCGAGGTTCTTGCCGTTCGACCCACCGTGGAAGAGCAGCGGCTCGGGCGCCCACGGAAACGACAGCACACTCCACCCCAGCGCGTAGAGGCCGCGCGAGGGGGTGCCGGGCGGGGCGTCGGGCCGGTCGGGCATCCCGATCACCGGCGTGTGCAGCTTGCGGAGCGTCTCGGGCGCGACCAGCCGCGGGCGCCGGCGGCCTTCGCCCGCGTTCCAGCCGGCCCACCGCGCGAAGTCCAGCACCGACATGTGCATGGTGCCGGCGGGGCCGAGGACCTCGGGGTTGTCGCCGTCGGGCCCGCCGAGGAACGCCTTGAGCTTGCCGTCCACGAGCGCGTGGCCGAGCGGCGCGTCCACGCGTCCCACCGTCGCCTGCGCGCCGAAGCCCGCCGACCCCAGCCTGAGCGGCCCGATGATCCGGTCGTTGACCATTTCCTCCCACGTCCGACCGCCGGCGCGCTCGAGCATGGCGCCCGCGGTGATGTAGCCCATGTTCGAGTACGCGAACGCGGCGCCCGGCTCCGCCCCCGGGGGCAGCGGGCCGACGTGCTTGACCATGAAGTAGCGCAGGTCGTCGAGGTTGCCCTGCTGGGTGTCCGTCCGGGCGAGCAGGTCGGCGAAGGCCTGGTTGTCGGCGGGAAGGCCGCTCGTGTGCGCGAGCAGCTGCTCGAGCGTGGCACGCCGCAGCCGCGCGTCCAGCGTGGTCAGCTCGGGGAAGACCTCGGCCACCGTCGAGGTCCAGCGCAGCCGGTTGTCCTCGACGAGCATCGCCGCCAGCAGCGCGGTGAACGCCTTGGTGTCGGAGCCGATGTGGAAGCGGTCGGTGGTGCTCACCGGCAGCACCGCGCCGACGCGGCGCGTGCCGGCGGCGCCCGCCGCCACCACCGTGCCCCCCTTGGCCACGCCGACCGCCAGCGCGGGCAGGCCGTGCGAGGCCAGATAGGGCTTGAGCATCGCGTCGAGCGACGTCTGGGCGGCGGCGGGCGCGGCGACGGCGAGCACCAGCGCCAGGGCCAGCAGCGGGCGGACGCGCACGTCACTCGCCCCGGAAGAGCGGCTTGCGCTTCTCGAGCATGGCGCGGCGCCCCTCGCCGGCGTCCGCGCTCTTTCGCGCGCGCAGCGCGGCGGCGTCGAGGTCGTCGACGACGACGGCCGGGCGCGCCGCGACCGCGCGCTGGATCACCTGCTTCATCCCGGCGAGGGCGAGCGGCGCGTTGTCGGCGAGCGTCCGCGCGAGGGCCAGGGCGGCCGCCTCGACCTCGGCGGCGGGCACGACCTGGTGCACCATGCCGATCTCGTGGGCCCGGCGGCCGTCGATGGGCCGCCCGGTGAAGAGCAGGTGACGCGTGTGGGCGGGGCCGATCACCTCGATCAGCTTCTGGCCGAGCGGGAAGGGGACGATCATGCCGATCCGCGCCAGCGGCATGCCGATGCGGGCGGTGTCCGCCATCACGCGCAGGTCGCAGTGCAGCGCCAGCTCGCAGCCGCCCGCGATCGCGTCGCCGTGCACGAGCGCGATGGTGGGATGGCGCGAGCGCTCCACGCGCTGCAGGACGGCCACCACGTCGCCCTCGGGATCGCGGACGCCGCCGCGCGCCTCCATCTCCTTGAGGTCCATGCCGGCGCAGAAGGCGGGGCCGGCGCCGCGCACGACGACCACGCGCACATCGCGCCGCCCCTCCAGCTCGTCGAAGGCGGCGCCCAGGCCGGTGAGCATCGCGCCGTTCATGGCGTTGCGCTGGCCCGGCCGGTTGAGCGTGACGGTGGCGATGCCCTCGCTGACGGCCGTGAGGATCTCGTCGGACATGGGCGGGATGGTATCATCCCGGCCCATGACGATGTTTCCCGGCTTCACGCTGCCCGACGAGCTGCGCGTGCTGCGCGAGCAGGTCCGGCGCTTCATTCGCGAGGAGATCATCCCGCTCGAGCAGCGGCTCGATCCCGACGCGCCCGGCATTCCGCCGGAGGACTGGGAGCGTCTGTCCGCCAAGACGAAGGCGGCGGGGCTGTGGGCGCTGGCCGCGCCCGAGCAGTACGGCGGCGGCGGGCTCGACACGTTCAGCGTCTGCGTGCTGTACGAGGAGATGGCGCAGCACCGCATGGGCCTCTACAACATCGGCTGCGGCGTCTTCGGCCGCTATCCGCCGCCGGCGATCTGGGCCGGCAGCAAGGAGCAGATCGCGAAGTACGCCGAGCCGACGGTGCGCGAGGGATGGCGGACGTTCTTCGCGATCACCGAGCCCTCCGGAGGCTCGGACCCGGCGGGAGCGATCCAGACGCGCGCCGAGCGGCGCGGCGACACGTGGGTGCTGAACGGGCGCAAGGTCTTCATCTCGAACATCGACGGGGCGAAGTGGGGCGTGGTCTTCGCGCGGACGGACAAGGCGAGGGGGCGCGCCGGGATCTCGTGCTTCGTCATCGAGCCCGGCACGCCCGGGTTCACGTGGAAGAACATCCGCACGATCCGCACCGCGGCGATTCCGAACGACGTCCTCTTCGAGGAGTGCGCGCTGCCGCTCGACGCGCTCGTCGGCGCCGAGGGGCAGGGGCTCGATCTCGCGTTCGACCTGCTCGTGAAGAACCGCTTCCCGTACTCGGCGACCAACCTCGGCGTCGCCGTCGCCGCGCACCGCATGGCGATCGAGCACGCGAAGCAGCGGGAGACGTTCGGGCAGAAGCTCTCGCAGCGCCAGGCGATCCAGTGGATGCTGGCCGACGCGGAGGTCGAGATCCGCGCGTGCCGGTGGCTCATCTGGGAGGGCGCCTGGAAGGCCGACCGCGGCGAGGACGCGCGCGTCGAGGCGTCGATCGCCAAGCTCTACTCGAGCGAGGTGCTGGGGCGCGTGGTGGACGCCGCCGTGCAGATCCACGGCGGCTACGGCGTGTCCAAGGAGTTCCCGCTGGAGCGCTGGTATCGCGAGGCGCGCGTGCGGCGCATCGGCGAGGGACCGTCGGAGGTGCATCGCATGGTCATCGCCCGCCAGCTCTTCCGCTGATGCTGCCGCTCGAGGGGCTCCGCGTCGTCGAGATCGCGCAGAACCTCGCCGGGCCGATCGCCGCCGAGATCCTCGCCCACATGGGCGCCGACGTGATCAAGGTCGAGCGGCCGGAGGGCGACGACGCGCGGCGCTGGGGGCCGCCCTTCCACAAGGGCGTGTCGCCCGGCTACCTCGCCGTCAACGCCAACAAGCGCTCGATCAGCGTGGACCTCAAGGACCCCGCCGCCGTCGCGCGGCTGCTGCCGCTCATCGCCGAGGCCGACGTGCTCGTGCAGAACCTCAAGCCCGGCTCGCTGGAGGCGCTCGGCCTCGGCGCCGCCGACCTCACCGCGCGCCATCCGCGTCTCGTGTACTGCTCGGTGTGGGCGTTCGGCCACACCGGGCCGCTCCGGCTCAAGCCGGGTTACGAGCCGATGGTGCAGGCGTTTTCCGGCCTCATGATGATGAACGGCGACGAGGGCGGGCCGCCGACGCGGATCGGGACGTCGATCCTCGACTACGGCACCGGCATGTGGGCGGCGATGGGCGTGCTCGGCGCCCTCGTGCGGCGCGCCGCCACCGGCCGCGGCGGCGTCGTGGACGCCTCGCTCTTCGAGACCGGGCTGGCGTGGCTCAAGGGCCACTACGCGAGCTTCCGCACCTCCGGCACCGTGCCCGAGCGCCACCGCACCGGCAGCAACCGCGTGGTGCCCTTCCAGTCGTTCGAGACGAAGACCGGCCCGCTCATCGTCGCCGCCGGCAACGACCGCCTCTTCGTGAAGCTCGCGGGGGTGCTCGGCCATCCCGAGTGGCCGAAGGATCCGCGCTTCGCCACCAACGCCGCGCGGGTCGAGCACAAGGACGCGCTGCTCGCCGAGGTCGAGCGCATCTTCCTCACGCGCAGCAAGGGCGACTGGATCGACCGGCTGGAGGCCGAGGGGGTGCCGTGCGCGGTCATCAACAGCCTGCCGGAGGCGGCCGCGCATCCGCAGACCGCCGCGCTCGACATGATCCAGCCGGTCCCCGGCGACGACTTCTCGCTCGTCGCGCTGCCGCTGTCCTTCGACGGCGCCCGTCCCGGCATCCGCCGCGCCCCGCCCGCCGTCGGCGAGCACGACGCCGACGTCGCGAAGAGTGGGGGTCACTGGCCGACGTAGGCACGGCGCGAGCGGCGCTTCTAAGGTAGGCGCGTGAGTCGTCCCGACTGGATCAGGTCTACGAGGACGTTCCACTCGCCCTTCTTCAGGATTGCGAGGTTGTCGGCTTCGCCGATCCGCACTTCGTCACCGGCGATCTCGACTTCGGGGCATTGATCGCACATCGGACACAGGGACATCTTCACGTTGTCCATATCTCGTCCTCCCTTCGTTGTTGAGCTTCGACCGCCCGGCTCCTTCAATGTGAGCGCAGACTGCCGCCCCGCCGGTTCGTGTCGAGCGCCAGCCGCTGAGCAGACCGCGAAGGCGATCCCGTCCTTGCTTCAGGTCAGCCAATCGCTGGTCCAACTCCTCGGCCTTCCGCTGCACCAGTTCGCGGACGTGGGGGCACGGCGCGCGCCCAGCGCGCTTTATGGCGACGATGTCCTTGATCTCGTCGAGCGTGAACCCGAGCCGCTGCGCTTGCCGAACGAACGCGAGAAGCTCCAGCGTCTTCGCGTCATAGACGCGGTAGCCAGAGGGGGTGCGCCGGGGTGGCGGCAAGATGCCACCAGCCTCGTACAGCCGCAGAGCCTTCCGGGTCGTGCCCGTACGCCGCGCCACATCACCGATCAGCAGGCCGTCTCGTCTCATGTAACCGCAGCCTAAACCCGGCCCCTGGGGACAAGGTCAAGCGGGAGCGAGAACTCGACCGCCGGCGGGGTGCTCACGGGCCTGAGTGACCTAAGCGTGGCCCCCATCTGACTAATCAGCCTCAAGCCCGAGGGCCTGGCGCAGCGCCGCGCGGCGCTGCTGGTTCTCCGACCACATCCGCCCGCCGCTGAGGCCGCCGTCCACGACGAGGGCGTCGCCGTTCACGAAGGTCGAGTCGTCGCCGGCGAGCCAGAGCGCGGCGTGCGCGATGTCCTCGGGTAGCCCCGAGCGCTTGATCGGCTGCATGTGCTCCAGCACGCCCTTCATGAGCGGCACGATTGCGTCGGCCTTCTCGCCCGAGAGGCCGAAGGCCTGGCCGAAGATCGGCGTGGCGATCCCGCCCGGGCAGATGCAGTTGACGCGAACGTTGTGCTCGCCCAGCTCCATGGCCACCGTGCGTGTGAGGTGGATGACGGCGGCCTTCGCGGCGCTGTAGACGTGCGGCCCGAATCCCGCGCGCAGGCCGGCCACGCTCGCGGTGCTGATGATCGAGCCGGCGCCCTGGCGCTTCATCACCGGGGCGGCGTGCTTCATGCCGAGGAAGACGCCGCGCAGCAGCACGCCGAGCGTCTCGTCGAAGCCGGCCACCGCGATCTCCTCGATCCCGCCGGTGACGCCGCCGGCGCCGGCGTTGTTGAAGAGGCAGTCGAGGCGGCCGAAGCGCTGCACCGCCTCGGCGATCGCCGCCTGCACGTCGGCCTCGCGGCTCACGTCGGTGCGCCGGTACGCCGCGCGGGCGCCGAGCTCGCCGGCCAGCCGGCGACCGCGCTCGTCCTGGATGTCGGCGACGACGACCGACGCGCCCTCGGCGACGAAGAGGCGCACGGTGGCCTCGCCGATCCCGCTCGCGCCGCCGGTGATGACCGCGACCTTGCCTGCCAATCTGGCCATGGTGCCTTCGTCCTCAGCCGCGCAGCGGCGTGCCGCCCCAGCGCTCGAGCGTCGCGAACTCCTCGACGGGCTTGCGCTTGAGCTTCGTGAGCTGCTTCACCGGCCGGCCCAGCGGCATGACGGCGGCGACGGCGACGTGCGACGGGATGCCGAGCAGAAGCTGGATCTTCGGCTCCTGGGCGACGGCCAGCGTGGTGATGGTGCCGGCGTACCCCTCCTGGCGCGCGGCCAGCAGCACGTTCCACGCGAACGGGTAGATGGACGCGCCGCTGATCACGCCCACGCGCCGGAGCTCGGCGTCGGTGGAGGCGACGACCTTGAGATCCACGCCGATCACCAGCACCACCGCCGCCCGGAGGACGGACTCGAGCAGGCGCGCGGGCGGCGTGGTGCGCTCGATGGTGGCGGCGTCCACCCGCGGCGGGTCGATCGTGTTCCACGGGCTCTCGCCGTTGGCGATCTGCGCGGCGTAGCGCCGGGCGGCCGGCAGGTTCAGCGCGGACAGCGCCTCGCGGGTGGCCCGGTCGCGCACGACCACGACGCGCCACCCCTGGCGGTTGCCGCCGCTGGGGGCGAAGCGCGCGCGGTCGAGGATCCGGTAGAGCGTGGCGTCGTCCAGCGGATCGCTGGTGAACTCGCGGGCGGAGAACGTGGTGCGCAGGACGGCGTCGAGCTCCATGCGATTTCCTCCGGGATCGGGGTTGGCCGGCCCATCCTACCGCAGCCGGGCCTCTGGCCCGGAGGCGGCGGGGACGCGGCGACCCTTTATTGACTTAACTATTTACCCCCTGTACCGTAGCGGGCCTATGATGCCCCGCCGCCGCCCGCCCCTGCGCCCGGTCACCCGCGACGCCGAGCGGCTGCTCGAGCTGCTCAACGCGCTGGGCTCCACCACCTTCCGCCAGCTCCTCTGGCAGAAGTCCTCGCCCCTCGACCTGACCTACGCGCAGTCCCAGGTCCTGTTCTACGTGGACGACAATCCCGGCTGCCACATGGGCGACGTGGCCAAGGCCTTCGCGGTGACGCTGCCGGCGGTGACCCACACCGTGGACCGCCTCGAGGAGAAGCAGTTCATGCAGCGCGCGGACGATCCGGCCGACCGCCGCGCCTGGGTGCTGGAGCTCACGCGGCGGGGCGCCGAGATCGCCCACGATCTGAAAGCGGCCCGCATGGAAGGGCTGGAGCGGGTGGTGACGCGCATGACGTCCGGCCAGCGGGCGCAGGCCATCGAGGGGCTGGAGGCGCTCGTGGAGGCGGCCCTGACGCGTCCCGGGGGGAGCCGGCGATGACGCCGGGCGCGCGTCGCGGCCTCGCCCTCGTCGCGCTGGCGGCGCTGCCGCTGGCGGCCTGCTCCGACCGCGCCGCCGGCCAGGCCCGGTCGGGCGGCCGGCCGCCGGTCCCGGTGACGGTCGCCGAGGTCGCGCAGCGCGACGTGCCGGTGCAGCTCAGCGCCATCGGCACCGTGCAGCCGTACACGAGCGTGATCTTGAAGTCGCTCGTCAACGGCCAGGTCGAGCGCGTCCATTTCAAGGAGGGCGACGACGTCCGCCGGGGCCAGGTGCTGTTCACCCTGGACCAGCGGCCGTTCCAGGCGACGCTGCGCCAGGCCGAGGCCAACGTCGCGCGCGACCGCGCCGCGCTGGGGCAGGCCGAGGCGGCGTCCAAGCAGCGGCAGGCCGAGGTGTCCCAGGCCGAGGCCAACCTGAACCGCGACATGGCGCAGATGGACAACGCGCGCGTCCAGGAGCGCCGCTATCGCGAGCTGGTGGACAAGGAGCTCGTGGCGCGCGAGCAGTACGATCAGATCCGCACCAACATGGCCGCCATGGACGCGGTCACGCGCGCCGATCAGGCCGCCATCGAGAACGCGCGCGCGGCGCTCAACGCCGCCGAGGCGACCGTCGAGAACGCGCGGGCGGTGATCCGGGCCGACGAGGCGGTGGTGGACAGCGCCCGCGTGCAGCTCAGCTACACGGTGTTTCGCGCGCCGATGGACGGTCGCACCGGCAACGCCACCGCGTTCGTCGGCACCGTGGTGAAGGCCAACGACGACAACGGCGTCGTCACCATCAACCAGGTCCACCCGGTCTACGTGTCGTTCGCGCTGCCCCAGCAGCTCCTCGCCGACGTCAAGAAGTACCGCGCGCTCGGCCCGCTGGCGGTGCAGGCCGCCCCCACCCAGCAGAAGCAGACGGCGACCCCGGGCGAGGTGACCTTCGTCAACAACACGGTGGACACCACCACCGGCACCATCCAGCTCAAGGCCACCTTCGCCAACGCCGACAACGTCCTGTGGCCGGGCCAGTACGCCGACGTGACGCTGACCCTGACGACCGAGCCCAACGTCCTGGTGCTGCCCTCGCAGGCCGTGCAGAGCGGCCAGAACGGGACGTACGTGTTCGTCGTGAAGGCGGATGCCACGGTGGAGCTGCGGCCGGTGGAGGTGGCGCGGCGCCTGGCCACCGAGATGGTCATCGGCAAAGGGCTGAAGGCGGGTGAGCGCGTCGTGACCGACGGCCAGCTTCGCCTCGTCCCCGGCGCCAAGGTGGACATCAAGAAGCCGGCATGAGCACCGACCTCTTCATCCGCCGCCCCGTCCTCACCACGCTGCTGATGGCGGCGATCCTGCTCTTCGGCGTCATGGGCTTCCGCCTGCTGCCGGTGAGCGATCTGCCCAACGTGGACTTCCCGACGATCCAGGTGCAGGCCGCGCTGCCCGGCGCCAGCCCGGAGACGATGGCCTCGGCGGTGGCGACGCCGCTCGAGAAGCAGTTCCTCACGATCGCCGGCATCGACTCGATGACCTCGTCGAGCGCGCTCGGCATCACCCAGATCACCGTCCAGTTCTCGCTCGACCGGTCCATCGACGCCGCCGCCCAGGACGTGCAGGCCGCCATCACCAAGGCGGCGCCGCTGCTGCCGCCCGGCATGCCGACGCCGCCGACCTACCAGAAGGTGAACCCGGCCGACCAGCCGGTGCTCTACCTGGCGCTGAGCTCGCTGACGCTGCCGCTCTACCAGGTGGACGACTACGCGCAGACGTTCCTCGCCCAGCGCATCTCCACCATCAACGGGGTGGCCCAGGTGCAGGTGTTCGGCTCGCAGAAGTACGCGGTGCGCGTGCAGGTCGATCCGCGCGCGCTCGCCACCCGCGGCATCGGCATCGACGAGGTCGAGCAGGCGGTGGCCGCCGCCAACGTGAACCTGCCGACGGGCACGCTGTACGGCCAGCACCAGGCGGTGACGCTGCAGGCCACCGGGCAGCTGATGGACGCCGACGCCTACCGGCCGGTCATCGTCGCCTATCGCAACGGCTCACCGGTCCGGCTGGAGGAGCTCGGCCGCATCATCAACAGCGTCCAGACCGACAAGGTCGCCTCGTGGTACCGCGGCGAGCGTGCGGTGATCCTCGCCATCCAGCGGCAGCCCGGCACCAACACCGTCGAGATCGTGGACAGCATCCACACGCTGCTGCCGGCCTTCCGCGAGGCGCTGCCCGCCGCGATGAACCTGGTGACCCTCTACGACCGCTCGGTGGCCATCCGGAACTCGGTCCACGACGTGGAGATGACGCTGCTCCTGGCCATCGCGCTGGTCGTCCTCGTCATCTTCCTGTTCCTGCGCAACCTGTCGGCGACGGTGATCCCCAGCCTGGCGGTGCCGATGTCGATCATCGGCACCTTCGCCGTCATGTACGTGCTCGGCTACACGCTGGACATCATCTCGCTCATGGCGCTCACGCTGTGTGTCGGCTTCGTGGTGGACGACGCGGTGGTCATGCTCGAGAACATCGTGCGCCACATGGAAGCGGGCATGCCGCGCATGGAGGCCGCCCTGAAGGGTGCCCGCGAGATCGGCTTCACGATCCTGTCCATGACGCTCTCGCTCGCCGCCGTCTTCATCCCGGTGCTGTTCATGGGCGGGGTGGTGGGGCGGCTGCTGCACGAGTTCGCGGTGACGATCGGCGTGGCCGTGCTGATCTCGGGGTTCGTCTCGCTCACGCTGACGCCGATGCTCTGCAGCCGCTTCCTGCGCCCGCCCGGCCACTCCCACGGCCGTCTGTACTTGCTGTCCGAGCGCGCCTTCGACGGGATGCTGCGCCTCTACGACCGGACGCTGCAGTGGACCCTCCGGCACGGGGTCACGACCATGGCCACGCTCCTCGCGACCGCGGTGGCGAGCCTCGCCCTCTTCTACGTCATCCCCAAGGGGTTCATCCCCAACGAGGACACCGGCCAGTTCTTCGGCTTCACCGAGGCCGCCCAGGACGTGTCGTTCGAGG
Organism: Methylomirabilia bacterium; assembly: GCA_041497115.1. Taxonomy (GTDB): domain Bacteria; phylum Methylomirabilota; class Methylomirabilia; order Rokubacteriales; family CSP1-6; genus AR5. The sequence continues at coordinate 24,982 of JBGQFW010000003.1, forward strand.
CGATGAAGGAGCACCAGCAGGCGGTGGCCCGGGTCCTGCTCGCCGATCCCTACGTGGACTCGTTCATGTCGTCCATCGGGGCGAGCCCGATCAACCCGAACCCCAACACCGGCCGCGTGTTCGTTCGCCTCAAGCCGCGCGCGCAGCGGCCCGACGTCGAGAAGGTGATCGCGGAGATCCGCCCCAAGCTGGCGGCGGTGCCGGGGATGAACGCCTACCTCCAGAACCTGCCCACGATCCGGATCGGCGGCAACCTCACCAAGGCGGTCTACCAGTACACGCTCCAGGACACCGATCTCGCCGAGCTCTACCAGTGGGCGCCGCTGCTGTTCCAGAAGCTCCGCGAGCTGCCCGCCCTGATCGACGTCAACACCGATCTGCAGATCTCCACGCCGCAGCTCACGGTGCAGATCGACCGTGACCGCGCCTCCGCGCTGGGCGTGACGCCGGCCCAGATCGAGAACGCGCTCTACAGCGCCTACGGCTCCAAGCAGGTCTCGACGATCTACACCCCGTCCAACCAGTACTGGGTGATCCTCGAGCTGGACCCGCAGTACCAGAAGGACGCCACCGCGCTGTCGATGCTCTACATCCGCTCGTCGAGCGGCAAGCTGGTGCCGATCGACGCGGTGGCGCGCCTCACGCCCACCGTCGGGCCGCTGACGATCACGCACCTCGGCCAGCTGCCGTCGGTGACGATCTCGTTCAACCTGCGGCCGGGCGTCTCCCTCGACGAGGCGCTCGCCCAGGTCGAGCAGGCCAAGCGCGAGCTGCGGTTGCCCGCCACCCTCGCGATGGCTCCCCAGGGCACCGCCCAGGCGTTCCAGGCCTCGCTCAAGGGGCAGGGCGTGCTGCTCCTCGTCACGGTCATCATCATCTACATCGTGCTCGGCATCCTCTACGAGAGCTTCGTCCACCCGCTCACGATCCTCGCCGGCCTGCTGCCGGCGGCGGCCGGCGCGCTGCTCACCCTCGTGCTCTTCGGCTCCGAGCTGAACGTGTACGGCTTCGTCGGGATCATCATGCTGGTGGGCATCGTGAAGAAGAACGCGATCATGATGATCGACTTCGCGCTGGAGGCCGAGCGCGGCGGCACGCCGCCCGCCGAGGCGATCTACCGCGGCTGCCTGCTGCGCTTCCGGCCGATCATGATGACGACGATGGCGGCGCTGCTCGGCACCCTGCCGATCGCGCTCGGGATCGGCGCGGGCGCCGACGCCCGCCGCTCACTCGGCCTCGCCGTCGTCGGCGGCCTCGTCGTCTCCCAGCTGCTGACCCTCTACATCACGCCGGTCCTCTACATCTACATGGACCGGCTGGGGATGCTGCGGGCCCGACGGGCGCGCCGTCTCGCCGGCGGGGAGCCGGTGCCCGCCTCGGTCGGCGCCGCCGCCCGCCGTGATGACTGAGCCGCGCCGGCGGCGATGACGGGCAAGCCGGCCGTCAGCCTCGTCGCCGTCGCCGGCCGCCGGCGCGCCACCCTCGATCTCGCCCAGCGTCTCGAGACGGAGGGGTTCGGCGGGATCTACTGCCCGAGCCCGGGCGACGGGCTGGGGCTCTGCCACGCCCTCGCGCTCGTCACCCGCACGATCGCGCTCGGCACCAGCATCGCCAACATCTACACGCGTCACGCCGTCGACTACGCGCAGACCGCCGCGGTCATCCACGAGCTGTCGGGCGGCCGGTTCCGCTTTGGCGTCGGCGTGAGCCACGGGCCGATGCACCGGCGACTCGGGCTGCGGGTCGGCAAGCCGCTCGACGACGTCCGCACGTTCGTCGCCGACGTACGGGCGGCCGCGCCCCAGGTCGGCGCGCTGCCGCCGATCACGCTGGCCACGCTGCGCCGGCGCATGGTCGAGCTGGCCGGGGAGATCGCCGAGGGGTGCGTCTGGGCCAACGGGGCGCGCTCCCACATGGCGACGTCGCTCTCCCGGCTGCCTTCGCCGACGCGCACGAGCCCGGACTTCTTCATCGGTGACATGATCCCGACCTGCATCGACGACGACCGCGCGGCCGCCGGAGCGGTGATGCGTAAGACGCTCACGTCCTACGTGAAGCTGCCGAACTACCAGAACTACTGGATCGAGGCGGGCTACGCGGAGGAGATGGCGGCGGCGCGCGCCGCGATCGCGCGCGGCGACGAGGACGGCGTGCGCGCGGCGATGTCCGACCGCTGGCTGCGGGACGTCACGTTGTTCGGCCCGAAGACGGAGGTTCGCGACGGCGTGGAGGCGTGGCGGGCGGCCGGCGTGCGCACGGTGATCCTGGTGCCGTCCTCCACCCGCGGCGGCCAGATGCAGGCGTTCGAGGAGCTGATCGCCGCGTTTCGCTAGCCCAGCACCATCCGCTTGAACGCCTCGGCGTGGCGGAGGCCGCCGCGCTTGCCGTCGCGCGCGGCCCATCCCTCCAGGAGCTGATCCACCCACGCGCCCTTCCCGACCTGCGAGGCGTGCGCCTTCAGCGCGCGGCACTTGGTCCGGAGCGTGCGCCCGACGTCCACGAACACGTCGGGCGCGAGGGAGCCGGTGATGAGCACCTGCTTGACCTTGTGCGGCTCGAGCCCCTCCGCCAGCAGCTCGGGGAAGATCGCGCGCGTCTCCGCCGACGGGAACACCGCGTCGAGCGCGGCGCTGGCCGCCGCGCGGTGGTCGGGGTGGTTGAGGTACTCGCCGCCGTAGTAGCGCACCGTGGGGTCGCCGCACACCACCACGTCGGGCCGCGCGCGGCGGATGACGCGCGCGAGGTCGCGGCGCATTGCCAGCGTCGGCTCCAGCGTGCCGTCCTCGTAGCCGAGGAAGACGACGTCCCGCACGCCGAGGATACGGGCGGCCGCCCGCGTCTCGCGCTCGCGGAGGGGGATGAGCCCGTCGCTCGACGGCGTGTGCTCGTTGACGCCGGCGCCGCCGCTGGTGACGAGGCAGAACGTGACGTGGCGTCCCTGCCGCGCCCAGCGGGCGACGCTGCCGGCGACCGTGAACTCGAGGTCGTCGGGGTGCGCCGCGATGCAGAGGACGCGGCGCAGCGACGCGGCGGGATCCCAGCCGCCCGGACGGGCGCGGGCCATCAGCGGGGGGCCAGCGCCTCGGCCGTCTCGTCGAGCGCGCGGCCCAGCCGCCGCAGCAGCTCGTCCACCTCCGGCTCGGTGATGATCAGCGGCGGGCAGACCGAGATCGTATCTTGCAGGTTGCGCACGATCAGGCCGTGGGCCTGGGCGCGGGCGACGAGCAGCGCGCCGGCGGTGGCGGGCGGCTCGAACGTGCCGCGCCCCGGCTTGTCGGGGACGAGCTCGACGCCGGCCACCAGCCCCACGCCGCGCACGTCGCCCACCAGCGGGTGGCCGGCCAGCCGGCGCAGGCCGTCCTGCAGCCGCGGCCCGACGCGCGCCACGTGGCCGAGCAGGTCGCGCTCCGCGTAGATGTCGAGGCTCTCGAGCGCGACGGCGCACGCGGCGGGGTGGCCGGTGTAGGTGTAGCCGTGGGCGAAGACGCCGAGCTTGTCGCTCTGGCCGACGCACGCGCGGTAGATCTCCTCGGAGATCACGGTGGCCGAGAGCGGCAGGTAGCCGGAGGTGATCGCCTTGGCCATCGTCATGATGTCGGGGCGCAGCCCGAACGTCTCGGTGCCGAACATGCGGCCGGTGCGGCCGAAGCCGCAGATGACCTCGTCGGCGATCAGCAGCACGTCGTGCTTCTTCAAGACGGCCTGCACCTGGTCGAAGTAGGTGGCGGGCGGCACCAGCACGCCGCCAGCGCCCATGACCGGCTCGGCGATGAACGCCGCCACCGTGTCGGGATCCTCGCGCTGGATCTGCGCGTCGAGGCTCTCGGCCAGCCGCGTCGCGAACTGTGCCTCCGTCTCGCCGGGCTTGCCGTACCGGTAGAAGTACGGGCAGTCGGCGTGACGCACCTGGGGGATCGGCAGGTCGAAGTCGCGGTGCGAGGCGGCGATGCCGGTGAGGCTGGCGGCCGCGATCGTGGTGCCGTGATACGCGCGCTGGCGCGCGATGATCTTCTTCTTGCGGGGGCGGCCGCGGGCGTTGTTGTAGTACCAGACGAGCTTGACCGCCGTCTCGTTGGCCTCCGAGCCGGAGTTGCTGAAGAAGACCTTCGACATCGGCACCGGCATGAGGCGGACGAGCCGCTCGGCCAGCGTGATCGCCACGTCGTTGGCCTTGCCGCCGAACTGGTGGTAGTAGGGCAGCGTCCGCAGCTGCCGCGCCGCCGCCTCGGCCAGCCGCGTCTCGCCGAAGCCGAGCGCGGTGCACCACAGGCCGGCCATCCCTTCCAGATATTCGCGGCCGGACTCGTCGTACACGTACACGCCCTTGCCGCTCGTGATGACCAGCGGCCCCTCGCTCTCGTGGCGGCCGAGGTGGGTGAACGGATGGAGCTGGTAGGCGACGTCGCGGGCGCGGCTCGTGGCCGTCGGCGTGGTCATGGTCGGGCAGGATAGGCGCATTCGATGGTGGCCGCAATCGCGCGCTTGACCCCATGACCTCACCGTCCTAGGCTCGCCGCGCGAGGGGGACCGGTCATGCTGCGCAAGAGTGTGCTCGCGCTCGGAATCGTGCTGGGGCTGGCCGCGCTGGCGCGACTCGGCGCCTCGGCGGCGGTCGGCGACGCGCCCGTGTTCGAGGTGGATCCCTTCTGGCCCAAGCCGCTGCCGAACGACTGGCTGATGGGGCAGGCGGCGGGCGTGGCCACCAAGGGCGATCACGTCTGGGTCGTGCAGCGGCCCAAGAGCCTCACCGAGGACGAGCGCGGCGCCACCCTGACGCCGCCCCGCTCGCTCTGCTGCAAGCCGGCGCCGCCGGTGCTGGAGTTCGACGCCCACGGCGGCCTCGTCGCGTCGTGGGGCGGCCCCGGGCACGGGCATCCGTGGCCGGACAACGAGCACGGCATCTACGTGGACGACCGCGACGACGTGTGGATCGCCGGCAACGGCCCCAAGGACGGCATGATCCTCAAGTTCACGCGCGACGGGAAGTTCCTGATGAAGATCGGCGAGCCGGGCGTCGTCGGCAACGACACCGACACCCACCACCTCAATCGCCCCGCCAACGTGGTCGTGGATCCCGCCACCCGCGAGCTGTTCGTGGCCGACGGCTACGGCAACCACCGCGTGATCGTCTTCGACGCCGACACCGGGGCGTACAAGCGCCACTGGGGGGCCAACGGCCGGCCGCCCGGCGACCATAGCGTGAAGCCGTTCGGCAACCCGGTGCACTGCGTGCGCCTCTCGCGCGACGGCCTCCTCTACGTCTGCGACCGGATGCACAACCGCATCCAGGTCTTCCGCAAGGACGGCTCCTACGTGAAGGAGTTCTTCGTGGCGCCGGAGACGCGCGGCAACGGCTCGACGTGGGACGTGGATCTCTCGACGGACGCGGCGCAGACCCACCTCTACGACGCCGACGGCGAGAACAACCACGTGTGGATGCTGCTGCGCGAGAGCGGGCGGATCGTCGGGCGGTTCGGCCGCAACGGCCGGCAGGCCGGGCAGTTCCACTGGATCCACAACATGGCGGTGGACGCCGCCGGCAACATCTACACGACCGAGGTGGATACCGGCAAGCGCGCGCAGAAATTCGTGCTGAAGTCACGCCCATGACCGACGAGCAGGCGCGCATCCGCGGCTACCTGACGGCGCAGGGTGCGAAGCTCTCGCCCGAGCAGATCATCGGCCGGGTGCAGGAGGCGATGGGCCGGCTGCGCGCGGCGGCCGCCGCGGTGCCGGCCGTCCGCTTCGCCGAGCGCCCGGCGCCCCAGGAGTGGAGCGCCAACGAGGTGATGGCCCACGTCGTGGAGGCGGGCCGCCACTTCGGCGGCGCCATCGTGCGGATCATCGACGGCCAGCCGCCGGGAACGCCGAGGGACGTCGCCGCGCGCGACACCACGCCGCGCCCGCTCGACGAATGGTGGGGGCTGCTCGAGCGCGACCGCACCGCGCTCTTCCAGCGCGTGCGGAGCTCGCATCCGATGGCGCGGCTGGAGGCGACGATCCCGCATCCGTTCTTCGGCGCGCTCACCTGGCGCGAGACGCTGCTGTTCATGCGGCTGCACGACCTCGATCACGCCGGGCAGCTCGACAAGGTCGCCGCCGCCCTCTGATGCGCGTCGCCATCGGCCTTCGGCTGGAAGCCAACGAGGACTGGGAGCAGGCCGCCACCTACGTCGTCGAGGCCGAGCGGCTGGGCGTGGACTGCGTGTGGTCGCACGAGTCGTGGGGGCTCGACGCCGCCACCCCGCTGGCGTTCATGGCCGCCCGCACCGCGCGCATCCGCCTCGGCGCGGGGATCATGCAGGCCGGCACGCGCACGCCCGCGCTGGTGGCGATGACCGCGCTCAGCCTGGCCTCGATGTCGGGCGGCCGCTTCGTGCTCGGCCTCGGCGTCAGCGGCCCCCAGGTGATCGAGGGGTGGCACGGCCTGCCCTTCGAGCGGCCGCTCACGCGCATGCGCGAGGTCGTCGAGATCGTGCGCCGCGCGATCCGCGGCGAGCGCGTCGCGTTCAAGGGCGAGGTCTACGAGCTGCCGCGGCCGGGCGGCGAGGGCAAGGCGCTGCGCTCCTCCGCGCAGCCGCGCCCCGACATCCCGATCTACCTCGCCACCCTCTCGCCGCGCGGCCTCGAGCTGACCGGCGAGGTCGCCGACGGCTGGCTCGGCACGTCGTTCATGCCCGACCACGCCCGGATCTTCTTCGATCACATCGAGGCCGGGGCCGGGCGCGCCGGCCGCTCGCTCGCCCAGCTCGATCTGCAGGCGGGCGGTGCGGTGGCGTTCGGCGACGACGTCGAGCGGCTGGTCGCCGCGCGCAAGCCCGGCCTGGCGTTCACGCTGGGCGCGATGGGCTCGCGCCAGCACAACTTCTACAACGACGCCTTCAAGCGCGCCGGCTACGCCGACGCCGCCCTCGAGGTGCAGCGGCTCTGGCTCGCGGGCAAGCGCGACGAGGCCGCCGCCCGCGTGCCCGACGAGATGGCGCTGAAGGCCAACCTGCTCGGCACCGACGCGATGGTGCGCGAGCGGCTGCGCGTCTACCGTGCCAGCGGCATCACCACGCTGCGCGTCGATCCCGCCGGCGCCACGCTGGAGGCCCGGCTGGCCACGCTCGGGCGGCTGATGGAGCTCGTCAACTCGTTGATTTGACGTGATGGCCTGAATCTGGCTATATTCTGGCCAGATGCGCTACGAGGTCATCCTGGCTCCGGTTGCCGTCACGGCGTTCCGGGCCTTGCCGGCCTTTCGGCGCGCCGAAGTCCGAGACGCTCTGGAGCGGCATTTACGATACGAGCCGACCCGCGTGAGCAGGAGCCGGATCAAGCGCCTTCGCGGATTGAGGCAACCGCAATTTCGGCTCCGGGTCGGGGAGGTGCGAGTCTTCTATGACGTCACGTCTGAAGCCGTCCAGGTCCTCGCGGTCGTCACGAAGGCCGAAGCGTCACGGTGGCTCGCCGAACACGGCACGCCGGATGCGCCGGGTGGCGCTGGCCGAGGTGAAGGATGACCTGTCGCGATTTCTGCGCCTGGCGGGATCGCAGGACATCGTCATCACGCGCCACGGGAAGCCGGCCGGGCTGCTGATCGGATTCGAGACCGAGGAAGATTGGTTCGACTATCGCCTCGAGCATCACCCGGAGTTCCTGCGACGCGTTGCCGAAGCCCGATCGGCCTTCCGGGCGGGGCGTGGGACCCGACTCGAGAACCTCTCCTCGTAGCGGCAGCCGTCAGACGCTGGCGATCGCCTCGATCTCGATGCGGGCGCCGCGCGGGAAGTCCTTGACGGATACGGTCGAGCGCGCGGGCGGCACGTCGCCGACGTGCTTGCGGTAGACCTCGTTCATCGCCGCGAAATCGGCGAAGTCCACGAGGAACACCGTCGTCTTCACGATCCGGCCGAGGCCGCTGCCGCTCGCTTCCAGGATGGCCTTGATATTGCGGAAGACCTGCTCGGTCTGCTCCTCGATCGTCGTGCCGACGACCTCGCCGGCCGGGGAGAGCGGGAGCTGGCCGGAGACGAAGACGAAGTCGCCGCAGCGGATGGCCTGCGAGTAGGGCGCGCCCTGGAACGGCGCCGGCGCCTTGTCGGTGCGGACGGCGGACTTGGTGGGCATCAGGGCGCCGGCTCGATCGGCGTGGGCAGGCCGTGGCGCGCCTCGATCACCTCGGCGGCGTCGAGCGTGAGGTCCTCCCGGTAGCGCGCGCCGATGACCTGCACGCCCTGCGGCAGGCCGCCGGCGCGGCCGACCGGCACCGCGGTGGCCGGCAGGCCCAGCAGGTTGACGGCCAGCAGCAGCCGCTGGGCGACGTAGACCGCGGTGGCGCGGGCGAGGCTCGTCGTGTCGAAGCCGACCTCGAACGGCGGCTCCGTCGAGACGGGGCCGACCACCAGCGGGTAGCGCTCGAGGAAGAGCATCCAGTCGCGCACGTGCCGCGTGCGCTCGGCGAGCGCCTTCATGTAGCCGGCGAGGTCCACGTCGGGGGTGCCCGCCAGCGTGAAGTCGAGCGAGCGGTTGATGTCGCTTCCACCGTGCTTGCGGATGTAGGGCTGGGTCACGTGGCGCATCTCGTTGACCACGATCGTCGACCAGCACACCGCGGCGCCGGCCACGTCGGGCGGCTCCACCTCCTCGACGGCGTAGCCGGCGGCGGCCAGCGCCGCGCCCGCCGCGCGCACGGCGGCGGCGACGTCGGGATGCACGCCGAGCCCCGACGGGTTCACGCTCAGCGCCACCCGGATCGGCCGCGCGACGGGCGGTCCCTCGAGCGGCGCCGGCGCCCACCACGGATCGCGCGGATCGCGCGCGGCCATGGCGGCCAGCCCGAGCCGCACGTCGGCCACGCGCCGCGCGAGCGGACCCTGCACCGACATGAGCTGCATGCCCACCGGCCGCTCCTCCGTCACGGTGGCGTTGTAGCCGGCGACGCGTCCCAGCGTGGGGCGGATGCCGGCCACGCCGCAGCAGTAGGCGGGATAGCGCACGGAGCCGCCGAGATCGTTGCCGTGGCCGAGCGGCGCGATGCCGACGGCCAGCGCCGCCGCGCAGCCGCCGCTCGAGCCGCCGGGCGTGCGGTCGCGGTGCCAGGGGTTGAAGGTGCGGCCGCGCAGGTCGTTGTCGGTGTGCCAGCGCAGGCTGAAGGCCGGCGTGTTGGTGCGCCCGACGATCACCGCGCCGGCGCGCTGCCAGGCCGCCACCGGCGGGCTGTCGATCTTCGCGATCACGTCGCGGAAGGCGACGACGCCGTTGGTCGTCGCCTGCCCCTCCTGGTCCACGTTCTCCTTGATCGTCACCGGCACGCCGTGCAGCCGCCCGGGCGTCTCGCCACGGCGCAGCGCGGCGTCGGCGCGATCGGCAGCGGCCAGCGCCGCCTCGGCCAGCACCACCGTGACGGCGTTGAGCTTCGGGTTCACCGCCTGAAGGCGCGCCAGCACCGACTGCGTCGCCTCGCGGCTCGAGATCTTTCCCGTGCGAATGGCGGCGGCCAGGGCCGTCGCGTCCCAGCGCCAGAGCTCTGCGTCCATGCTCGCCGTCTCCTCGAGACCGAAGTGGTCGCGATCTTAGCATCCCCCTCCGAGGGCGGGCGCGTTGACAAGGTCGCACGGGCTGGGGTATGTCTTGGCCCACCGCACACCGCCGTGTCAGCCCGGTCCGCTTCGAGGAGGAGCCCAATGAGCCCATCGCGACGTGTTCTCGCTCTCGCCGCTCTCGTGCTCGCCGCCGTCGTCGCTGTCGCCGCTCCGGCCGCCGCGGCCGAGAGCACGCTGCGCGTGGTGATGCACTCGGACCTCAAGATCCTCGACCCCATCTGGACCACCGCCTACATCGTGCGCAACCACGGCTACATGATCTACGACACGCTCTTCGCGATGGACGCCAAGGGCGAGATCAAGCCGCAGATGGTGGACAAGTACGACCTGAGCGCGGACAAACTCACCTACACGATGCACCTGCGCGACGGCCTGCTCTGGCACGACGGCAAGCCGGTGACCGCCGAGGACTGCGTGGCGTCCATCAAGCGGTGGGCGGCCAAGGACTCGATGGGCCAGAAGATGATGGGGTTCGTCAAGGAGATGCAGGTCGTCGACGCCCGCACCTTCAAGGTCACCCTCACCGCGCCGACCGGCCTCGTGCTGGGGGCGCTCGGCAAGCCGTCCTCCAACGTGCCGTTCATGATGCCCAAGCGGGTGGCCGACACCGATCCCAACACGCAGATCGCCGACTTCACCGGCTCCGGCCCCTTCGTGTTCAAGAAGGACGAGTGGAAGCCCGGCGACAAGACCGTCTACGTGAAGTTCGACAAGTACAAGCCGCGGCCGGAGCCGGCCTCGGGGCTGGCCGGCGGCAAGGTGGTGAAGGTGGACCGCGTGGAGTGGAAGGCGATCCCCGACCACCAGACGGCGATGAACGCGCTGCTGGCCGGCGAGGTGGACATGCTGGAAGCGCCGCCGCACGACCTCTATCCGGTGCTCAAAGCCGACCCCAACGTGCGCCTGTTCACCGCCAACCCGCTCGGCAACCAATTCACGTTCCGGTTCAACACGCTCCACAAGCCCTTCGACAACGTGAAGATCCGCCAGGCGGTGATGTACGCGTTCAACCAGGAGGAGTTCCTCAAGGCCGTCATCGGCGACCCCGCCTATTACAAGACATGCAAGTCGTTCTTCCCGTGCGGCTCGCCCAACTTCACGAGCAAAGGGATGGACGGCGGTCTGCTCGAGTCCAACATGACGAAGGCCAAGGCCCTCCTCAAGGAGGGCGGCTACGACGGCACCCCGGTGGTGCTCATGCACTCGACCGACCTGGCGGTGCTGAACAACCTGGCCCCCGTGGCAAAGTCGCTCATGGAGAAGGCCGGCATGAAGGTGGACATGCAGGACATGGACTGGCAGACGCTGGTCGCGCGCCGGGCCAAGCGCGAGCCGATCGCGGCGGGCGGCTGGAACGCCTTCCTGACCTCCTGGGTGGCTGCCGACATCCTCGATCCGGTCATGGCCGGCTTCTTCAACGCCTCGTGCGAGAAGGCGATGTTCGGCTGGCCGTGCGACAAGGACATCGAGGGGCTGCGCGACGCCTACGCCCGCGAGACCAGCGTGCCCAAGCAGAAGCAGATCGCCGAGGCGGTGCAGCTGCGCGCCATCCAGTACCCGACCCACGTGCCGCTCGGGCAGTGGTACGGGGCGTTCGCGCTGCGCAAGAACGTGGACGGCGTCCTCGAGGCGCCGGTCACCGTGTTCTGGAACGTCACCAAGAAGTAGCCGGCTCCCGGGGCTCCCGCCGCCCGCGCGGCGGGAGCCGCCACCCGCATGCTTGGCTACATCGGGCGCCGCCTCCTCGCCACCATTCCCGTCATGGCGGTGGTGGCGGTCGTCGTCTTCCTGCTCCTGCGCCTGACCACCGGCGACCCCGCCGCCATCATCGCCGGCGACAACGCCACCTCGGCGGACGTCGCCGCCATCCGGACCCGGCTGGGGCTCGACCGGCCCCTCGTCACGCAGTTCGTGATCTGGATCGGCCGCCTGCTGCGGGGCGATTTCGGTGAGTCGTTCTTCTTCAAGAAGCAGGTGAGCGCGCTGATCCTCGAGCGCGTGGAGCCGACGCTGGCGCTCGCCTCCAGTACGATCGTGCTGACGGTGGCGCTGGCGATCCCGCTCGGCGTGCTCGCGGCGTGGCGCCGGGGCACCTGGCTCGATCGGGTGGTGATGGGCTTCTCCGTGCTCGGCTTCTCGGTGCCGGTGTTCGTCATCGGCTACCTGCTCATCTACCTGTTCGCCATCGAGCTCGCCTGGCTACCGGTGCAGGGGTACCAGCGCGTGAGTGACGGCCTCGGCGGCTTCCTGGAGCGGCTGATCCTGCCCAGCGTGACGCTGGCGGTCGTGTTCGTGGCGCTCATCGCGCGCATCACGCGGGCCAGCGTGCTGGAGGTCCTCAACGCCGACTACGTGCGGACCGCGCGCGCCAAGGGGCTGGCCGAGCTGCCGGTGCTGGTGCGCCACGTGCTGCGCAACGCGGCGGTGCCCATCGTGACCGTCATCGGCGTCGGCATCGCGGTGCTGATCGGCGGGGTGGTCGTGACCGAGTCGGTCTACGCCATCCCCGGCCTCGGCCGTCTCACCGTGGACGCCGTGCTGGCGCGCGACTACCCGACCGTGCAGGCGGTGATCCTGGTCTTCTCGGTCGTCTACGTGCTGATCAACCTGCTCGTGGACCTCTCCTACACGTTCCTCGACCCGCGAATCCGCTATTGAGGCGGCCGGCGAACCGCAGCACCGTGCTCGGGACCGCCATCATGGCGGCGGTCGTGGCGGTGGCCGTGCTGGCGCCCCTGCTGGCGACCACCGATCCCACGCAGATCGATCCGGCCGTGCGCAACCGCCGGCCCGGCACCGAGCTGACGATCCGCGACGACGAGGGGCGGCCCCGCGTCTTCCGCTTCTGGATGGGCACCGACACGCTGGGGCGCGACGTCTATAGCCGCGTGGTGTACGGCGCGCGCATCTCGCTGATCGTGGGCGTGACGGTGGCGGTGGTGAGCGCGCTGGCCGGGCTCGTCATCGGCCTGCTCGCCGGCTACCTGCGCTGGCTCGACGGCATCGTCATGCGCGTGATGGACGGGCTCATGGCCATCCCGGCCATCCTGCTCGCCATCGGCCTGGTGGCGGTCTCGCGGGCGGGGCTGCGCAGCGTCATCCTCGCGCTCGTCATCCCCGAGGTGCCGCGCGTGGTGCGGCTGGTGCGCGCCCTCGTGCTCTCGCTGCGCGAGGAGCCCTACGTGGAGGCGGCGGTGGCGCTGGGCGCGCGCACGCCCGCGCTGCTGGTCCGCCACGTGCTGCCCAACACGCTGGCGCCGCTCATCGTGCAGGCGACGTTCGGCTGCGCGTCGGCGATCCTCCTGGAGGCGATCCTGTCCTTCCTCGGCGTGGGCATTCCGTCGGAGACGCCGACGTGGGGCAACATCATGGCGGAGGGACGCGCGCTGTTCCGCATCTTCCCCCACAACATCCTGTTCCCCGGCGTGTTCCTGGCCGTCACGGTGCTCGGCGTCAACATGCTGGGCGACGGCCTGCGTGACATGCTCGACCCGCGCGTGCGCAAGCGGCTCTGAATGAGCGCCAACACCGCCGAGGTCGTGATCTGCGGCGCCGGCATCGCCGGCATCGCCGCCGCCTACCACCTGGCCGTCCGCCGCGGCCTCACCGACGTCGTGATCGTGGACGAGCGCCCGCCCCTCTCGCTCACGAGCGACAAGTCCGCCGAGTGCTATCGCAACTGGTGGCCGGGGCCGGGCGACGACATGGTGGCGCTCATGAACCGTAGCATCGACCTGCTCGAGGAGCTGGCGCGCGAGAGCGGCAACGTCTTCCGCATGAACCGGCGCGGCTACCTCTTCGCGACGGCCGATCCCGCGCGGGTGCCCCGCTTCGTGCGCGCCGCCGAGGAGGCGGCCGCCCGCGGCGTCGGCCCGGCGCGGCGGCACGACGGTCCCGGCAGCGAGTACCGCCCGTCGCCGGCGGAGGGATTCGAGGGCGAGCCCGCCGGCACCGACGTGATCACCGACCGCTCGGTCATCCGCCGTCACCTCGGCTACCTGGCCGAGGACACCGTGGCGGTGATGCACGCGCGGCGCTGCGGCTGGTTCAGCGGCCAGCAGCTCGGCATGTACATGCTGGAGCGCGCGCGCGACAAGGGCGTGCGGCTGCTCGAGGGCAGCGTGCAGGGGGTCGAGACGTCAGGTGGCCGCGTGACCGGCGTGCGGGTCGCCGCGGCGGGTGGCAGCCGCACGCTGGCCACGCCGCGCTTCGTGGCGGCGGCGGGCCCGTTCACGAAGCGCGTGGCCGGGCTGCTCGGTGTCGAGCTGCCGCTCTTCTGCGAGCAGCACGCCAAGGCCGCCTTCGACGACGCGCTCGGCGCGCTGCCGCGCTGGGCGCCGATGACGATCTGGACCGACCCGATGCGGCTGGCGTGGTCCGACGACGAGCGCGCCGAGCTGGCCGGCTCCGAGCACCGCCACCTGCTCGACGAGTTTCCCGGCGGCGTGCACGGACGGCCGGAGGGCGCCGGCGAGAGCCGGAGCGTGCTCCTCGTCTGGACGTACGACGCTCGGCCGACGGAGCCGCGCTTCCCGCTCGAGTTCGATCCGCTCTACGGCGAGATCCTCATCCGCGGGATGTCGCGGATGGTGCCGGCGTTCGCCGGCTACGTGCCGCGGCTGCCCCGCGCGTTCGTAGACGGCGGCTACTACACGCGCACGCGCGAGAATCGCTTCCTGGCCGGGCCGCTGCCGGTGGAGGGCGCGTTCGTGCTGGGCGCGCTCTCCGGCTACGGCCTCATGTCCTCCAACGGCGCCGCCGACCTGCTGGCCGACCACGTCACCGGCCGCGCGCTGCCGCGCTACGCGCCGGCGTTCCGCCTCGAGCGCTACGCCGATCCCGCCTACGTCGCCCAGCTCGCCCGCTGGGGCGACGACGGCCAGCTCTAGACGAGACGGGCGCGCACGCGCGAGCTCACCGTGTCCACGACGACGACCATCGCGATCATCACGAGCAGCGCGGTGGAGGCGGCCGGATAGTCGATCATCCGCAGATAGGTTTGCAGGTAGAAGCCGATGCCGCCCGCGCCGACGAACCCCAGCACCGTCGCCGCCCGGATGTTGGACTCGAGCCGGTAGAGGACGTAGGAGAGGAAGAGCGGCAGCACCTGCGGCAGCACGCCGTAGCGCAGGACTTGCAGGCGGGTGGCGCCGGTGGCGGTGATGGCGTCCACCGGTCCCGGCTCGATGCCCTCGATCGCCTCCGAGTAGAGCTTGGCCAGCGAGGTGGTGGTGTAGGCGACGACGGCGAGGACGCCGGGGAAGGGGCCGAGACCGACCGCCGCCACGAAGATCAGCGCGTAGACGAGCGTGTCCACGCTGCGGAACAGGTTCAGCACGGTGCGGGCGGGATAGAACAGGGGCGCCGGCGCCACGTTGCGCGCCGACACGAAGCCGAGTGGCAGCGCCAGCACGGCGGCGGTCGCGGTGCCGAGCAGCGCGATCTCCACCGTCGTCACCGCGCCGGCCACGGCCGCCGGGAACACGCGAACGTCCGGCGGCAGCATGCGCCGCAGGAAGTCGAGGATCCACGGCAGCCCGCGCGCCAGCCGCACCGGGTCGGCGCCGGTGTCCCACGCGAGCCAGCCCAGCACGGCCAGCGCGACGAAGACCGCCGCCCGCCTCACGAGGCGCCTCCGTAGATCGTGTCCGCGACGTCACGCGTCACCGCCGCCGGCGGCCCGTCGAAGCCGACGCGGCCGCGCCGGAAGCCGACGATGCGCGTGGCGTAGGCCAGCGCGGTCTCGAGCTGGTGCTGGCTGACGACCAGCGTGAGGCCGCGCTCGGCGTTGATCCGCGTGAGGATCCCCATGATGTCGGCGGTGAGCGCGGGGTCGAGGCTGGCGGTGGGCTCGTCGGCGAGGATCACCGCCGGCGCCTGCGCGAGCGCGCGGGCGATCGCCACCCGCTGCTGCTCGCCCCCCGACAGCGTGTCGGCGCGCCGCTCGGCGAGGTGGTCGAGGCCGACCTGCCGCAGGCAGTCGAGCGCCAGCGCGCGGTCGGCCTCCGGAAAGCGGCCGAGCAGGCTCGGCAGCGCGGGGACCCAGCCGAGGCGGCCGGCCAGCACGTTGGCCAGCACCGAGGCGCGCCGCACGAGGTTGAACTGCTGGAAGATCATCCCGATCTGCCGGCGGGCCGCGCGCAGCTCGGCGGGGGCGGCGCCGGTGACGGCGCGCCCGGCCACGCGCACGCGCCCCGCCGTCGGCTCCACCAGGCGGTTGAGCGCGCGCAGGAAGGTCGTCTTGCCGCTGCCGCTGCGCCCGAGAATGACGACGAACTCGCCCGGACGGACCACGAGGTCCACGCCGTCCACGGCGGCGACGGCGGGCGGGAAGGTGACGCGCAGGCCGGTGACCTCGATCATCGGCGGCTCGACGCGGGCGGCGGCGGGCGCGGCGTTCAGCGCGATCGGAGGTCCAGGAGCTCGACGGCCGCCCGCACCGGGTCGTAGTCGCGATCCTCGGCGGGCGCGAAGCCGTCGATCTCGTAGAGGCGCTTGAGGAGGTCGGCGTAGGCGGGCGCCTTGATCTGCAGCAGCGCCGCCCGCACGCGCGCGAACAGCGCGGGGTCGAGCCCCTCGCGGGCGGCGATGCCGGCCTCGGGGATCTCCCCCGTCTCCGCCACGACCACGATGCGCTCGCGCTCGGCGGGGTCTTTCAGGTATTGCTCGCGCGCGAGGTCGAACGACGCGATGGCGTCCACGTGGCCGTTGAGGAGCGCGCGCATGCTGGCGTCGTGGGCGCCCGAGAAGACGACCTCCCGGAAGAACGTCCGGGGGTCGCGGTTCTTCACGAGCCCGCGCTGGATCAGCAGCACCATCGGGTAGGTGTAGCCCGACGACGAGGTGGGGTCCACGAAGGCCATCGTCCGGCCGCGCAGCTGCTCGAGGGTCCGGATGCCGGAGTCCCGGCGCACGTAGATGCGCGCGGTGAACGAGGACTTGCCGTGCCAGACGTTGCGCGCGACGATCGTGGCCTTCGCCTCGCGGCTGGCCCGCACGTAGCCGACCGGGTGCACGAAGGCGAGATCGGCGGTGTGGTTGCGCAGCGCCTCGATGACGGCGGCATAGTCGGAGGCGACGGTGACGCGCACCGGCACCCCGACCAGCCGGCCGAGGACGCGGCCGAACTCGTCGCCGGTCGCCAGCAGGTCGGTCGGCTTCTGCGAGGGCGTGAGCACCAGGTGCAGCGCGGGCTCGGCGGCGGACGCCGGGGGGGCGCCGCCCGGCGTCGCCACGGCGAGCGCGAGCGCGGTCACGAGGGTCGTCAGCGCGCGCATCGCCGGTGAGGATATAACATTGGGGCTCGTGCGCGAGACTCTCATCGTGGACCGGGACGCCGTCGGCGTGACGGACGTGCTGTCCAAGCCGGTGCGCTACGAAGATCTGGTAACGGCGATCGGGCGCGCCATCGGCCCCCCGGAGGGCGGCCCTCGGGAGAGTTGACCCGGGCCCCGTCTTTGGTGACAATCCCCGGTGCCGTGTCCACGACCCCCACGGTGCGGAAGAGCAAGGCGAGCGCGACGCCGCGTCGCCGGCGCGCGTCCGAGCGCGCCGCGGCGCACGCGAAGATCGTGCGGCTGGTCCCGCGCCGGCTCGTCGAGCGCGTCGCGCGCGCGCTGGCCGGCCAGCCGGGGGGCGGCTGCGTCAAGTGCGGCAGCCTCTACATCGAGATCGAGCCCGCCTTCATCCACTGCCGCTACTGCGGCAGCCTCTCGCGCATCCGCGGCGCCTCGCTCCTCGCCCAGGAGGAGTACGAGATGCGCTCGGGCCTGCGCCTGGCGTCCTGACCCGACGCTGATCGGTCCGTGAGCGCGCTGGCCGGCGAGCGGGCGGGCGACGGCCCGCGCGCCGTCGTGCTGCTGCACGGGCTGCTCGGCTGCTCGCGCAACCTCGCCACCCTCGCCCGCGGCCTGGCCGCGCGCGACCGCTCGCTCGGCGTCGTCGCGCTCGATCTCACCGGCCACGGCGACTCGCCGCCGCTGCCGCCCGACGCGGACTCCGCCACCCTCGCGCGCGACGTCCTTGCCACCGCCCGCGGCCTCGGCCTCGCCGGCCCGCTGACGCTCGTCGGCCACTCGCTCGGCGGCCGGGTCGCGCTGCGCGCGGCGCGGCTCGAGCCGGCGGCGGTCGGCGCGGTCACGCTGCTCGACATCGCCCCCGGCCCGTCGTGGGGCGACGGCGTCGCGGCGATCCTCGAGATCTTGACATCGGCGCCGGCGACGTTCGCCTCGCGCGGCGCGGCGCGGGCGCACCTGGTCGGCGGCGGGCTGGCGCCGCCGCTCGCCGAGTGGCTGCTGCTGAACCTCGCCCCCGCCGGCGAGGGCTATCGCTGGCGCGTGGATCGCGAGGCGCTGGCCGCGCTGCACGCGCGCACGGCCGGCGAGGATCTGTGGCCGGCCGTCGAGGGGGCGCGTGCGTACGCGGTGCGCTGCGTGCGCGGCGCGGCGGGCTTCGTGCGCGCCGCCGACGCCGGACGCCTCGAGGCGGCGGGGTGCCCGGTGACGACGATCGACGGCGCCGGTCATCTGCTGCACGTCGAGCGACCGCGCGAGGTGCTGGAGGCGGTGATCGCCGGGCTCTTGCCGCCCTGACACGGCGACTGTCAGCGCCGTGTCGCCCCCGCGCCGGCGGGCGCGCCAGACGCGCGGAAACACGCGACGCCGGCTCCGGAACGGTTCTTGCTGATTCCCGGCGCATGGCGTGGAAGCCGAGCCGGGCCGTCGTGCTCTCGCTGGCCGTCTCGCTGCTGGCCCTCGCGCTGGCGGTGTACGGCGCCACCGTGTCGCCCGCCGAGGCGCCGCCGCGCCCACCCGCGCCGTCGCTCTCCGCCGCGCGCTTCTTCGTGCTGCTGCCCGACGGGCGCGTCGAGCTGACCGACGCGTGGACCCGGCGCGTCTTCCGCTGGGACGGCCAGCGGTGGCGGGAGCTCGAGTCGCTCGCCCTGCCGCGCCCGCCGTCGCGCTGAGCGCGGCCTGGCCGGCGTGGCCGACGTATAATCCGGCCGCTGCCGCCATGCCGCGCGAGAGCCGTGTCCGCTGCTTCTGGGCCCGCGATCCGCTCGACGTCGTCTATCACGATCGCGAGTGGGGCGTGCCTGTCCGCGACGACCGCCGCCTCTTCGAGTTCCTCCTGCTCGAGGGCGCCCAGGCGGGGCTGTCGTGGATCACCATCTTGAAGAAGCGCGACGCCTACCGCCGCGCGTTCGCGGGCTTCGACCCGCGACGGGTCGCGCGCTTCGGCCGCGGCGACGCGCGCCGGCTGCTCGGCGACGCCGGGATCGTGCGCAACCGCGCCAAGGTCGCCGCCGCCGTCGGCAACGCGCGCGCGTTCCTGGCGGTGGCCGCCGCGCACGGCTCGTTCGCGGCGTACCTGTGGGCCTTCGTGGACGGCCGGCCGCTGCAGGGCCGGCGGCGGACGCGGCGCGATGTGCCGGCCGAGACCGAGCGCTCGCGCGCGCTCAGTGACGACCTGCGGCGCCGCGGCTTCCGGTTCGTGGGCCCGACGATCTGCTACGCGTTCATGCAGGCGGTGGGGCTCGTCAACGACCACACGGTGGACTGCTTCCGCTACCGGCCGGTGGCTCGCCTCGGCGGCGGCGGCCAGCGGGCGAGGTCGTCGAGCAGCGCGCGCGCGATGAGGCGGCCGCGCAGCGCCAGCGCGCGGCGGCCGGTCGCCGCCCGCGCCGCCGCCGGCCAGCCGAAGTAGCCGCGCCCTCCCGGCGCGATCCGCTCGAAGGTCCGCGCCCCGCGCGCGAGCGCCGCCGCCCAGTCCACCCACGCCGGCGGCAGCCGCCGCGCCTGCGCGCGTCGCACCAGCCGCGGCGCCACCGCGAGCATCATCGCGGTCTCCAGCTCGCCGGCGTGCCACTCGCCGTGGGGCCGCGGGCTGCGCATGAGTGCCCGCACCCGCGGGTCGAGCATCGGGTTGGGCCGGCCGTCGGGCGGCGCGAAGCCGGCCACCAGCACCTGCACGCGCGTGCGGCCGAGCGCGCGCCGCGCGCGGGCGATCGCGGCGAGGTGACCGGGATCGGCCTGGTAGTTGGTCAGCACGAAGCGGCGGAAGCCGTGGCGCGCCAGCCCGCGCACGATCTCGACGACGACGCGGCTGGTGGTGGCCGGCGACAGCGAGACGGTGCCGCTCCACGCCGCCGCCAGCGGGCTCGCGCCGTAGGGGAGCGAGGGCGCCAGCACCGGGCGCCAGCCCGCGCGGGTCAGGTGCGGCGCGACCGCGCGTGCCAGCGCCTCGGCGCCGAGCCAGTCCACCGACAGCGGCAGGTGCGGCCCGTGCTGCTCGACCGCGCCCAGCGGCAGCAGCACCACGCTGCGCGCGCTGCGCGCCCGCCGTCGCGCCTCGGGCCAGGTGAGATCGGCCAGCCGGATCATGCCGCGAGCATACCAGTGCTACACTGCGCGCCATCGGGAGGCCGGACATGCGCATCGGCATCATCGGCGCGGGCGCGATCGGGTGCGTGGTGGGCGGGATGCTGACGAAGGCGGGACGCGACGTCACGCTGATCGACCAGTGGCCCGAGCACGTCGAGACGATGAAGCGGCAGGGGCTGCGGCTGTCCGGCACCTGCGGTGACCACACCGTGCGCGTGAAGGCCATCCACGTCCACGAGCTGCAGCTCGTCACGGTGCCGTTCGACGCGGTGTTCATCGCGGTCAAGTCCTACGACACCGAGTGGGCGACCGCGCTGGCGCTGGGCTACCTGGCGCGCCCCGACGGCGTCGTGGTGGACTTCCAGAACGGCGTCAACGACGAGCGGGTGGCGGCGGTGGCCGGCCGCGAGCGGACGCTCGGCTGCGTGATCACGATCGGCGCCGGGATGTACGAGCCCGGCCACGCGATGCGCACCGACAGCCAGACGATCGGCTTCAAGATCGGCGAGCTGGACGGCCGCGAGACCGACCGCGCGCGACGGCTGGCCGAGGTCGTCAGCGACGTGGCCAAGGCGGTGGTCACGCCCAACCTCTTCGGCGAGCGCTGGTCGAAGCTGACCGTGAACTGCATGGCCAACCCGCTGGCCGGGCTGAGCGGCCTCGGCTCCGCCGAGATCCGCAGCGAGCCGGGGCCGGCGCGCGTCGCGGTGCAGGTGGCGGCCGAGGCGATCACGGTCGGCCGCCGGTGCGGCCACGAGGTCGAGCCGATCTACGGCATCGACACGCAGCGCTTCGTGGACGGCGCCGCCGGGCGCGACCTCGACCGGCTGCTCGCCGACATGGCGGCGGGCGCCAAGAAGCTCGCCGGCGGGCGCCCCTCGATGCTCCAGGACGTGATGCGGGGCCGCCGCACCGAGATCGACTATCTCAACGGCTACGTGGTGGATCAGGGGCGCCGCGTCGGCGTCGCGACGCCGTTCAACGAGACGGTGGTGCGCCTCGTCCACGAGCACGGCGTGGGCACGCTCAGGCCCGACCCGAAGAACCTCGAGCCGCTGCTGCGGATGCTCCCGCGCTGACGGTACCAGGCGGCCGCGCGACGAGCGCCACCAGCGCGCCGGCGGCGAACGAGGCGGCGAAGATCGCGAAGGCCAGCCGGTAGTTCCCGGTGGCGTCGTAGAGGACGCCGCCCACCACGGGCCCGGCCGCCGCCGCCAGGTGGCGGAAGGGCGAGGCGATCCCGCGGATCGCCCCCTGCGCCCGCCGCCCGAAGTAATCCGCCCACGCTAGGCTCGTCACGAACGACTGGGCGCCGCGCGTGAGGCCGTAGACGGTGGCGAACGCCACCAGCCACACCGGCGACGCCGAGCCGGCGAGCAGCAGCAGCACGCCAACCGCCCCGCCCGCGTAGCACCCCGCGATGCAGAAGCGCACGTGCACCCGCTCGGCGATGAGCCCCCACAGCGGCTTGGCGACGGTGTGCAGCGTGTAGAGGTACGTGACCAGCGAGGCGGCCAGCGCGGGCGACAGGCCGCGGTCGGTGACGTAGGAGAACAGGTGGAGGTTGACGCCGAAGAAGCCGAGGCCGGCGAGGTTGGTGCTGACGATCAGCAGCCAGAAGGCCGGGGTGCGCGCCGCCTGGCGTGCGCCCAGCGAGACCTCCACGGCGGCCGCGCCCGCCGCCGCGTCGCCCCGCGCGCCGCGCGCGTCGCCGTCGGGGACCAGGCCGTGGTCCTCGGGGGCGCGGCGCATCACCGCGGTCGCCGCCAGCCCGAGCACGAGCGTGAGGGCGCCCAGCGCCAGCCACGCGGCGCGCCAGCCGGCGTGGCCGATGGCAAGGGCGACCGGCAGCGGCAGGACGATGCCCGCGGTCGAGAGGCCCATCGTGGAGACGGCGAGCGCGCGGCCGCGCTGGCGCACGAACCAGCGCGCGACCGTCGTGTCGCCGGTCAGCTCCCCGAGCGCGACGCTGCCGAACGCCATCACGACGCCGTAGCCGAGCATCACGTGCCAGGCGCTGTGGGCGGCGGCCAGCACCACCGCGCCGCCGGCCAGGCTCAGCACGCCGAGCCCCATCACGAGGCGCGGCCCGCGGCGATCCACGACCGGCCCCACCAGCGGCGAGAGCGCCGCCGACACGAGGCGCGCCGCCGCCGCGGTGGAGGCGAGCACCCCGCGCCCGAGGTGCAGCGCGTCGGCCATGAACGGAAAGAAGACGCCGAAGGCCACCGTGAGCACGCCGTAGGAGAGCAGGTGCGAGACGAACGCGCCGGCGACGACGACCCAGCCGTAGAACACCCGGGGATGGTAGCATCGGGCCGTCATCGGGAGGGACGCATGCCAGTCGAGATCAAGCGCTGCTTCATCTGAGCGGACCTGCGCCGCGAGGCCGTGCGCCTCGCCGACGAGATCGGCCGCGCGACGGGGACCCGGCCGCGCATCCGCATGGGCGGCATCGGCGCCCTCGACGTCGTCGTGGACGGCCGGGTGGTGTTCTCCAAGAAGACCGAGGGGCGCATCCCGCCGCCCGGCGAGATCGTGAGCCGCGTGACGGGGGCGCGATGACGTTCACGTTCGGCGACGTCACCATCACGCGCGTGATCGAGATCCCGCGCTCGGCCTATCCGACCGCCAGCATGCTGCCCGAGTCCACGCCGGAGGCGATCGCGCGCCACCACGGCTGGCTCCGGCCCGACTTCTTCGACGAGTCCACCGGCGATCTCGGCTCGCGCATCCAGACGTGGGTGGTGCGGATGCCGGGGCGCACGATCCTCATCGACACCGGCGTCGGCAACGGCAAGGACCGCCACGAGTCGCCCCTCTGGCACCGGCGCGCGGGCACGTGGCTCGACGACCTCGCCGCCGCCGGTGTGCGCCCCGAGCAGGTGGACACGGTCGTGTGCACGCACCTGCACGTGGACCACGTGGGCTGGAACACGCGCCGCGACGGCGAGCGCTGGGTGCCGACGTTCCCCCGCGCGCGCTACGTGATCCCCGGCGAGGAGTGGCAGTTCTGGAAGTGGGAGAGCGAGCAGGGGCGCGAGACGTCGGGATGCATCGCCGACAGCGTGACGCCGATCGTCGAGGCGGGGCGGGCGGCGCTGGTGAGCGACGATCACGAGATCGCCCCCGGCCTGCGCTTCGAGCCGGCGCCCGGCCACACGCCCGGCCACGTCGCGGTGCGGCTGCGCACGCCGGCCGGCCAGGCGGTGTTCTCCGGCGACCTCATGCACCGCACGGTGCAGGTGGCCGAGCCGCAGTGGAACAGCCGCTTCTGCCACGACGGCGACCGCGCGCGCAAGACGCGCGAGGCCTTCGTCGAGGCGCACGCCGACAGCGGCGTGCTGATCCTGCCCGCCCACTTCCCGCGCCCCGGCTACATCGTCCGCGCCGACGGCGGCCTTCGCTTCCGGGCCGCCGCCTAGAGGGCCGGCCGCCGGCCGATCCAGGGACGAGCGGCCTCGAGCTGGGCGGCCAGGCGGAAGAGCGTCGCCTCGTCGCCGTAGCGCGCCGCGCACTGCACGGCCACCGGCAACCCCTCCGCGCTCTGCCCGAGCGGCAGCATCATCGCCGGCTGCCCGCTGAGGTTGAACCACACCGTGAACGGCGAGAAGGCGAACACCCGGCGCCAGTACTCGTCCACGTCGTCGAGCATCATGTCGATCCAGCCGAGCTTCGGCGGGACCGTCGCCAGCCCCGGCGTGAGCAGCACGTCCCAGCGCGCGTGGAAGGCGGCGAGCTGGCGGCCGAGCCGGTGGGCCGCCTGGGTCGCCCGCACGTAGTCGGCGGCGGTGACGGCCTCGCCCTTCTTCGCCGTCGCCCACGTCACCCGCTCGACCTCGTCGGCCCGCGGCGGGCGCCCGGCGGTGGGATGGCCGGCGAGGTTCACGACGGTGTTGGCGGTGACCAGCGTGAGAAACGTCGGGACGACGGCCGCGCCGTCCACCGCCGGGTCGGCCTCCTCGACGAGGTGGCCGAGGTCCGCGCAGAGCCGCGCCGTCTCGCGCAGCACGCGCAGCGGCTCGGCGTCCACCGCCGCGCCGTTCGGCGCGGCGGCCGTCCACGCGATGCGCAGCCGGCCGGGCGGCGCGCCGACCTCGGCGAGGAACGGGCGCGCCGGCGCCGGCGCCGCGTAGGGATCGCCGGGGCCGGCGCCGGCGGTGGCGTCGAGCAGCGCCGCCGAGTCGCGCACCGACAGCGTCACCGCGTGCTCGACCGAGCAGCCCCCCAGCCCCTCGCCGGCGTAGGGCGCCATCGTGTTGCGCCCGCGCGTGGGCTTGAGGCCGACGAGGCCGCAGCACGCGGCCGGCGCGCGGATCGAGCCGAAGCCGTCGGTGGCGTGGGCCATCGGCAGCATGCGCGCGCCGACGGCGGCGGCGGCGCCGCCGCTGGAGCCGCCGGAGATGCGCGTGGGGTCCCACGGGTTGCGCGTCGGGCCGTGCAGCTGCGGCTCGCAGGTGAGGCTCAGCCCCAGCTCGCACGTGTTGGTGCGGCCGAAGATCACCAGGCCGGCGCGCCGGAGCCGCGCCACGTGCTCGCTGTCGGCGGCGGGCGGCGGCGCGTCCGCGAAGAAGCGGCTGCTGCGCGTCATCCGCACGCCGGCGATCGACGCGGTGAGGTCCTTCATGAGGAACGGCACGCCTGCGAGCGGGCCGTCGGGCAGCCCCCGGGCGAGCGTCTGGCGGGCCAGATCGTAGAGCGGCATCGTCACCGCGTTCACGGCGCCGTTGCGCGCCTCCACCCGCGCGATGGCCGCCTCCAGCAGCTCGGCCGGCGAGACCCGGCCCTGCCGCACCAGCCCGGCGAGGCCGAGCGCGTCGTACGCCTCGTAGTCCGCGAATCCTCTCATGACGTCCTCTCCGTGATCAGGTAGGCGGGCACCGCCAGCGCCGCGAACAGCAGCCCCGGCGCGACGTCGCCCTCGTCGTACCACCCCGCCTCGTGCAGCAGGTTGACGGTGCCGAGCACGCGATCGTCCCATACCACCGGCAGGTTCAGCACCGCGCCGCAGCCGAGCGAGGCGATCAGCGCGTGGTCGAAGAACACCGCCTGCACCTCGGCGGGCGTGCGGCCGAGGTAGGGCTGCCGCCGGCGCAGCACCTGCTCGCTCCACGCCGTCGGGTTCAGCGGCTTGCGGCCGCCGACGGGGTACGCGCGCGGGTGCGTCGTGTAGACGCGCTCGGACTCGCCCGACCGCTCGTGGTAGCGCATCAGCGTGAAGAGCCGGTGGCCGACCACCGCGCCCAGCGCGGCGTCGAGCGCACCGAAGAGCGGTGCCGGCTGGCCGGGCAGCGTGGCCACCGCCGCCACGGCGGCGAGGTGCGGCGCGGGATCGACGCGCGGGCGACGGCTCACGACGCCGGGAGACGCTATCATAGGTCGCCATGAGCACGCCTCCCCGCGCGGGCCGCCTCTGACCGCGCGCGTCCGCCTGACCGTCAACGGGGCCGCCATCGAGTGCGACGTGGAGGCGCGCCGCTCGCTCGCCGACTTCCTGCGCGAGGACCTCGGGCTCACCGGCACCCACGTCGGCTGCGAGCACGGCGTGTGCGGCGCCTGCACCGTGCTGGTGGACGGCTGGAGCGCGCGCGCGTGCCTGCTGCTGGCCGTGCAGTGCGAGGGGGCCGCGGTGACGACGATCGAGGGGCTGACGCCGGCCGCCGGCCTCAGCCCGCTGCAGGAGGCGTTCCGCGCCTGCCACGGTCTGCAGTGCGGCTTCTGCACGCCGGGCATGATCGTCGTCTCCCACGAGCTGCTCGCGCAGAATCCCGCGCCCACGCCCGAGGAGATCCGCGCGGCGCTCGCCGCGAACCTGTGCATGTGCACCGGCTACGTCAACATCGTCCGCGCGGTGACGCGGGCCGCGCAGGCCGCGCGCGGGGCGGGCGCGTGACGGCGCCGCGCGAGCCGGCGGGCTGGGTCGGGCGGCCGCTGCCGCTGCGGGAGGACGCGCGGCTGGTGGCCGGCCGCGGGCGCTTCCTCGACGACCTGGCGGTCGGCCGCGTGCTGCACGCCGCCATGCTGCGCAGCCCCCACGCGCACGCGCGCATCGTCGCGCTCGACACGCGCGCGGCCGCCGCGCTGCCCGGCGTCGCCGCCGTCCTCACCGGCGCCGAGGCCGCCGCCGGGTCGCGGCCGATCCGGCCGCTCATCCCGACCGCGGTGCCGATCGACGACTGGTGCCTGGCGGTGGATACCGCGCGCTACGCCGGCGAGGCGGTGGCGGCGGTGGCGGCGGTGGATCGCGCGACGGCAGAGGACGCGCTCGACCTGATCCGCGTGGAGTGGGAGCCGCTGCCCGCCGCGGTGGACGCCGTGGCGGGGGCGCGCGGCGAGGGGCCGCTGCTCTACCCCGCGCTCGGCACCAACGTCCTCTGGCACGACACGCTCGCCTACGGCGACGTGGACGCGGCGTTCGCCGCCGCCGACGGCGTGCTGGAGGAGCGCTTCGAGATCCAGCGCTACGCCTCCACGCCGCTCGAGACGTTCGGGTGCATCGCCGCGTACGACGCCGGCACCGACGCCTACACGTTCGACACCAACGACCAGCGGCCGGGGCTCACCCTGGCGATCCTCGCCGAGTCGCTCGGCGTGCCGCAGTCGCGGCTGCGGCTGGCGTGTCCCGACATCGGCGGCGGCTTCGGCAACAAGCGGCGGCCGGCCTACCTGCTGGTGTGCGCGCTGCTCGCGCGGCAAACCGGGCGGCCGGTGAAGTTCCTCGAGGACCGGCGCGAGAGCCTCGCCGCGCTCATGCAGGCCGCCGGCGGCGTGATGGAGCTGCGGCTGGCCTACCGCGCCGACGGCACGCTGCTCGCGCTGGACGTGCGCGACGTGACCGACGAGGGCAAGAACCTGGTCTCGCCGGCCCAGCACAACCTCATCAAGCTCGGCAACATCGCCAACGGCTATCGCCTCGGCGCCATCCGCTACGAGGCGTGGTCGGTGCTGACCAACACGTGCCCGAGCGGCGCCAACCGCGGCATCGGCAAGCCGTTCATGTGCTTCGCGATGGAGCGCGCGGTCGCGCTGCTGGCGCGGCGGCTCGGGATGGACCCGGCCGAGCTGCGGCTGCGCAACTACGTCGGCGCCGACCAGATGCCCTACGCCACGCCGACCGGCTCGCGCTACGACAGCGGCGACTATCCCGCCACGCTGCGCGCGGCGCTGGCGCGCTTCGACTACGCGGGCCGGCTCCAGGAGCAGGCGCGTGCGCGCGCCGGCGGCCGCCTGCTCGGCATCGGCATCGCCACCTCGGTCGAGCCCGCCGGCACCAACCTCGCGTCCTACGAGATCATCACCGGCCGGCGGGCGGCGTCGGGGTCGGCCGAGGCGGCGATGGTGCGGGTCGAGCCGGACGGTCGGGTGCGGGCGGCGATCGGCGACCCGTCGAGCGGGCAGGGATACGAGACCGTGATCGCGCAGATCGTCGCCGACGAGCTGGGCGTGCGCCCCGACGACGTCGAGGTCGCGCGCGGCTTCGACTCGGCCACCACGCCGTGGCTCTATCTCTCCGGCAACTACTCCAACAAGTTCTCGGTGACCGACACCGGCGCCGTCATCGGCGCCGCCCGCCGCGTGCGCGACAAGCTGGTGCGGCTGGCCGCCCATCGCCTCGAGGCCGACCCCGCCGACCTCGAGCTGGCCGACGGCGCGGTCGGCGTGCGCGGCGCGCCGGCCCGCCGTCTCACGCTGGGCGAGCTGGCGCGCACCGCCTACGCCGACGTGCTCGGGCTGCCGCCCGGCGAGGAGCCGGGGCTGGAGGCGCGCCACGCCCACCAGAACCCGCTCGCCGCGCCGATGGACGCCGCGCGCCGCGTGCCCTCGCAGCTCGTCTTCGCCAACGCCGCCCACTGCTGCCTGGTCGAGGTCGATCCGGCCACCGGCGGCGTGCGCATCCTCGCCTACGTGGTCGTCCACGACTGCGGCCGCGAGCTGAACCCGCTCATCGTGGAGGGGATGGTGCACGGCGCGACGGCGCACGGCATCGGCGCCGCGCTGCTCGAGGCGTTCCGCTACGACGCGGGCGGCCAGCTGCTGACCTCGACGTTCGCCGACTATCTCAAGCCGACCGCCCTCGACGTGCCCGACATCGACGTCGGCCGCATCGAGCATCCCTCGCCCTTCACCCCGCTCGGCGCCAAGGGCGTCGGCGAAGGCGGCGCCATCCCCGCGCCCGCCGCCGTGGCCAACGCCGTCGAAGACGCCCTCACCCCATACGGGATCACGGTGCGCGCGCTGCCGATCACCCCCGAAACCATCTGGCGCTGGCTCAACCCACGATCGCCCGTGTGAGGTGACGCGCCGGAGGGCGGGCGGGACGGCGGGGTGGGGCCTGCGGGACTCGTTCCCGCCCCTCGGGCGAGCCGCGCGCCCCCCAGGTCTGATGGAGCCCAGCCAAGGCGGGTTCGATACGAGCGAAGCCCACGTGGTAGCCGCAGACCCCACCCCGCCGCCCCGCCCGCCCGGCGCCGCAACGCACAGGTCAGCGTCCCTTCCAGTCCGCCTTGCGCTTCTCGAGGAACGCGCGCACGCCCTCCTGGAAATCCTCGGAGAGGTAGCAGGACAGGATCAGGTCCTCGAGGCTCGCCGGCGTCACCGCGGCGATGTAGCGGCGCGTCGCCTCCTTCACGGCGGCCAGCGTGAGCGGCGCGTGCTCGGTGATGCGGGCGGCGAGCTCGCGGGTGCGCGCCTCGAGCGCCGCCGCCGGGTGCACCTCGTCCACCAGCCCCATCGTCTTCGCCTCGGCGGCGCCGATCCGCCGCGCGGTGAGCACCATCTCGCGGGCGCGGATCGGCCCCACCGTGGCCACCATCAGCGCCAGGCTGGCCGGCGCCGCGAAGTTGCCGAGCGTGCGGGCGATGGGCGCGCCGAAGCGCGCGTGCTCGGCGGCCAGCCGCAGGTCGCACGCCAGCGCCATGAACATGCCGCCGCCGACGGCGTCGCCCTGGATCATCGCGATGGTCGGCTTCGTCATCCCGGCGATGCGGTTGAGGACGCGGCTGATGCGCGCCTCGTAGCCGAGCGCGTCCTCTTTCGTCTTGAAGGTCTGGAACTGGCGGATGTCCGTGCCGCTGACGAACGCCTTGTCGCCGGCGCCCCGGAGGATGACCACCCGCACGCCGGGCTCGGCGTCGAGCCGCGCGCAGAGGTCGTGCAGCCCCTCATGGTGCTCACGATAGCGCATCGGCGCGTTCGCCTGCTACCCTAGGGCCCATGCGCCGCTCCCCCGACGTCGTCGTCCGCGCCCAGCCCGACGAGGTGCTGCTCGCCAGCATCGCGGTGCTGCGCCGGCTCGGCGCCCGCATCACCCGGTACGACGGCGACGCCGGCATGCTGGAGGCCCGCGTGCGGCGCTTCTGGCGGTGGGCGCTGATCCGCCTGCGCGCCGAGCCCGACGGCGCCGGCGCCACCCGGCTGCGCGTCGAGAGCGACGCGCTCGGGTGGGCGCCCATGTTCCGCCGCTTCCGCGGCGCCCTCGAGACGCTGGTGCAGCCGGCGTCATGAGCCGTCCCACGCTGCTCCTCACCGGGTTCGAGCCCTTCGGCGGCCACGGCGCCAACCCCTCCGAGGAGGTGGCCAAGGCCCTCGACGGCCGGGCCGTCGGCGGCGCCGTCGTGCGGAGCGCGGTGCTGCCGGTGGATCACGCCGCCGCCGGCCCCCGCGTCGCGCGGCTCGTGGACGACCTCGACCCGCGCGCGATCGTGCACCTCGGACTGGCCGCCGGCCGGGCCCGCCTCGCGCTCGAGCGCGTGGCCGTCAACGTGATGGACTTCGACACGCCCGACAACACCGGCTACCGCGCGCGCGGCGAGGCGTGCGTGGCCGGCGGCCCCGCCGCCTACTTCGCCACGCTGCCGCTGGACGCCATCCTCGAGGCGCTGCGCGGGGAGGGGGTGCCGGCGTACATCTCGAACACCGCCGGCACGTACCTCTGCAACCAGACGCTGTACGGCACGCTGCACCGGCTCGCCGCGCGGCCGCATCCGCCCGCCGCCGGGTTCATCC
Source organism: Methylomirabilia bacterium (assembly GCA_041497115.1). GTDB lineage: Bacteria > Methylomirabilota > Methylomirabilia > Rokubacteriales > CSP1-6 > AR5. The sequence continues at coordinate 54,956 of JBGQFW010000003.1, forward strand.
ACCTGCCGCTGCTGCCCGCGATGGTCGCGGCCGGCGGCCTCGAGCAGCCGAGCATGGACGCCGGGCTGATGGTCCGCGCGGTCGAGATCGCGCTCGGCGTCGTCGCGCGCGCTTCGTGAGCCCGCTGCGCCACAACGTCCTCGCCCTCGGCGCGGACTACGGCCTGTACATGGTGGGGCTGACCTTCGCCTCGCAGTCGACGATCCTGCCGGCGTTCGCCGCCTGGCTCGGCGCGCCCAACGTGCTCATCGGCGCCATCCCGGCGGTGATGACGCTCGGCTGGTTCCTGCCCTCGCTCTTCGCGGCGGGCCACACCGAGACGCTCACGCGGAAGCTGCCGTTCATCATGAAGTGGACGGTGTGGGAGCGGGCGCCGTTCCTGGCGCTGGCGCTGCTCGCGTTCGTCACGGCCGAGCGGTGGCCGGGCCTCACGCTGGGGCTCGTGCTGTGCCTGCTGCTCGTCACCACCGGCGTCGGCGGCTTCCTCATGCCGGCGTGGATGGACCTCATCGGCCGGGCGCTGCCGACGACGATCCGCGGCCGGTTCTTCGCCCTGTCGAACTTCGTCGCCGGGCTCGTCGGGTTTGCCGCCAGCCTGCTGATCGCCGAGGTGCTGCGCCGCGTGCCGGCGCCCGCCTCCTACGGCCTCTGCTTCCTCGGCGCCACGATCTGCGTCGGTCTCTCGTACGTGGCGCTGGCGCTGGTGCGCGAGCCGCCCGCCGAGGCGGCGGCGACGCCCGTGCCGCTGCGCGCGTACCTGGGGCGGATGCCGGGTCTCCTGCGCCGTGACCGCAACCTGTCCTGGTTCCTCGTCGCCCGCGCCTTCGCGATCACCGGCGCGATGGCGTCCGGGTTCTACACCGTCTACGCGCTGCGCGCCTGGCAGGCGCCCGCCGCGCAGGCGGGGGTGTTCACCGCGCTGATGCTGCTCGGGCAGTCGGCCGGGACGCTGACGCTCGGCTGGGTGGCCGACCACGCCGGCCACCGGCTCGTGCTCCTGACCGGGATGACCGCGGGGGCCGCGGGGAGCGCGGTCGCGCTGGTGGCGCCGACGCTGGGCGCGTTCGGCGTGGTCTTCGTGCTGTTCGGCGTGCAGGTCGCCGCCATCAACGTGTCGAACCTCAACGTGCTGCTGGAGTTCTCGCCGACGCCCCAGGCGCAGCCCACGTACATCGGGCTGGGCTCGACGTCGATGGCGCCGGTCGCCTTCGTCTCTCCGCTGGCGGGCGGCCTGCTCGCCGACGCGGCGGGCTTCCGCGCGATGTTCGTCGTGGCGCTGGCCTTCGCGCTCGTCGGCCTCGTCATGATGGCCACGCTGGTGCGCGATCCCCGCCACGTCCTCGCCGGCGCGCGTGAGGCCGGCGCGTGAAGGCGCTCCTGCTCGACCTCGACGACACGCTGCTCGACTACTCGAGCGGCGCCGAGCGCTGCTGGCAACAGGCGTGCGAGGCGGCGGCGGGCGCCCTCGACCAGCCACGGCTGACGGCGGCGCTGGCCGAGGCGCGCCGGTGGTTCTGGAGCGATCCCGACCGCCACCGCCGGGAGCGTATCGACATGCCGCGGGCGTGGACGCAGATCGCCGCCCGCGCGCTCCAGGCGTACGGCGCTCCCGAGCCGGCGCGGGCGGCGGCGCTCGCCGCGGACTTCTCGGCGCGCCGGCGGTCGGTGATGGAGCTCTTTCCCGAGTCGCGCGCCTGCCTGGCGGCGTTGCGCGAGCGCGGGCTGCCGCTGGGCCTCGTCACCAACGGCGACGCCCGCGAGCAGCGCTGGAAGATCGAGCGCTGTGACCTCGAGCGCTTCTTCGACGTCATCGTGATCGAGGGCGAGGTCGGGGCGGGTAAGCCCGACGCGATCGTGTACCGGACGGCGCTGGCGAGCCTCGGCGTCGAGCCGGACCGCGAGGTCTGGATGGTGGGCGATCACCTCGAGTTCGACGTGGCCGGCGCCCAACGCTTCGGGCTGCGCGGCGTGTGGCTGGACCGCGGCGGGACCGGGCTGCCGGCCGACTCGCCGGTGCGACCCGACCGGATCGTGCGCGCGCTCGACGACGTGGTGCGCGCGGCGGAGATGATCTCGTGAAGCTGGCGCTGTTACAGGCGGTGATCTGGCTGCTGACCGCGGTCTTCGTGGTGATGCTCTTCACGCCGCTGGTGGCCGAGATGATGTGGCGCCTGGCGACGTCGAGCGGCCAGACCGGGCTACCTTGATCTAGCCGGGGGCCCTCTCGGGGCCCCAGCTAAATCAACGGCCCCAGCGGTAGTCGCCGTCGGAGCCGCGGCGGCCGCGGCCGCTGCGATCCTCGCCGGGGGGAGCGGTGCGCTTGGGGCCGCCTCGGCGCGGGCCCTTGCCGAACTCGTTGCCGGGGCTCGGTCCGCCTGGCCGGCGGTCGCGCCGGTTGCCGCGGCCATCGGGGACCGGGGGCGTCCATCCTCCGGCCCCTCCACCGCCGCCGCCGGGGCCACCACCGAAGCGGGAGCCGCCGGCAGGCCGTGGCCCGCTGCCGCCTGGGCGAGGCGCGAAGCCCCCGCCACCGCCACCGGGGCGAGGCGCGAAGCCGCCGCCCGCCGGGCGGTCGAAGCGCGGACCGGTCGGTCGCGGTCGCGCGGGGCCACCGGCGCCGCGGGGGGTGGCTCGATCGACCCGGATCATCCGGCCGTCCAGGCTCGAGCCGTTCAGCCCGCTGATGGCCCGCTCGGCCTCCTCCTCGCTGGCCATCTCCACGAAGCCGAACCCTCTCGACCGTCCCGTCTCCCTGTCCGTCATGACCGCCGCCGACTGCACGGGCCCGAAGCGGGCGAACGCCTCGCGCAGTCCGTCGGTCGACGTGGTGAATGACAAGCCCCCCACGAACAGCCTCACCGGCATGAGAACGCTCCTTTCATCTCATCTCTCTCCATCCGGAGTACTCCTGTAGACAAGTATAGCGAGACCGTACAGCGAGCCGCTCAGCCGGGCAGCATCAGGAGCAGGCCGGTCAGCAGGGCGGCGCCCAGCCCCGCCTCCACCAGCACCTCGCGGGCCTGCCGCCGGAGCTGCCCGATCACCCACGTGTCCGTCACCGCCTCGATCCCTTGCTCGACCTCGCGCTGACCGCGCGCCGCCAGGCGGACTCAGGTGTGGTCGCGGGCCTGCAGCAGCCCCAGCGCGCCCATATAGAAGGGAAGGAACAGGGCCAGCCGGGCGCCCCGGGGCCCGCCGAAGGCCACCAGCAGGACGCCGGCGACGACGGCCACGGCCACCATGGCGATGCCCAGGCGGAGGCGCTTGTGCCGCCCGGGAGACCCGATGTTCCGCGCGATCGTCGCCATGAGCCGAATCCCCGCTTAAGGTATCACCGATCCGCTCGACAACATTGCGCATCCCGGTAACCCGGTGCTAGATTGGGGCCGCAGCCAGACGACCCCCAGAGCGGCGAGGGCAGACATGGAAGACACGCAGCTGCGCGAGCGGATCACGCGCTGGATGGAGGAGAGCAAGGAGCTCTTCGCCCTGCTGCCCGAGTTCCTCGAGATCGAGCAGAAGCTGAGCGCCAAGACCGACCACGCCGAGAAGGAGAGCGAGCGCCTGCGCAAGGAGCTCAACGAGCTGCGCAAGGAGCTCGGCGAGGCGAAGACCCAGGGCGTGGGCATGCGCAAGGAGCACGGCGAGATCCAGAAGGAGCTCGACGACCTGCGCAAGCAGAACGAGGCGATCCGCGCGGAGAAGGACGAGGCGACCCAGGCGCTCACCAAGGTGCTCGAGACCGTGCAGGCCACCAACCAGATCGCGCAGAAGCTCGGCGTCACCAAGAGTCCGTTTGCCCGCCGCGTGGAAGCGCCGGCGGCCGCACCCACCCCCGCTCCCGCTCCGGCTCCCACGCCCCACGAATAGCGCGCATCGGCGTCCCGCCGGGGCCTAGCCCCGGCCGCGGAAGGGCGGCCGCGTGTCCTTGCGCAGGAACACGCTCACCTCGTAGCGCCGGTCGGCGATCGCGTCGGGGTTGAACACCGCCAGCCACACCGACGCGTAGTCCTTGCCGAGCCCGGGCACGTGCGTGCCCTCGTCGCTGAGCCGCCGCGCCTCGCCCTTGGGCGCCCGGCCGCCGGCGGGCAGGGGGACGATCCAGCACGCGTCCGACGGCGTCCCCTCGCTCGACAGCCTCACGCCGAAGCCGCGCGCGTCCCGGATGTTGTCCGCCGAGATCAGCAGGAAGCGGGTGGTCAGCGGCCCCAGCGTCATCGTGAACTTGTGCTCGGCGTAGCGCTGGTTGTCGCTGGCCAGGCGCTGGCCCGACAGCTCGGTGTCGCCGATGCGGGCCGACGGGCGCTGGAAGATCCGCGTGTCCTCCTTGGACTCGAGGATGCGGAACTGGAACCACAGCCCCGGCTCGGGGACCGCCGCCACCGTCACGTTCTTCACGAACTCCGCGTAGGTGTCCGACAGGCGTCCCTCGGCGACGAGGTAGTCGTAGAGCTGCTCGCCGACCGGGCGCGTCTCGCCGGGCTTGAGGCTGTTCAACGCGTTGCCCACGCACCCCGGCTTCTGCTTCTCGACGTGATCCACGAGGATCGAGTAGCCGTAGGCGAGCAGCCCATCGTCGTACTCGGAGCTCTTCTGGATCGGGACGGAGAGCAGGTAGGGATACTTGCCGATCTCCTCCTTCACCACCGCGGCGAAGTCGTGGGTGGACTTCCATCCCGACCAGCGCGCCCACGCGGCCAGCCACCACTGCGCCGTCTCGTCGGGGGCCGACGGCTCGGTCGGCGCCTGGGCCGCCGGGCGCGCGGGGCGGACCGCGACGCGCTCGGGCGCGGGCGGCGGCGGGGGCGGCGGTGGGGGTGGGGGCGGAGGCGGCGGAGCGCTCTCGAGCTCGAGGCGCGGCATCTCGATGGTCGGCGCGCTGGAGATCGGCTCCGGCTCGGGTTCCGGCACGGGCGTCGGCGACGGCGGCGCGGCGCTCTCGAGCTCCAGGCGCGGCATCTCGATGGTCGGCATCGAGATGGTCGGCGCGCTGGAGACCGGCTCGGGCTCGCGCACAGGCTCGGGGGCGCGCCTCGGCGGTGGTGGCGGCGGAGCGGGCGGCTCGACGACATCGCCGGCGAAGCCGAGGCGGCCGCGGGACACCGCGACCGCCAGCGATCGCCCGAACGCCCGCGACACGCTCTCCTCGAGCTGCGCGTACCGCTCGTCGTCGAGCGCCTCGCGGCTCTCGACCATCGTGAGCAGATCGGCGAAGCTCTTGATGGCCACGGTCAGCCGCTGGGCGTCGGGCGAGTCGGGATCGGTCAGCGCCATCGCCGTCGCGCGCAGCTCGCGCGCCTTGTCCTTGCAGGCGACCAGCGCCGCGAAGTCCGGGTCGTCGCCGTGCACGATCTCGAGCGCGTGGTCGAGCGTCGCCACCACGCCCTCGCGCGCCTGCTCGAGGGCCACCCGTCGCGCCTCGGCGCGGATCGCCTCCTCGATCGCGGCGAGCAGGGGCTCGAGCTCGGTGAGACTCTCCGGTTGATCGGAGGGGGCGACGGCGGCCGTTTCGGCCGCGGCCAGGACATCGGTGCGGAGCTGCATGAACTGGGTGCGGGCGCCGGCCAGCGCATCCACGAGCCCGTCGGCGGGCGGCGCGCCGGCGTCCTCGAGCGCGCGTGCGGCCTCGCCCAGTTTGGCACCCAGATCGACGAAGCGCTGGGTCAGCGCACCGAGTTCGCGGTTGAGAGTGCCGAGGTCTGCTTCCATCCGGGGTCCACAGACTGGACCGATTCGGATTCTAGGATTCCGGGTAGAGGCGTGTCAAACACCAAACGCGACAAGAGGTTAGCAACGGGCCAAACTCTGGTCTAGGTTTGACCGGTCGCCCTGTTCTACAATCGCTGGCACGGTGGCCGCCCATGGCAACGGGTGCTGGAACGCGACCGGCCTCCTGGCCCGGTCGATGAGCGACTTCCGAGGAGCGCGGGGCTCCCGCGCCGCGTCACGGAGAGTCGGCCAGTGTCCAGCCGGGGCCGGAGCGGCATCGCACTGAATCTCGTCCGGGTCGTCCCCGCCGCCCTCCTGCTGGCGCTGGTCTGCGCGATCCCCCCGTCCGCCGCCGCCGAGGCTGGCCGCCCGGCCCTCGGCCCCGGGGGCCCCCTGCCGCTGACGTTCGAGCCCAACCAGGGTCAGGCCGACGAGGGCGTCCGCTTCCTCGCCCGCGGTCGCGGCTACGGGCTGTTCCTCACCCCCACCGAGACCGTGCTCGTGCTTACGGCGCCCGACGCCGCGGCGTCGATCGCCGGCCGGCCGCGACCGGTCGACCGGGTCGCCACGCCCCCGGCCGTCGTGCGCATGCGCATGGTCGGCGCCGACGCGAGCGCGCCGATCGCCGGCGTCGATCCGCTGCCGGGGCGCAGCCACTATCTGCTCGGCGACCCGAGCCGCTGGCGGCGCGACGTGCCGACGTTCGCGCGCGTCCGCTATACCGACCTGTACCCCGGGGTGAGCCTCCTCTTCTACGGCAGCGAGCGCGCGCTGGAGTACGACTTCGTGGTGGCGCCGGGCGCCGATCCCGGCGCGGTCGTCCTGGCGTTCGACGGCGCCGCCGCGCTGCGCATCGACGCCGGCGGCGACCTGGTGCTCGCGACGGCCGCCGGCGAGCTGCGGCTGCGGCGTCCCCTCATCTACCAGGAGACCGAGGGCGGCCGGCGTCCGGTCGAAGGCGGCTACGTCCTCGACGGCGGGCGCGTGCGCTTCCGGGTGGCCGCCTGGGACGCCACGCGGCCGCTCGTGATCGACCCGGTGCTCGGCTACTCGACCTACCTCGGCGGCTCCTCCAGCGACCAGGCGTTCGGCATCGCGGTCGACGCGCTCGGCAACGCCTACGTGACCGGCTCCACGATCTCGTCGGACTTCCCGGTGGTCACCCCGCTGCAGGGGGCGAGAGCCGGCGTGACCGACGTGTTCGTGACCAAGCTCGACCCCACCGGCAGCCGGATCCTGTACTCGACCTACCTCGGGGGCAGCGGCGACGAGGCCGGCAACGCCATCGCGGTGGACGCGCAGGGCAGCGCGTACGTGGCGGGGTCGACGACCTCGAACAACTTCCCGGTTCTGAACGCGTTCCAGTCCGTCACCCGCGGCGGCAGCGAGGCGTTCGTGGCCAAGCTGTCGCCCGACGGCAGCACGCTCGTCTTCTCGACCTACCTCGGCAGCAACACCAGCGACTTCGCGTTCGGCATCGCGCTCGACGCCGCCGACAACGTCTACGTGACGGGCTCGACGGATTCCTCGGGTTCGAGCTTTCCCAACAACGCCGGGACCTGTCTCGGCACCAAGCGGACCGGGAACGACGCGTTCGTGGTCAAGCTCGACGCGGTCGGCTCGACGCTCGGCTACTGCGCGTTCATCGGCGGCGCCGGCGACGACGCTGGCAACGCGATCGCCGCCGACGACGCGGGCAACGTCTGGATCGCCGGCACGACGACCTCGTCCGATCTGCCGGTGCTCAACGCGCTGCAGCCCACGCTGGGGGGAGCCTCGGACGCCTTCGTCGGCAAGCTGGACACCGGCGGGAACCTGGTCTACCTGACCTACCTCGGCGGCCTCGGCGACGACGACGCGCTCGCGATCGCGGTCGACGTCAACGGCAACGCCTACGTGACGGGCTCGACGAAATCGCCGAACTTCCCGCTCGCGTCACCCCTGCAGGCGTCGCTCCGCGGCGGCCTGGACGCGTTCGTCACCAAGCTGAGCCCGGCCGGCGACGCCCTGGTGTTCTCGACCTACCTGGGCGGCGTCGGCGACGACATCGGCAACGGCATCGCGGTCAACGCGGTGGACTTCACCGTGTACGTCGCCGGCTCCACCGGCTCGGTGGACTTTCCGACCGTCTCGCCGTTCCAGGCGACGCTGGCGGGTGGGCTCGACGCGTTCGTGACGAAGCTGACCGCCGCCGGCGGGGGCCCGGTCTACTCGACCCTCCTCGGCGGGACCAGTGACGACGCGGCGCACGCGATCGCGGTGGACGTCGACGGCGTCGCGTACATCACCGGCACCACGAACTCGGCGACGTTCCCGACGAACGCGCCGATCCAGCCGCGGGCGGGGCTCCTCGACGCCTTCGTGAGCCAGATCGCCGACGGCGGGATCATCCAGTTCACCGGCAACACGTATTCGGTGGCCGAGAACGTCCCCGCCGGCACCGTGACCATCAGCGTCCAGCGGACCGGCGACACGAGCGCGGCCTCCTCGGTGGATTACCGCACCTGCGAGATGCCGTCGGTCGGTGGCTGCCCCGCCGTCGTCGGCACCGCCGCGGCCGGCGTCCGCTACCTGGCCGCCGCCGGCACGCTGATGTTCGCGCCCGGCCAGATCGTCGCCTCGTTCCCGATCACGATCCTGAACGACAGCGTCGGCGAGGGCGACCAGACGGTGCTCCTGACGCTGGGCAACCCCACCGGCGGCTCGGTGCTCGGCGCGCGCCGCACCGCCACGCTCACGATCCTGGACGACGAGACCTCGATCAACTTCAGCCTGCCGGTGTACCAGGTGAACGAGAACCAGGGGCCGGCGGTGATCACCGTGACCCGCTCGGGGCCCAACCTCGCCGCCACCGTCACCGTGGACTTCTCCACCGCCGACGGCTCCGCCGTCGCCCCCGGCGACTACACGGCGGTCGCCAAGACGCTGACCTTCGGCCCCAACGTGCGCAGCCTCACCGTGCCGGTGCCGATCGTCAACGACACGCTGGTCGAGGGCACCGAGACCGTGAGCCTCGCGCTGCGCAACCTCGTGACCAAGAGCGGCGCCGCCACCACGGTGCTGGGAGTGCGCAACGCGGCCACCCTGAACATCCTGGACGACGACCTCGGCGGCTCGCTGCAATTCGCCAAGGCGGCCTCCTCGGTCGCCGAGACCGGCGGCACGGTGATCCTCACCGTGACGCGCACGGGCGGCGCGGCCAGCCAGGTGACGGTGCACTACGCGACCAGCGACGGCACCGCGACCGCCGGCCTCAACTACACGGACACGTCGGGCGATCTCACGTTCGGGGCGGGTGCCGGCAGCCAGACCTTCACGGTGCCGATCCGCAACGACGGCATCGCCACCGGCAACCAGGCGTTCACCGTGACCCTGTCGGATCCCCGCGTCCTGCCCCCGCCCGGTCCGGCCTGCCCGGTCAGCGCGAATTGCCCGACGGTCGGCGCGCTCGGGGCGGCGACGGTGACGATCGTCGACGCCCAGCAGAACATCTCGTTCACGACGGACTCCTTCACGGTGCGCGAGAGCACGCCGACGGCGACCATCACGCTGCGACGGGGCGGGACGACGGCCGGCGCCGCCACCGTGGACTTCACGACCAGCAACGGGACCGCGATGGCCGGCGTCGACTACCAGTTCAAGTCCGGCACGCTCACCTTCGCGGCGGGGGCGACGGCGGCGTCGTTCACCGTTCCGATCATCAACGACAACACGGTGCGGCCCAGCCGGACCGTCATCCTCAACCTCGCCAATCCCACCGGCGGCGCGGCGGTCGTGGCGCCCAGTCAGGCGACGCTGACCATCACCGACGACGACACCGCCGGCAGGGTGCAGTTCTCCTCGGCCACGTACAGCGCCGCCGAGAACGCCGGCTCCGCGCTAGTCACTCTCAGCCGCAGCGGCGGCACCGCCGGCGGCGCCACCGTGCAGTACGCCACCAGCGACGGCACCGCCCTGGCCGGCACCGACTACATGCTCAGCACCGGCACCGTGACGTTCGGGACGGGGGAGACGATCAAGACCTTCTCGGTCCCGCTCATCGACAACGCCCTGCCGGACGGCACGCGGACGCTGAACCTGACGCTGTCGGCGCCGGGTGGCGGCGCCTCCCTCGGCGCGCCCAGCACCGCCATGCTCACGATCATCGACGACGAGCTGTCGTTCGCCTTCGCCGCCACCAACTACTCGGTGGTCGAGGGCGCCGGTCAGGCCACGGTCACGGTCGAGCTGAGCGGCATCAACGCCGTGCCGGTCACGGTGAACTACGCCACCAGCGACGGGACCGCGACCGCCGGCCTCGACTACACGGCCACCACCGGCACGCTGGTCTTCCCGGCCGGCGGCGCCGCGACCACCGTGCGGACGAAGAACTTCGCGGTGCCGATCCTGCAAGACACGCTGGCCGAGGGCACCGAGACGGTGAACCTGACGCTGAGCGCGCCGACGCCGGTGGGCGTCGCCCGGGTGGTGGCGGCGCGCTCGACCGCCGTGCTGTCCATCCTGGACGACGATCAGGGCGGGGCCGTCGAGTTCAACGCGGCGGCGTTCGCGGCGGTGGAGAGCGGCGGCGTCGCGACGATCCAGGTCAGGCGGACGCTGGGCCTCGCCAGCGGCGTGACCGTCGACTACGCCACCAGCGACGGCACCGCCACCGCCGGCGCCCGCTACGTCGCCACCGCCGGGCGCCTCACCTTCGCGGTCAACGAGGTGCTCAAGACCTTCACGATCCCGCTGATCAACGACAACATCGGCGAGGGGCCGCAGACCGTCAACCTCACGCTGACCAATCCCAAGGGCGGCGCGACGCTCGGCGGTCAGGCGACCGCGGTCCTGACCATCGACGACGACGAGCCGTACGTCCGCCTGAGCGCCGCCACCTACGCCGTGAACGAGGCGGCCGGCTCCCTCGTCGTCAGCGTCACCCGCGGCGGCGTGACCACCGCCCAGGCGACGGTGGACTACACGACGATGGACCAGCGGCCGGCCGCGCCCACGCGAGCGGTGGGCGGGGTGGACTACGCGGTCACCAGCGGGACGCTCACGTTCGCGCCCGGCGTCACCGCCCGCACGTTCACCGTCCCGATCATCAACAACTCGCTGGCGCAGCCCGACCGGAAGTTCAACGTGCTGCTGCGCAATCCCGCGATCGCAGCGGGCACGTTCACCCTGGTCGCGCCGTCGGCGGCCGAGGTCACGATCAACGACGACGACGTCGGCGGCATCATCCAGTTCAGCAGCCCGACGTACACCGTCAATGAGGACGGCGGCTCCGCGGTCCTCACCGTGGTGCGTAGCGGCGGCCAGGCCGGCGGCGTCTCCGTGAGCGTGCAGACCCAGGCCCTCGGGTTCGTGCCGCCCGGTACGCCGGCGCCGCCCGCGCAGACGGCGACACCCGGCGCCGACTTTACCCCCACGCCCGTGAACTTCCGCGTGACGTTCGGCCCCGGCGAGACGACGAAGACCGTCAGCATCCCGATCCTCCCGGACGCCCTCGCCGAGGGCAACGAGATCGTCTACGTGCTGCTCAGTGACGCGGAGCCCAGCGGCGCCACCGCCCCGCCGTCGCTGGGCACGCAGGCGCTGGCCACGCTGACCATCGTGGACGCCCAGCCGACGCTGCAGTTCAGCGCGCCCACTTACACGGTGATCGAGGGGCAGCCGGCCGCCGTCGTCACCGTCACGCGCACGGCGCCGCTCGGCCGGCTGACCGTCGATTTCGCCACCAGCGACGGCACCGCCACCAGCCCGCAGTACTACCTCGGCGCCTCGGGCACACTGACGTTCGACGCCGGCGTCACCGCCCAGACCTTCAGCGTCCTGCTCGTGGACAACCAGGCGATCGAGGGGGAGAAGCAGTTCAACGTCGGGCTGGCCAACATCCAGCCGCCGGCGGCCGCTTCGCTGGGCCCCACCGCGGCGGCCAGCGTCGTCATCAAGGACAACGATCGCGGCGGAACGTTCACTGTGAGCGGCGTCAATATTCTCGAGGGCGCCGCCGGCCAGAACTCGACCGCGCTGGCCACCGTCAGCCGCACCGGCGGCTCCGGCGGCCCGGTGACGATGGTGTTCCATGCGGCCCTCTGCGGTCTGTTCGGCCCGGGCTGTGACTTCCCGGCCGCTCCCGGCACCGACTTCGACGTCCTGGCCATGCCGCTGACCTTCAAGGCGGGCGAGATGAGCAAGACGGTGCCCGTCACGATCCACGGCAACGACATCCCGCAGGGCAGCCGCGACGTGGAGGTGACGATCACCGGCCTGGGGCCCTCGGTGATGCAGGACGGTCTAGAGATCGGCCCGCAGCCCCAGCCCCCCGGCGTCGCCGCTGCGCTGATCCACATCGTCGAGGACGACCTGTATTTCGTGACGCTGTCGTCGCAGACGTACGGCGCCGTCGAGGGCGCCCAGCAGGCGATCATCACGGTGCTGCGCTCGGGCACCGCCGGGTTGCTGGCCGGCAGCCAGGACGTGGACATGGTCGCGCTCAGCCTGGCCGTCTCGGGCGCCGCCGTCGCGCCGCTGGACTACGTCAGCCTCGGCGCGTTCGTGGGGGCGCCGCAGGGCGGCTGTCAGGGTAAGGTCGGCGACCTCGTCGCGCGCCAGACGATCACGTTCGCGGCGAACCAGACGACCCAGACGTTCACGGTGCCGTTCCTGGACGACACGGTCGTCGACGGGCCCAAGACGATGTTCGTCTGCATCAACGACGCGACCAACACCGGTACGCCGACCGGCCCCGGCATCGCGTTCCCGGCCTCCGCGCAGCTCACGATCAACGACGACGAGAACGGTGGGACGATCCAGTTCGCGGCCGATACGTACAGCGTGGCCGACAACATCGCCAGCGGCCTGGCCACCATCACGCTGACCCGCTCGGGCTCCCCCAAGCTGGCCAGCAACGTGACCGTGCAGGCCCAGACCGGCGACCTGTTCGCCGCCACGACGCCGCCCCAGACCGGCCAGGCCGGTGTGGACTACGGGTCCACCAACACCGTCGTGACGTTCAACGCCGGGGACACGACGGCCACCTTCACGGTCCCGATCATCAACAACGGCACGCCCGACGGCGTGAAGACCGTGAACCTCATGATCAGCGGTCCGCTGCCCGCCCTCGCCGGCGCCGTCCCGGTCCTGGGCGTCCGCACGACGGCGGTGCTGCGGATCGTGGACGCGGTCCAGACGGTCGGCTTCCAGCAGGCCAACTTCGACGTCAGCGAGGGCGCGGGCACGGCGACGGTCAGCCTCGAGCGCACCGGCGATGCCAGCGGCTCGCTGACGGTCACCTTCACGACGTCGAACGGCGCCCCCGTCGCGCCGCTGGTGCCCGCCGTCGCCGGCGTGGACTACCAGGCGGTGAACACGACGATCACGTTCGGTCCCGGCCAGACCGTCGCGACCGCCACCGTGCCGCTCATCGACAACAAGGCGGTCGCCCCCGACAAGGTCGCGAACCTCACGCTGAGCGCGCCGAGTGTCGGCGTGCTGGCCACCGGCGGCACCACCGCCACGTTGACGATCCAGGAAGACGACACCGCCGGCTCGGTCAGCTTCGCCGCCGCGACGTTCGTGGGGCTGGAGCGCGACACCCAGGCGCTCATCACGCTCGTGCGCAGCGACGGCACCGCGGGGTGCCCGGTGCCGCTGGCGGGGCCGCCGCCCTCGTGCCCGGACGCGACGCTGGTGACCTTCCAGACCGTCGCGGGCGGTACCGCCATCGCCGGGACCGACTACACGACGACCAGCGTCGTGGTCGAGTTCGGCGCCGGCGAGACGACGAAGACCGTCGCCGTGCCGCTGCTCAACGACGGCGCCCCCGACGGGACGGAGACCGTCGCCCTCATGCTGTCCAACCCGCTGCCCACCGGTGTCGGTGTCGGCACCCGCGGGCTGACGCTGGGGAGCCTCGCGACGGCGACGCTGCAGATCGTGGAGACCGAGCTCCGCATCGGCGCCACCGCCTACACGGTGGGGGAGGGGGGCGGCAAGGCGACGCTCACGATCGTCAGGCAGGGCGACCTGACGGGGACGTCCTCGGTGACCGTGGCGACGGTGAACGGCACCGCCATCGCCGGCACCGACTACGCCACCCCGGTCACCACCACGGTGAACTTCGCCGCCGGCGAGAGCGTGCAGACGCTCGACATCACCGTCACCGACGACACGATCGTCGAGGGCGACGAGGCGTTCCAGGTGGTCTTCAGCAACCCGGTGGGCGCCACCATCGCCAGCGACTCGTGCAAGACGTTCACGCTCGTCGGCTCGCTCGTGGCGACGTGCACGATCGAGGTCGACATCCTCGACAACGACAGCGGCGGCATCCTGAGCTTCAGCCAGCCCGTCTACGCCGTGAACGAGAACGTCGGCACCGCGACGATCACGGTCAAGCGCATCGTCGGCGGCGCCGGCGGGGTGACGGTGGACTTCGCCACCGGCGACGGCACCGCGACCGCCGGCACCGACTACACGACCGTGACGCAGACGCTCACGTTCAACGCCGGGGACACCAGCAAGACGGTGAGCGTGCCGGTGCTCAACAACACCATCGGGGTGCGCATCGCCAACCTGTTCCTGCGCAACGCCACCGGCGGCGCCACCATCGGCGCGCCCGGCACGGCCGCGCTGCAGATCACCGACCTCGACAACTCCATCGGGTTCACCGCCGTCGGCTACCCGGTGGCCGAGGCGGCCGGCGCCGCCGCGGTCGTGGTGCGGCGGACGGGGAGCGCCGGCACGGTCCTGGTGGACTACGCGACGAGCAACGGCACCGCGACGGCGCCCGCCGACTACGCCGCCACCGCCGGGACGCTGACGTTCCCGGCCGGCTCGACGACGCTGACGGTGCCGATCCCGATCGTCAACGACGCGATCATCGAGCCGAGCGAGACGTTCACGGTCACCCTCAGCAACCCGCGGCTCGCGGTGACGCTGACGCCCATCCCGGTCGCGCCGGAGTCGTGCGCGAGCTCGACGGCGACGACCTGCACGACGGGCGTGACGATCATCGACGACGACCTCGGCGGCGCGATCTCGTTCACGTCGGCGAACTACACGGTGGCGGAGAACGCCGGCAGCGCGATGGTGACGCTGAGCCGGGTGGGCGGCCTCGCCGGCGGCGTCACCGTCGACATCGCGGCGGTCGCCGGCACCGCCGCGCCGGGCGACTTCAGCCTGCCGAGCGGCACGGTGACGTTCCTGCCCGGGCAGACGACCGCGATGGCGGCGATCACCATCAACGACAACCTGCTCGCGGACGCCGACCGGACGGTGAACCTGACCATCAGCAATCCGCAGCCGGCCGGGCTGGCCGGCAGCCCGATCCTCGGCCTGCAGACGACCGCCACGCTGACGATCCTCGACAACGAGCCGCGCGTGCAGTTTGGCGCCGCCTCGTTCGCCGTCACCGAGGGGGCGCCGGCGGCGACGATCACCGTGGTGCGGACGGGCGACCCCTCGGTCGAGGTGCACGTCGACTTCGTCACCAGCGACGGCTCCGCCACCCAGCCCGCCCGCTACGCGATGACGGCCGGCACCCTGACCTTCCTGCCCGGCGTGAGCAGCCGGACCTTCACGGTCCCGATCGTCAACGACAATCTCCTGCAGCCGCCCCAGGCGTTCAACGTGAGCCTGAGCAACCCGACCACCGTCCCCGCCGCGCCGGGCCGCGCCGCGCTGGCTACCACGCCGTGCGCGACGTTCGTCGCGGGCGTGTGCACGGTGCCGGTGACGATCAACGACGACGACCGGGCGGGAACGATGGCGTTCAACGCCTCCATGTATTCGGTGGCCGAGAACGTCGCCGGCGGGACGCTCCTCGTCACGGTGACGCGCACCGGCGGCAACGCCGGCGGCGTCAGCGTGAACTACGCCGCGACCGGCGGCACCGCGGTCAACGGCGTCGACTACGTCCTCGCCCCCGGCGCGGTGACGTTCGGCGTGAACGAGACGGTCAAGACGTTCCCGATCACGATCGTCGACAACGCGCTCGCTGACGGCAACCGGACGATCGTGCTGTCGCTCTCCACGCCGTCGGCCGGCGCGCTGGGGACACCCAGCCAGGCGACGGTGACGATCATGGACGACGAGCAGACGCTCAGCTTCGCCACCCTGGGCTTCTCGACGCTGGAGAGCGCCGCCTCGGCCGTGATCACGATCAACCGGCTCGGCACGCCGACCGGGACCCTGCTGGTGGACTTTGCGACGGTGGACGGCACCGCCACCGCGCCCGCCGACTACACGGCCGTCGCGAAGACGCTGACGTTCGCCGCCGGCGTGCGCGCGATGACGGTGTCCGTCCCGATCGTCAAGGACATGCTGGTCGAGGGCAACGAGACGTTCAATGTCCGGCTCGGCAACCCCCGGTTCTCGCCGGCGAGCGCCGTGCCGGTGGCGTTCGTGCCGGCGACGTGCGGCACGTTCGTGCTCGGTCCGCCCCAGCAGTGCTCGGTGGCGGTGACGATCGTCGACGACGACCAGCCGGGGACCATCCAGTTCTCGTCGGCGACGTACACGGTCACCGAGGGGACGCCGACCGCGCTCATCACGCTGGTGCGCACCGGCGGTGTCGGCGGGTGTCCCGCCACCGGCCCGTGCAGCACGCCGCCGATCACCGTCGATTTCATCACCGCCGACGGTCTCGGCACCGCGATGGCCGGCGCCGACTACACCCCGGTCGCCCAGACGGTGACCTTCGCCGCCAACGTCGCGACCCAGACGATCGCGATCCCGATCACCAACGACGCGCTGGCGGAAGGCAACGAGACCGTCGTGCTCAAGCTGACGAACCCCGGCGGCAGCGCGACGCTCGGCCCGCTCGACACCGCGACGCTCACGATCGTCAGCAACGACGTCGCCGGCGTCGTGCAGTTCAGCCAGCCCCTCTACACGGTGAGCGAGACGGCCGTCACCGCCACGATCACGCTGACCCGCAGCGGCGGCGCCGCCAGCGGCGTCACCGTGGACTTCGCGACGTCCAACGGGCCGGGCACGAGCGGAGCGGTGGCCGGCACCGACTACACCGCGCTCGCCACGACGGTGACGTTCGGCGCCAACCAGACGACGCTGCCGGTCGTCATCACGCTGCCTGGCGACGACGCCACGCCCGAGGGCAACAAGATCGTCAACCTCACGCTGAGCAACCCGCGCGGGGGGGCCGCCCTGGGGCTGCGCTCGGCGGCGCAGCTCAAGATCCTGGACAACGAGGCCACGGTGCAGTTCACGGCCCCGACCTACTCGATCCTCGAGGGCGGCGTCGCCGTCCTCACCATCGAGCGCACCGGACCGCCCGGCCTGCCCGGCACCATCATCCTGGGCTACACGACCAGCAATGGCACCGCGGTGGCAGGCGTGAACTACGGCACGCGCGGCTCGGCCACGGCGCCGTCGGGTACCGTGACCTTCGGTCCCGGCGTTGCCAGCCAGACGATCCGGGTCCCGACGTTCGCCAATAACGCGCAGGACGGTAACCACACCTTCAACGTCGCCCTGGCCGCCATGGGCGGCACCGCGGGAGCCGTGCTCCTGCCCCAGAACACCGCGATCGTCACCATCGTCGACGGCGACCGGGCGGGCGTGGGCGCCTTCACCGCGGCCTCCTACTCGGTCGTCGAGTTCGGCAGCTTTGCCCAGCTGACCGTCCGGCGCAGCGGCACCGGCGCCACCCCGGTGAGCGTCGCCTACACGACGGTGGACGGCAGCGCCCGCGCCGGCATCGACTACACGGCGACGGCGGGCGTGCTGCCCTTCGCCATCAACCAGTTCATCCAGAAGTTCAACGTGCCGATCATCAACAACAACCGGGCGGACGGGACGCGCTCGTTCTCGGTGGTCCTGTCGGCGCCGACCGGCGGCATGACTCTTGGCGCGCCGGCCACCGCCAGCGTCCTGATCCTCGACGACGACAAGGGCGGCGTCCTGCAGTTCTCTCAGCCGACGTTCACCGCGTCCCTGACCAAGTGCACGCCGCCGCCCGCGCCCGGCTTCGCCTGCGACGCGGTGCTGTCCATCAGCCGCACCGGTGGGCTGGCCGCCGGCGTCTCGATCGACTTCGCGACGGTGGACGGCACCGGCCAGGGCGGCACCGACTACACCCCGACGACGGGCACCGTCATGTTCGCGGTGGGGCAGTCGGGGGCGGCCATCCACGTTCCGCTGCTGACCACGGCCACCCCGCTGAATACCTTCGGGGTCATCCTGAGCACGCCGCGCGGCGGCGGCGCGCTCGCGCTGCCGAGCACCGCCACGGTGACCATCGCGCCCTAGCGGATGTACGATGGGGGCCGGTGCGTGACCGCCTGGCCTTCGCCGTCATCGGGCTCCTCTCGCTCGCCGTCGTCCTGCTGGTCGGCGTGCTCCTGCTCGGCCACACGCCCGGGCGCGGCGGGCGCGCCGACGTCGGGGCGCTGCCGGCGCTGAACGCCGCGCTCAACGGCGCCAGCGCGGTGCTGCTGGCGTCCGGCTGGCTCTGCATCCGCCGGCGCCGCATCGCCGCCCACCGCGCGTGCATGCTGGGCGCGTTCTGCGTCTCGATCCTGTTCCTGCTCTCCTACGTGACCTACCACGCGCTGGCCGGCTCGCGGCCGTTCGCGGGGCAGGGGTGGATCCGCGCGGTGTATTTCCCCCTGTTGATCTCGCACATCGTCCTGGCCGCCGCCATGGTGCCCTTCGTGCTCACCACGCTCTACCGGGCGCTCGGCGCCGACTTCGCGCGTCACGTTCGCGTGGCGCGGCTGACGCTGCCGGTGTGGCTGTACGTGTCGGTCACCGGCGTGATCGTCTACTGGATGCTCTACCACCTGTTTCCCTGAATTACATGGGGGCCCCGAGATGGCCCCCAAACCCCCCAACGTTCGGAGCGCCCCGGCGTGGCCGTGGCGCTCCTCTGGAATCGTCGGCGTGAGCGGAGCGCCCGGCGTGGCCGTGGCGCTCCTCGAGCGGGCGCTAGAGCAGCTCGCCGCGGAGGATGGTGACGGCGTGGCCGCCGAGGATGGCGCGGGGGCCGGCGAGGCGGACGCGCACGACGCCGCCGCGGCGCGAGGCCTGGTAGCCGGTGAGCGCGGCGCGCCCCACGCGCGGCGACCAGTACAGTCCCAGCGCACAGTGCGCGGAGCCCGTGGCCGGGTCCTCGGGGATGCCCGCGCGCGGCGCGAAGAAGCGCGAGACGAAGTCGAAGCGGGCGTCGTCGGCGGGCGCCGTCACGATCACGCCGCGCGTCGGCACCATCGCCAGCCGCGCGAGATCCGGCGCCAGCGCGCGCACGATCGTCGCGCTCTCGACCTCCACGAGCCAGTCGAGCCGGTTGCGCCCGGCCCACTTCACGCTCGTGCCGAGGGCGGCCGCGAGATCGGCGGGCGGCTCGGCGACGGTGGCGGGCTCGACCGGGAAGTCGAGCTCGATCCAGCCGTCGCGCCGCGCCGCCGTCAGCACGCCGCTCCTGGTGTGAAAGCGCGCGGGGGCGTCCGCCGCCAGCCGGCCCAGCTCCCAGAGCGCGTGGGCGGCGGCGAGCGTGGCGTGGCCGCACAGGTCCACCTCGACCGTCGGCGTGAACCAGCGCAGCTCGAGTCCGTCGGCCACCGGGCGGACGAACGCCGTCTCGGACAGGTTCATCTCGGCGGCGACCGCCTGCATCCACGCCTCGTCGCGCGGGCCGTCGAGCAGGCAGACGGCGGCGGGATTGCCGGCGAACGGCGTGTCGGTGAACGCGTCCACGTGGATCAGCGGCAGCCCCATTGGAGTCGCTCCTTCGTGGCTGGTAGCATACGCGCTGAGGTCCAGCGCGCCATGGCGCACACCATCGATCCCGCGCACGACGCCCTCGTCATCGTGGACGTCCAGAACGACTTCTGCCCGGGTGGCTCCCTCGCCGTGCCCGAGGGCGATCGCGTGGTCCCCGTCCTCAACCGCTACGCCGAGCGGTTCGCGGCGCGCGGCGCCTGCGTGCTCGCCTCGCGCGACTGGCATCCGGCGCGCACCCGCCACTTCGCGGCGTACGGCGGCGTCTGGCCCCCGCACTGCGTGCAGGACACGCCGGGGGCCGCGCTGCACGCGGCCCTGGCGCTGCCGCCGGCGACCGAGGTGGTCTCCAAGGGGATGGACCCCGACGAGGACGCCTACTCGTGCTTCCAGGCGCGCGCCGCCGACGGCACGCCGTTCGCGGCGCTGCTGGCCCGCCGCGGGATCCGCCGGCTCTTCGTCGGCGGCCTGGCCACCGACTACTGCGTGAAGGCCACCGCGCTCGACGCCCGGCGGGCCGGGCTCGACGTGGTCGTCCTCGAGGACGCGGTGCGCGCGGTGGACGTGACGCCCGGCGACGGCGCCCGCGCGCTGGCCGAGATGGACGCGGCGGGCGCGGCGCGCGCGCGGCTCGACGCGGTCGCCTGAGAACGCCGCCGGATGCGCGGCATCGAGCAGGTGCCCTGGCTCTACGACGCGATGTGCGCCGTCCTCGAGCGGGGCGGGCTCGGCGGCTGGCGGCGCTGGCTCACGGGCGGGGCCCGCGGACGCACGCTCGACCTCGGCTGCGGCACCGGCCGGAACCTGCCGCTGTTTCCCGGCGGCGTCCGGGCGGTCGGCCTCGATCCCGCGCTCGACTCGCTGCGCCGCGCGCGCCGGCGCGCGCCGGGCGCGCCGCTGGTCTGCGCGAGCGCGGAGGCGCTGCCGTTCCGCGACGGTGTCTTCGACACGGTGGTGAGCGGGCTGGCGCTCTGCAGCGTGCCCGATCCCGCCCGCGGCCTGCGCGAGATGCGGCGCGTGCTCCGCGCCGACGGCGCGCTGCGGGCGCTCGAGCACGTGCGCTCCACGCGCGCGTGGAAGGCGCGGTTCCAGGACTGGATCCAGCCGGCGTGGACGCGGGTGGCGGGCGGCTGCCATCCCAACCGGGAGACCGAGCGGCTGGTCGAGCGCGCCGGCTTCGCCATCGACGCCGCGAGCCGGCGCGCCCAGGCCGACCTGCGCCGCTTCGCGGCGCATCCCGTCCCCGTCGCGCGCGCCTGAGCGCGACGCGGCCTCAGCCTGGCCCGAGGAGCTCCTCGTACACGGCGGTGGTGCGCGCCATGGCGGCGTCGAGCGAGTGACGCTCGCGCACCAGGGCCTGGCCGCGCCGGGCCATGGCCCGTGCGCCCTCGCGGTCGGCGAGGCAGCCCACGATGGCGGCGGCCAGCGCCCCCGCGTCGTTGGCGGTGACGAGGCGCCCGGTCTGGCCGTCGCGCACGAGCTCGCCGCTGCCCCCCACATCGGTGGCGACGACCGGCGTGCCGACGGCGAGGGCCTGGGGGATGACCTGCGAGGCCGCCTCCGAGCGGATGGACGGCAGCACCAGCACGTCGAGCGCCGCCATCACCTCGGGGATGTCGCGCCGGAAGCCGGTCATCAGCACGGCGGCCTGCAGGCCGAGCGCGCCGACGCGGCGGCGCACGTCGTCGAAGCCGATGCCGTCGCCGACGATGAGGAAGCGCGCGGCGGGCTGCGCGGCCAGCACTGCGCGCGCGGCGTCGAGGAAGACGTCGTGCCCCTTGGACCCCCGGATGTTGGCGACCAGCCCGACGACCGGCGCCGCATGCAAGCCGAGCTCGCGCCGCACGCCCTCGCCGGCGACCCCGGGATGAAAGCGCGCGGTGTCCACGCCGGGCGGGATCGCCACGATGCGGGCGACCGGCACGCCGGCCCCGGCCACGACCCGGGCCGCCGCCTCGCCGCTGGTGATCACGCGATGCGCGAGCCGGTAGACGAGGCTGCGACGGCGGGGGATCGCGATCGTGACGTGGCGGCTGCGCACGACGGGCCGGCCCCGCGAGCGACCCGCGAGGCCGCCGAGCCAGCTGTCCACGGAGCTGTGGGTGTGGACGAGGGCGACACCGCGCCGGGCGACGAGGCGGCGCAGCGCCGCGAGGGCGCGCAGGTCGAGCACGCTGCGCATGCGCACGCCGACGGCCGGCACGTCGGCCCGCGCGCTCTCGTCCAGAAGCCGGCTGCCCGGCTGGCCGGCGATGAGCGCGTCCCAGCCGTGATCGAGGAGCCAGCGCGCCTCGGCCACGATCCGAAGCTCCTGGCCACCGAAGCCGATCGAGGCCTCGGTGTGCAGGATGAGCCGGCGGGCCCCGCTCACCCGCGGGTGGGCTTAGCGACTACCAGCGGCCGCGACCGCCGCCGCCACCGCCACCGCCACCGCCGCGGCGGTCGCCGCCGGCGCCCGGCGACTTGGCGCGCTCGACCTGAATGGTCCGGCCGTCGACCGACGTGCCGTTGAGCTTGCTGATCGCCTGCTCGGCATCCTCCGGCGTCGCCATCTCGACGAAGCCGAAGCCCCGGGAGCGGCCTGTATCGCGGTCGGTGACGACCGCCGCCGACTCGACATTGCCGGTGGCGGCGAAGACCTCGCGAAGGCGCTCGGTGGACGTGGAGAAGGACAACCCGCCGACGAAGAGTTTGACGGCCATGGGAAGCGCTCCTTTGAGAGGAGACCCTGAACCGCACCGTGCTCGATTGGGGCCGAGTATACACTGGCGGCCGTGGCCCCGCTGGAGCAATTCCTGGAGGAGTTCACCTACGCGGGCGTCTTCGTCGCGCTCTTCCTCGGCGGCCTCGGCATGCCGGTGCCCGAGGAGGTGGCGATCCTCACCAGCGGCGTGCTCGCCCACGAGGGCGTGGTGCGCTGGTGGCTGGCGCTGCCGGTGTGCGTCGTCGGCGTGTTGTCCGGCGACGTCGTCCTCTACTGGGTCGGCCGGCACTGGGCCGAGCGCGTGCTGGCCTGGCGCGTGGTGCGGCGGGTGCTCAGCGCCGAGCGCGAGGCCGCGCTCGCCGACGCCTACCGGCGCCACGGCGTCAAGATCGTCTTCACCGCGCGCCACGTCATGGGGCTGCGGGCGGCGGCGTTCCTGACGGCCGGCATCGCCCGCGTGCCGTTCCCGCGCTTCCTGGCGGTGGACGCGCTCGGCGCGCTGCTGGGCGTGCCGGTCAGCTTCGGCCTCGCGTACTTCTTCACCGACCAGCTCACGGAGATCCTGCGCGACGTCCGCCGGGTCGAGCGGTGGGCGCTGCTGCTCGCCCTCGTGGGGGTGGCGGCGTGGATCGGCGTGCGCGCCTGGCAGCACAGCGTCGCCCTCGAGCGCGAGGCGCACGCCGCGCGGCGGCCGTCGCGGGACCCGTGAGCGCCGGCATGCTATAGTCGGCGCCAGACCGTGGTGACGAACGGCGAGCGCAAGCCCTGGCACGCGATCTTCCGGCTGCTGGAGCGCGACGAGCGCGTCTTCGCCGTCCTGCTGGCCGTGGCCATGGTCGGCGGTCTCGCCACCCTCGGCCTCGTTCCCCTCCGGCCGCGCCAGGAGATCGACCTCTACTCGCTGGTGATCTGGTTCGCGCTCTACAAGCTCGGCATCTTCGCCCTCGTCACGGTTCAGCCGCGCGCGACGCGCGGCATCTTCCTGGGCGCCCTCGGCATCGATCTGCTGCTCGTCTTCGTGCTCGTGTTCCTCACCGGCGGCGGCGGCAGCCTCTTCTACCTGCTGTTCTTCCCGCTGGTCGCCGTCAACGGGTACTACTTCGGGCCGTGGATCGCGTTCGTGGCCGCGCTCACCGCGGGCGGGCTCATGGCGGCGGCCGCCGCGCTGGCGCCGCCGTGGATCGGCTGGACCGGCGTGACGCTCCTCGTCGTGCTGTTCGGCCTGCCGGCGGTGATCGTCGGCATCGTGGCCGAGCGCGAGCGCGGGGCGCGCGGTGAAGTCGAGCGGCTCAACGACGAGCTGACGGGGACGCTGAGCCGGCTGCAGGCCGCGCAGCAGGAGCTGCTCGTCTCCGAGCGGTTGGCGACGGTGGGCCGGCTCTCCCTCAGGGTCGCGCACGAGGTGCGCAACCCCATCAGCGCCATCGAGCTCAACGCCGAGATGCTCGAGGACATCGTGCGCGCGCGCACCGGGGCGGACATGGAGGAGGCGGGCGGGCTCGTGTCGGCCATCCGCGACCAGGTCACCACGCTCGACGCGCTCACCGAGGAGTACCTGGCCTTCGCGCGCTTTCCCAAGGCGCACTTCGAGGAGGAATCGATCAACCAGCTCGTCGAGGAGCTGGCGGCCTTCATCCGCCCGGTGGCCGATCGCCAGGGGCTGACCATGCGGGTCGAGACCGACCCGGCGGTTCCCATGATGGAGATCGATCGCACGCTGCTCCGCCTGGCCATCCACAACCTCGTGAAGAACGGCCTCGAGGCGCTCTCGCGCGGCGGGGCGCTGACGATCTCGAGCCGCGCGCTGGGCGACACCGTCGAGATCGCGGTGGCCGACACCGGGCCGGGGATCGCGCCCGAGGTGGCGCCGCGCGTCTTCGAGCAGTTCTTCACGACCAAGCCGCAGGGCACCGGGCTCGGGCTGGCGATCTCGCGCCAGATCATCGAGGAGCACGGCGGCGACCTGCGCTGGGCCAACCGGCCGGGCGGCGGCGCGGTGTTCACCATCCGGCTGCCGGTGAAGGTCGCCCATGCCTGAGCGCACGCTGCTCGTCGCCGACGACGACCCCGGCCTGCG
Source organism: Methylomirabilia bacterium (assembly GCA_041497115.1). Taxonomy (GTDB): domain Bacteria; phylum Methylomirabilota; class Methylomirabilia; order Rokubacteriales; family CSP1-6; genus AR5. The sequence goes on from JBGQFW010000003.1 coordinate 79,171, forward strand.
CGAGAGCCTGGAGCGCACGCTCACGCGCGAGGGGTACCGGGTGGTGCTGGCCTCCGACGGGCGCGCCGCGCTCGAGCGCGTGCAGGGCGGCGGCATCGACCTCATCGTCACCGACCTCAAGATGCCCGGCCTCACCGGGCTCGAGCTGCTGCGGGCGGCCAAGGCCATCGCCCCCGACCTGGACGTGATCCTCCTCACCGCCTTCGGCACCGTCGAGGAGGCGGTGAAGGCGATGAAGGACGGCGCCTACGACTTCCTCACCAAGCCGTTTCGCCGCGAGCAGCTCATCAAGCTCATCGACAAGGCGCTCGAGCGGCGCGAGCTGATCGAGAAGAACAAGGCGCTGCAGCAGCGTCTCGACGACCTGCTCGGCCAGGGGACGATGATCGGCGCCAGCCCCGCCTTCCGCCGGATGATGACGCTCGTCGAGCAGGTGGCCAACTCCTCGGCCACCGTGCTGATCCTCGGCGAGAGCGGCGCCGGCAAGGAGGGCGTGGCCCGGGCCATCCACCAGCAGTCGGCGCGCAAGGAGGGCCCGTTCGTGCCGGTCAACTGCGCGTCGCTGCCGGAGACGCTGCTGGAATCCGAGCTGTTCGGCTACGAGAAGGGCGCCTTCACCGGCGCGGCCGGCCGCAAGGAGGGGCGCTTCGAGCTGGCCGACGGCGGCACGCTGTTCCTCGACGAGGTCGGCGACCTCTCGCCGGTGACCCAGCCCAAGATCCTGCGCGTGCTGCAGGAGGGGGAGTTCGAGCGGCTCGGCGGCACCCGCACGATCCGCGTGGACGTGCGGATCGTGGCCGCCACCAACCAGGACCTCGGGCAGATGGTGAAGGACCGGCGCTTCCGCGAGGATCTCTTCTACCGACTCAACGTGATCACGATCACGGTGCCGCCGCTGCGCGACCGGCGCGAGGACATCCCGGTGATCGCCGCGCACTTCGTGCGCATCTACGCCGCGAAGAACAACCGCAAGCTGGACGGGCTCAGCGACGAGGCGGTGAAGCAGCTCGAGGCCTACCCCTGGCCGGGCAACGTGCGCGAGCTGGAGAACGTGATCGAGCGGGCGGTCGTCCTCGCCCGGGGCGCCCGCATCGAGGTCGCCGACCTGCCCGCCGAGATCGCCGGCGCCACCCCGCTGCCCGAGGGGGTGCTGACCATCCGCATCGGCACGCCGCTCGCCGAGGTGGAGCAGCGGCTGCTCGACGAGACGCTGCGGGTCACCAAGGGCAACAAGACGCTGACCGCCCGGCTGCTCGGCATCGATCCGCGCACGGTCTCGCGCAAGCTCGAGCGGCAGGAGGGCGAGCCCACCGAGGAGCCGCCGGGCGACGCCGACCCGGCCTGAGACCATGAAGGCGCTGCTCGTCACCCGCGAGTACCCGCCGCACATCTACGGCGGCGCCGGTGTCGTCGCCGACCAGCTGAGCCGCGCGCTCGCCCGCCGCATGGCGGTGGAGGTGCGCTGCTTCGGCCCGCGCGATCCGCGCCCCGACGGGATCGCGGTCCGCGGCTACACGCCGTGGGAGCGCGTGGGCGGCAAGGACCAGCGCTTCGTGCCGGCCCTCGAGACCCTGTCCATCGGGCTGGCCATGGCCCGCGACCCGGTGGACGCCGACGTCGTCCACGCCCACACCTGGTACGCCGACATGGGCGCGCTCTGGATCAGCACGCTCTACCGCATCCCGCTCGTCGTCACCCTGCACAGCATGGAGCCGCTGCGCCCGTGGAAGGCCGACCAGCTCGGCAGCGGCTACCTGCTGTCGTCGTGGATCGAGAAGACGGCGGTGGAGTCGGCGCACCGGGTGATCGCGGTCTCGCACAAGATGCGCGAGGACATCCTGGCGCACTTCGGCGCCGATCCCGCGCGGGTGGTCGTCATCCACAACGGGATCGACCCCGAGCAGTTCAAGCGCACCGCGGCCCGCGACCACCTCGAGCGGCTCGGGGTGACGCCGCCCTACGTGCTCTTCGTCGGCCGCATCACCGACCAGAAGGGGATCTTCCACCTGCTGGAGGCGGCGCCGCGGCTGCCCGCCGGCGTGCAGCTCGTGCTGTGCGCCTCGGCGCCCGACACGCCGGAGATCGAGGAGCGGCTGCGCCGCGCGCTGCCCGACCATCCCAACGTCCGCTGGCTCAACGAGATGGTGCCGGTGGAGGTGGTGGCCCAGCTCTACAGCCACGCCGCGGTGTTCTGCTGCCCCTCGGTCTACGAGCCGTTCGGCCTCATCAACCTGGAGGCGATGGCGTGCGAGGCGCCGGTGGTGGCCTCCGCCGTCGGCGGCATCCTGGAGGTCGTGGAGGACGGCAAGACCGGCGTGCTGGTGCCGCCGGCCCAGCCCGAGGCGCTGGCCGCAGCCCTCGGCCGCCTGCTCGCCAACCCGGCGCTGGCGCGCGAGATGGGGCGCGCCGGGCGCCGGCGCGTCGAGGACGAGTTCGCGTGGACGTTGGTGGCCGAGCGCACCGAGCAGGTCTACGCCGACGCCATCGCCGAGTTCAAGCGCACTGCCGGCGACTGACCGGGTGCTGGCCGACTGCCGCGGATTCGTCTTCGACCTCGACGGCTGCGTCTGGCAGGGTGACACGCTGAACCCGGGAGCGGGAGAGACGCTGACCGCGCTCCACCGCGCCGGCCGCGGCGTCGCCTTCCTCACCAACAACTCGCGCGCCCGCGGGCAGGACATCCGCGCCAAGCTCCACCGCCTCGGCCTGGGCTGGGTGGAGCACGCGCTGACGCCGCTCGAGATCCTCGGCCAGGTCATCACCGAGCGCTACGGCCGCTCGCGCGTCCTGGTGATCGGCGCCCCCGAGCTGGAGGCGGTGGTCGCCGAGGCCGGCCACGAGCTCGTCGGCGTGGCCGACTTCCGCACGGCCACGGTGGTGGCGGTCGGCAACGACTTCGACCTCTCCTACGAGCGGCTGGCGGCGGCGTCGCGGGCGGCCGCCGCCGGCGCGCCGCTCGTCACGCCCAACGTGGATCCGCGGCTGCCGATCGAGGGCGGCGACTTCCTGCCGGGGTGCGGGGCGATCGTGGCCGCCGTCAGCGCGGCGGCGGGCGTGGCGCCGGTCGTCGTCGGCAAGCCGGAGCCGCCGCTGTTCCGCATCGCGCTGGCGCGGCTGGGCGTGGACGCCGCGCGCGCCGCGATGGTGGGCGACAGCGTCGAGTCCGACATGGCCGGCGGGCGCCGGGTCGGCATGCGCACCGTCCTCTACGCGCCCGACGGCGCCGCCGCGGCGGGCGCGGCCGACGTCGTCGTTCGCTCGTTCGCCGAGCTCGCCGCGCGAGCCGGCGTGCGGGTCGTGCCGTGAGCCGCGCGCTCGAGACGTACCTCGTGAGGCTCTATCTCGGCCGCGACGCGCGCCGGGCGCCGGCGGAGGAGTCTCCCGGCGACGCCGTCCGTGCCGACCTCGCCGCCGTGGACGCGCCGCTGCCGCGCGGCCGCTGGGCGCGGTTCCGCGCGCGTCTGCGCGCCTGGCTGAATTTTCCCGCCTAGCCGGCTGCTGAACAAGGCCGCAGGCTGATCAAAAAGGTCCAGATGCGAGGCGGCGCCCGCCGGTCGCACGCGAGGCGTACTGCCTGTACGTTGAGCGCGCGACCAAGGGCGCCAACGAAGCAGATGGGCTTTTTTCAGCAGCCTGCTAGCGCAAGCGCGCGGCGAGCGCGGGATCGAGGCCGCGCAGCACGGCCAGGTCGGCGTCGACCTCGGCCAGGCGCCCGAGCGCGCGATGCGCACGGACGAGGCCACCGCGCGGGGCGGCCGCGTACGGGCGGGCGGCCGCCGCGCGCTCCAGGTAGGGCAGGGCGTCGGCGGCGTGGCCGATCTCGACGAGCGCCAGCCCCAGGTTGGTCACCGCGTCGAGGTTCTGGGGCTGGGCGGCGACCGCGCGGTCGAGGTAGGGCACGGCGTCGGCCGCGCGCCCCGCCTTGAGCAGGGCCAGCCCCGCCTGCGCGTGGTAACCCGCGCGATGCGGGCGCAGCGCCGCCGCGCGGGTGAGGTGGGTGATCGCGCCGCCCAGGTCGCCGCGATTGCCGAGCGCGCCGCCGTACTGCGCGTGGCACCACGCGCAGTCCGGCTCCACGTCGAGCGCGTAGATGAACAGCGTGTCGGTGTCGCGCCACGCCTGCACCTGCGCCCACGTCAGGGCCGCCATCGAGACGATCCAGACGCCGACCGCCACCAGCATGACGCGGCCCAGCCATCCCTGCTCCGTCGCCGCCGCCACGCCGGCGCCGAGCAGGATCGCCAGCGGCAGGGACGGCAGGTAGCTGAAGCGGTCGGCGACGAGCTGCGGGCCGGCGTGGACGAGGCCGCTCACGGGCGCCAGCAGCAGCGCGTACGCCACACCGGCCGCCAGCCCCGCCGGCCAGCGGCGGCGCACCAGCACGAGGGCGACGGCCGCGACGGACACCGCCAGCACAGGGGCGAGGAAGCGCGCCTCGCCCAGCGACACGCGCACGGGCAGCTCGTACATCGGCATCAAGTCCAGCGGCGCCAGCGTCTTCCACGGATAGAACGCCAGGCCGTAGGCGGCCATCGCCACCCGCGCGGCCGGCCCGTAGAGCGCCAGCGATGTCACGCGCACGCTGCCCGCCATCACCGCGGAGGTGATCGCCACCGTCGCCAGCGCGAGCGCCAGGAAGGGCGCCTTCTCGAGCACGACGGCGCGGGCGGCGGGCGCTCGCCAGGCGCGCGGGTCGAGCCGGCGCAGCGGATAGACGTCGAGCACCAGGAGGATGAGCGGCAGCGAGACGAGCATGGACTTGGAGAGCAGCCCGAGCGCGAACAGCCCCAGCGAGGCCAGATACCAGCGGCGGCGGTCCCCCGTCGCCGCGACGAAGCGCAGGTAGGCGAGCGCCGCCAGCAGCGCGAAGAGAGCCGAGAGCACGTCGCGGCGCTCGGTGATCCACGCGACGGACTCCACGCGCAGCGGGTGCAGGGCGAACAGCAGGGCGGCGGCGCCCGCGCCCAGGCGTCGCGCGAGCGGCGCGGCGGCCGGCCGGGCGGCGGCGAGCAGCCGGCTCGCGAGCGCCCAGACGAGCGCGGCGTTGCCGGCGTGCAGGAGCAGGTTGCCCAGGTGATACCCGAGCGGGTTCATGCCCCACACGGCGTAGTCCACGCCGTGGCTCAGCCACGTCACCGGGGTCCAGTGGCCCATGATGACGCCGGTCAGCATGAAGCGCAGGTGCGCGGGGCCCAGGCCGCGGTAGCCGGGATTGGTCAGGAAGTTGCGGTCGTCGTCGTAATCCACCCAGCCGTTGCCGAGCGCGGGGGCGAAGACCACGAGCGTGACGGCGGCGAGCCCCAGGGCGATCAGGACGTCGAGGCCGATGCGCGAGGCGGCCGGGCGGGGGGGCTCCGGGGTCATGGATCGGCGTCCACGATGACACCGCCGCCCCCGGCCTCGCAAGCCGGCGTGTTACCCTAGGCGCCATGTTCGACATCGGTCTCCAGGAGATGCTTGTCATCGGGGTCCTGGCGCTCCTGGTGTTCGGGCCGTCCAAGCTTCCCGAGCTGGGCCGCATGGTGGGCCGTGCGATGCGCGAGTTCCGTCGCGCCAGCGACGAGTTTCGCTCCACCGTCGAGACCAACCTGCACCTGAACGACCTCGACCCGATGCCGCCGGCGCCCGAGGCTGTCGCGGCCACCACCGACGCGACGGCCACGCCGCTGCCCTCGGAGCTCGAGCCCCTCGCGCCCGAGGCCGCGCCGGTGCCCGCGCGCGAGCCCGAGGCCGGTGAGCCCTTCGTCGCCCGGCGCGGCTCGCGCCTGTTCCATCGCCGCGAGTGCACGTGGGTGCCGCGCATTCCGGAGATCGACCGCGTCTACCTCAAGCGCGTGGCCGAGGCCGAGGAGCAGGGCTATCTCCGTTGTCCCGCGTGCGACCCCTGGGAGCCTGCCTGACGTAAGTAGCCGTCGATACAGTTCTTATTGGCTATAGCACTATTCTCTTGACTGCTCAACACTGGTTGAGTGAATCTTGTCGGCACCAGAGGAGGGGACTCGATGCGAGAGCTCACCGAGCGGCAGCGCGACGTGCTGAACTTCATCCGCGCCTTCACCGCGCGCCACGGCATGCCGCCGACGGTGCGCGAGATCGGCGACAAGTTCCGCGTCACGCCGCGCGCGGCGTTCGACCATCTCAAGGCGCTCGAGCGCAAGGGCATGCTGCAGCGGCGCGCCACCGCGGGCCGCACCGCTCGCGCGCTGACGCTGACCGACGCGGCGGGCGGCCGCGACAACGTCCCCGGCGTCCCCATCCTCGGCCGGATCGCGGCCGGGCAGCCGCTCCTCGCCGAGGAGAATCGCGAGGGCGAGCTGCCGATCGCCGCCGCCGCGCTCCCGGGCCGCGGCGAGGACCTCTTCGCGCTCCGCGTCCGGGGCGAGAGCATGATCGGCGCCCACATCTGCGACGGCGACCTCGTGCTGGTGCGACGGCAGGACAGCGCCCAGCCGAACGACATCGTGGTGGCGCTGGTGGAGTCCGAGGCGGGCGGCGAGGCCACCGTCAAGCGCTTCCAGCGCGACGGCGAGCGTGTCGTCCTCAAGCCCGAGCATCCGACGATGGCGCCGATCGTGGTGGATCCGCGCGAGCGCCAGGTCCGCATCCTGGGCAAGGTCGTCGGAGTGCTGCGGGGATTCTAGAGATGTTCGACTCAACGAGAAGGTGGAGGCTGTGATGAACGCGCACGTGGTCTCGTATCCGTCGCTGCACCGCCGTCTGATCGCCGCGCGCCGCTCCCGCGCATTTTTTTTGCGCCGCACCACTCAACACGTGAGCAGTCGTCGTGCGGTCGTCGTCGAGATCGCCCGCGCTGCCGTCGCCCTCACTGCCGTCGTCGCGTGGGGCGCGCTGCTCGTTCTCGTCGCCGGCTGACCGGGAGGCCAGGCCCCCGTCCGAGCGCTATCGCCAGTCGGTGCGCTCGAAGACGCGGGCGTCGATGAAGAGGTCGAGCAGGCGGCCGTCGAGTGCGCCGGACTGCTGCTCCTCGCGCAGGGTGTCGAGCGCCTCCTCCGTGCGCACCGCCTTCTTGTACGGCCGGTCGGTGGCGGTGAGCGCGTCGTAGATGTCGGCGATCGTCATCATGCGCGATTGCAGCGGGATCTGGTCGCCGCGGAAGCTGAACGGATAGCCGGAGCCGTCCAGCTTCTCGTGGTGCGAGCGCGCGATCTCGGGGATCCGCCGGAGCTCCCGCGTCCACGGGATCTGGGCGAGGAACTGGAAGGTGTGGACGACGTGCTGCTGGATCTCGCGCCGCTCGGCGTCGGTGAGGCTGCCCTTGGTGATCGCCAGGATGCCGGCCTCGTCGGGGGTCAGCACCGTGCGCCGCCGCCCCCGGTGGTCCTCCCACGAGCGGGCGGTGATCCGCAGCACCTCGGTGGTGAAGTCCTGGGGCTTCACCGTCGGCTCGTTGATCATCAGCACGACGTCGAGCGCCTCGTTCAGCTCGGCGATGGCGGTGGCCAGCTCGTCGTCGAGGCGCGCGGCGTGCAGCGCGTAGCCGTCCTTGCCCCGGCGGGTCATCCAGTCGAGCTTGCGCCGGGCGACGCCCAGCTCGAGGTCGCGCATCAGCAGCTCGATCCGCTGGCGGATCCGCTCGAGATCGGCGGGGTAGAGCTTCTTGGACTTCACCAGCACGTGCTCGCGCACGCCCACCTTGCCGAAGTCGTGCAGGAGGGCGGCATAGCGCAGCTCGCGCAGCTCCTCGGCGGTGAAGCGCATGTCGCGGAACGGGCCGGTCGTGCTGCGGTCGATGGCCTCCGCCAGCCCCACCGTGAGGTCGGCCACCCGAAACGAGTGGCCGAAGGTGGTGGGGTCGCGCGCCTCGATGGCGGTAACCGAGGCCTTCACGAACCCCTCGAAGAGCTGGCTGATGCTGTCGTACAGCCGCCGGTTGGCCAGCGCGACCGCCGCCTGCGAGGCCAGCGAGCCGGCCAGGCGGACGTGGCGATCGCCGTACGGGCGCACGAACTGCTCGGCCTCGTCCGTCGAGCGCAGCGGGCCGCGCCGCTCCGGCTTGCAGTTGATGAGCTGCAGCGCGCCGAGCATCTCGCCCTGGGGCGTACGCATCGGCACCACCAGCATGGACTTCGTCCGGTAGCGCGCGTGCTCGTCGAACCAGCGGTTGATCTGGAACGGCGAGCCCGCCGGCGGCTCGTAGGCGTCGGCCAGGTTCACGATCTGGCCGGTGAGGGCCACGTGACCGGCGACGCTCTCGCCGTTGAGCGGCAGGGTCACGGTGCGGAACGGGATCTCGACGCTGTCGTTCTGGGCCAGCGCGAAGCGCAGGCGCGGCGTGCCGTCGGGCGCGTCCTCCACCAGGTAGAGCGAGCCGGCGTCGCTGCCGGTGATCTCGCGGGCCTTCGTGAGGATGGTCTCCAGCAGCACGTCGAGGTTGCGCTCGGCCGAAAGCTGGATGCCGATGGCGTTGAGCTCGCCGAGCTCGCGCTCGAGGCGGGCGCGCTCGGCCGTGGAGTCGAGGTCGGCGAAGGCGTTGGCGACGGCGCGCGCGACCAGCGGACGACCGGCGCCGGCGGCGACGAGCGCGTACCAGGCGGCCGGCCACGGTCCCGGGGCGGTCGCCTCCACGATCCCCACCAGCCGGGTACGCTCGCCGGGGGCCGGCGCCGTGGGATCGGCCATGAGCACGACGCTCTCCCCGGCGTCCTCGGCGGTCCACGGCTGCACGTCGAAGTCGTCCGCGAGCAGGGCGGCGGCGGCTGCGCAGGCCGGCGAGGCGGGATCATAGAGGAGCCGGCGGCGAGGCATGCAATCAGCCTAGTGTGCCGGGTATCTGATAGTCAAATAAGGTGAAAGGCCCGGAAATAGCCCGGTTGTTTAGAATGGCGGGGTGACGCGGTTTGCGGAGTTCGCGGCGCTGGGGCGGCGGCTCGAGGCGACGCCTGGGCGGCTGGACAAGCGGCGGCTGGTCGCCGAGTTCCTGGGCGGGGTCGCTCCCGACGAGGTGGGGCTGGCCGTGGCCTTCCTGACGGCCCGGCCGGTCCCCGCCTCCGACCCTCGCGTCCTCGGCGTGCGCGGGCTGCCGCGCGCCGTGGCGCCGAGCGCCGAGCCGTCGCTGACCCTCGGCGACGTCGGCCGCGCCTTCGGCGAGGTCGCGGAGGCGACGGGCGCGGGATCCCGCCGTGCGCGCGAGGCGCGGCTGGCCGAGCTGACGGCCCGGGCGACGCCCGACGAGCGCGAGTTCCTCGCGCGCATCATCGGCGGGGAGCTGCGGACCGGCGTCTCGGAGGGGCTCGTCCTCGAGGCGATCGCCGCCGCCGCCGGCGCCGACCCGGCCGCCGTGCGGCGCGCCGCGCTCTTCCTCGGCGATCTCGGCGCGGTGGCCGAGCTGGCGCGGGCCGGCGGCGCGGCGGCGCTGGCCGGCGCCGCGCCGCGCCCGTTCGTGCCGCTGCTGCCGATGCTGGCCGAGATCGCCACCGACTTCGACGACGTCCTGCGCGCCCACGGCGGCCGCACCGCGCTGGAGTTCAAGTACGACGGCGCCCGCGTGCAGGTGCACCGCGACGGCGAGCGCGTCGGCGTCTGGACGCGGCGGTTGTCCGACGTGACGCGCAGCCTGCCCGACGTCGTGGCGGTGGTGCGCGGGTTCGGCGGCGGGCCGTTCATCCTGGACGGCGAGGTGGTGGCCCTCGACGCGGCGGGCCGTCCGCTGCCGTTCCAGGAGCTGATGCGGCGCTTCCGCCGGGTGCACGGGGTCGCGACGCTCGCGCGCGAGATGCCGCTGGCGCTGCACTTCTTCGACTGCCTGATGGCGGACGGGCGCGCGCTCGTCGACGCGCCCTACACCGAGCGCTGGGAAACGCTGGCGCGCGTCACCGGCGGCCGCGACCTCGCCGAGCGCAGCCTCGTGGACGCAGCAGCGGCGGCGCAGGCGTTCTACGCGCGGGCGCTGGCCGCCGGTCACGAGGGCGTGATGGCCAAGGATCCCGCCAGCCCCTACGAGCCGGGCGGCCGGGGCAAGCGCTGGTTCAAGCTCAAGGCGGCCGAGACGGTGGACTGCGTGATCGTCGCCGCCGACCGCGGCTCCGGGCGCCGGGTCGGCTGGCTCTCCAACTATCATCTGGCCGTGCGCGACGGGGACGCGTTCGCGGAGGTGGGCAAGACGTTCAAGGGGCTCACCGACGCCCAGTTCGCCGCCATGACCGAGCGCCTGCGTGCGCTGGCCGTCGGCGACGACGGCGACACGGTACGCGTGCGGCCGGAGGTCGTCGTCGAGGTCGCCTACAACGAGATCCAGCGCAGCCCGACCTATCCCTCCGGCCTCGCCCTGCGGTTCGCCCGCATCGCGCGGCTGCGCGAGGACAAGGGGCCCGGCCAGGCCACCACGCTGGACGAGCTGCGCGCGCTCTACGAGCGGCAGTTCGCCACCAAGGGCCGGGCCGGATGAACGGCGAGACGGCGCAGGCCCTCGCACTGGTCGCCAACGGCAACGCGGTGCTGGCGGGGGACCGCGCGGCCCGAAGCGCGCTCTCGCTCGAGCGCGAGCCCTTCCGGGTCATCTCGCTGACGTTCGTGCGCGCGGGCGTGCCGGTGGCGACGCGACCGCTGGGGTGGATCGATCACCTGCGCGGGCGCGGCGTCCGGCGGCTGGCGCTCGTGCACCTGGCGACGCGCACGGCGTGGCTGCCCGAGCACGAGCCGGTGGCCGGCGCCGGCGGCAACGGCGTGATGATCGCGGCCGACGTCCGGCCGTGGCCCGAGCTGTGGGCGGCCGCCTGGCGGGTGGACGTGGCCGCGGTCGAGCGGCGCGCCGACCGCGTCTGGAACGTCGTCTACCACGCCGCCGCCCCGCCGGTGCCGCCGCGCGCCGACGAGCCGGCGGCCGCGCGCTGGGAGCTCGAGCACGCCCACGACGCGCTGCGCGGGGCGCTCGAGGCCGTCGTCCGCCTCGAGGGGGAGAGCACGTGGACGACCGGGTTCTTCGCGCCGGCCCTGGCGCTGCTGGCGGCGCGCGAGGTGCTGGTGCCCGCGCGCGGGCTCGACCTGCTGCCGGCGCGCGGCTACGGCGCCGCCGCCCGCCGCCTGCTGGCCGGCGCCACGCTGGCCTCGTCGGTCTTCGGCGGCATGGGCTCGTGGAACGCCGCCCACGCGGGGGAGGACGACGGGGCGTGGGCCGCCGTCGGCGACCGGCTGGTCGAGGCGACCGACCGGGCGGTGCGCGCCGCCGTCAACGCGTTCGGCGTGGACGCCTAGGGTACAATCGCGCCTCGTGAGCGCGCGCGTCTCCACCGGCATCGCCCGGCTCGACGAGATGCTGGGCGGCGGCCTGCTGCCCGGCACGCTGGCGGTCGTTTACGGCGCCACCGGCATCGGCAAGACCCACCTGGGCCTCACGTTCGCGAGCCACGGGCAGGCCGCCGACGGCGCCCGCGGCCTGCTCTTCGACATGAACGGCCGCGGTGACTCGCAGCAGCACGCCGAGTACGCCGAGCGGCTGTTCGGCTGGCGGCTCGGCGAGTGGACGCACACGGTGACGCCGATGAGCGATCCCTACCCACCGCCCGCGCAGATGGCCGCGCGCTACGCGAACACCTTCCGCTGGGTGGGCCGCGTGCGCGACTTCCAGGTGCCCACGCCGGACGGCGGCGTCGAGTTCGACTGGAACTGGAAGGCGACCTACAACCACGCGCTCTACACCGTGCGCCCCTTCCTCTACTTCCACTTCGCGGCGGGCGCCCGTCGCGTGGTGGTGGACGGCGTGGAGCCGATGGACTCGCCGGCCGACTCCATCCAGTGCTGGCTCTTCGACGACCTGTACCGCAAGACGATCCACCGCGACGCCGAGACGCTCGGCATGGAGATCTGCCTGCCGGTGTGGAAGCACCGCGAGTTCATCGACGCCCATCGTTACGACCACGCGCAGATCGCGACGCTGCTGCTCGTCACCACCGAGGAGACGCGGCTGGAGGACCTGCTCGCCCGCAAGGTGGCCGCCGGGGACATCGGGGCCACCGCCAACACGATCATCGTGCTGGGCAGCGAGCGCGCGGGCAACCGGCTGGCCCGCATGCTGTGCATCGTGAAGCACCGCGGCAGCGCGATGAGCGACGAGATCGTCGAGTACCGCGTCACCGACCGCGGCTTCACCCTCGACTGAGCCGCCCCGGCGTGGCCGGCCCGCCGTTCGAGCCGGCGTTTCCCACCTTCGACGCCCACGTCCACCTCCACCCGCCCGGCCTCGCCCGGGCCATCGAGCGCTGGTTCGCCGGCCACGGCTGGGTCGCCGCGCACGGCTTCGATCCGGCGGCAGTGGCCGACACCCTGCGCGCCCGCGGCGTCCGCCGCTTCTGCTTCTTCTCCTACGCCCACAAGCCGGGGATGGCGCGCGAGCTCAACCGCTGGCTGGCCGCGACCGCGGCGGCGCTGCCCGACACGCTCGCGCTCGGCACCCTGCATCCCGACGACCCCGACCTCGACGCGATCGCCGCCGAGGCGACCGGCGAGCTGGGGCTGCGCGGCTTCAAGTTCCACCACTCGGTCCAGCGGTTCCCCGTGGACGATGAGCGTCTGTTCGGCGTCTACGCGCGGGCGGAGGCCGCCGGCCACGTCTTCGTGCTGCACGCCGGCACCATGCCGTACCGCGACGCGTTTACCGGCGTCGCCGGCTTCGCGCGCGTGATGGCCCGCTTCCCGCGGCTGCGCGTGAACGTCGCCCACATGGGCGCCTTCCAGAGCGCCGAGTTCCTGGCCCTGCTGGCGCGGTACCCTCATGTCTACGTGGACACCACGATGGCCATGACGCCGCTCGCCACGCCCTACGTCGGCGCCGATCCCGCCGCGGTGTCGGACGCCGACCTGCTGCGCGTGCAGGACCGGGTGCTCTTCGGCTCCGACTTTCCGCTGATCCCCTACGACTACGACGCGGAGCGCCGCTGGGCGTGGGAGCGCGGACTCGGCGCCGACGTCCGCCGGAAGATCTTCCACGACAATGCCCTCCGCTTCTTCGGCCTCGACTGACTTCCGCCTGGCCCGCCTGGCCCCGGCGTCGGTGGCGCGCCTGCGCGCGGCGCAGGCGGTGGCGGGCGAGGGGCTGGTGCTGGTCGGCGGCGCGGTGCGCGACGCCCTGCTCGGCCGGCCCGACGCCGACCTCGACCTGGCGGTGGCGCGCGGCGCGCCCGCGCTGGCCGAGCGGCTGGCCGGGCGGCTCGGCGCCACCGCCATCGTGCTGGACGCCGAGCGGGGCGTCGCGCGCGTGGCGGGGCCGGGGCTGCGGGTCGACGTCGCGAATTTCCGCGCGCCGACGCTGGCCGGCGATCTCGCCGCGCGCGACTTCAGCGTGAACGCGCTGGCGGTTGCCGTGGGGCCGCTGCTCGCCGCCGGGCGCGCGCGGATCGTCGATCCCACCGGCGGGCTCGCCGATCTCCGCGCGCGCCGGCTGCGTCCGGCGGGGCCGGGCGTGCTCGCCGCCGACCCGCTGCGCGCGCTGCGGGCGGTGCGGCTGGAGGCGACGCTGGGCTTTCGCCTGACGCCGGGCGGCGCGCGCGCGGTGCGCGCGGCGGCGCCCCGGCTGGCGCGGGTGGCGGCCGAGCGTGTGCTCGACGAGCTCGTCGCGCTGCTGCGGCTGCCGGCGACCGGCCGCGCGGTGCGGCGCGCCGACGCGCTGGGCGTGCTGGAGGTCGTGCTGCCGGAGATCGGCCCGATGCGCGCGGCCGCCCAGCCGGCGCCCCATCGCTTCGGCGTGCTCGAGCACTCGCTGCGGGCGCTGGAGGCGAGCGACCGCGTGCTGGCGCGGCTCGGCGACCTGGCGCCGTTCGGCGAGGAGCTGGCCGCGCACCTCGCCGAGCCGGTCGGCGGCGGGCTGGACCGCGCGCACGTCCTCAAGCTGGCCGCGCTGCTGCACGACGTCGCCAAGCCGGAGACGCGGGCGCTGGTGCGCGGCCGCGTGCGCTTCTTCGCGCACGACGTGATCGGCGCCCGCCGCGTCCGCGCGATCGGCGAGCGGCTCCGGCTCCCCGAGCGCGCGGTGGCGCTGCTCGAGCGCGTCGTCCGCCATCACCTGCGCCCGATGCATCTGGGCCAGGCGGGGGAGATCACGCCGCGCGCGCGCCTGCGCTTCTATCGCGAGCTCGGGCCGGATACGCGCGACCTGCTCCTGCTGGCCCTGGTGGACGCGGCCGCCGTCACCGGCGCGTCGCCGCTGGCGGTCTGGCGGCGGGCGCGGCTGATCCGCGGTCTGCTGGGCGGTTGGGCCGAGGCCGAGACGGTGACGGCGGCGCTTCCGCTCCTGCGCGGGGAGGACGTCATGGCCCGCTATGGCCTCGGGCCGGGGCCGGCGGTGGGCCACCTGCTCGCCCGGGCGCGCGAGGCGCAGGACCTGGGGCTCGTCCGCACGCGCGAGGAGGCGCTGGCCTACCTTGACTCGTCCGGCGGCGCCCCCTAGAGTACGGTCACCCGAACGCGTCGTAACCTCTTCGAGGAGGCGCACACCATGAGTCATTGGCGTATCGCGATCGCCGTCCTGTCCGTGCTCCTGCTGCCGCTGGCGGCGGCGGCGGCGCCCGCCGGTCAGGTCATCATCGCCCAGGGCGTCGATCCGACCACGCTCGACATGATGAACCAGCAAGAGACGCCGGCCTCCAACGTCGGCGCCCAGATCTTCGACACGCTGATCGAGCGCGACGTGCACTTCAAGATCGTGCCGAGCCTGGCCGCCGAGATGCCCAAGCTCGTGAACCCCACGACGTGGGAGATCAAGCTGCGCCGGGGCGTCAAGTTCCACAACGGCGAGGATTTCAACGCCGAGTCGGTGAAGTTCAGTCTCGAGCGCGTGGCCAACCCCGCCAACAAGCTGCGCGGCTCGTCGTCCTTCGGCCCGATCGACAAGGTCGAGATCGTCGATCCGTACACGGTGCGCGTGCACACCAAGAAGCCGTGGCCGATCTTCGTCGTCTCCATGAGCTTCCGGCAGGCGGCGATGTACCCGCCCAAGGAGTACGCCGGCAAGGACACCACGGCCATCTCCCGCAACCCGATCGGCACCGGCCCGTACAAGTTCGTCCGCTGGGCGAAGGACGAGGAGATCGTGCTGGAGGCCAATCCCAGCTACTGGATGGGGGCGCCGAAGATCAAGACGGTCATCTTCAAGCCGATCCCCGACGACGCGGTGCGGGTGGCCGCGCTGCAGAACGGCGAGATCGACGTGGCGGTGAACATCCCGCCTCACCTGGCCGGGATCATCGAGAAGCACCCCAAGATCTTCCTGAGCACGGCGCCGTCCATCCGCACGATCCAGCTCATGATCTACACCCATCAGATGGACGCCAACCACAAGCCGACCGGCCCCTACGCGGGGCCGACGGCCGACAAGCGCGTGCGCCAGGCCCTCGCCTACGCGCTGGACGCGGACGAGATCGTCAAGAGCGTGCTCGACGGCAAGGCGGTGCGGGTGGCGACCATGCTGACGAGCATGCACTTCGGCTACGACCCCGCGCTCAAGCCGATCAAGCAGGACCTGGCCAGAAGCCGGAAGCTGCTCGCCGAGGCGGGGTTCCCCAACGGCGTGGACATCGTGCTGAACGGTCCCCAGGGTCGCTACGTGCGCGACAAGGAAGTGGCGGAGGCGGCGGCCGGCCAGCTCAACAAGGCGGGCATCCGGACCACGCTGCACACCTACGAGTTCGTCAACTACCTCAACAACATGGTGTACGTGCACAAGGCGGGGCCGGTGTGGCTCATCGGCTGGGGCACGCCGACGGTGGACGCCGAGTCCGTCTACGGCCCGCTGTTCCGCTCGGGCAACATCTTCGTCAACTGGCACAACGACGACTTCAACGGGATGTTCGACGAGGCGCAGACGATGATGGACAGCAAGAAGCGCCTCGCCCAGTACCATCGGATCAACAAGCTGTGGGTCGAGGAGACGCCGGCCATCCCGCTCTACCAGCAGATCGATCTCTACGGCGCCAACAAGCGCCTGGTCTGGAAGGCGCGCAGCGACGAGCTGATCAAAGCGTACGACATGGCGATCAAGTAAGATCGAGGTGCGTCACGGCTCCGCCGGGACGCGCCGAGCGTGTGGGGGTTTGGGGGCCATGTCGGGGCCCCCATGTAGATGGGTGCGGCCGTAATTCAGTGGCAGAATGCCAGCTTCCCAAGCTGGACGTCGCCGGTTCGAATCCGGTCGGCCGCTCCAAACTCTTCGGGGGCCGCGGGGGATCCCGCGGCCCCCGACGTGCGTTCGGCGCCGGTGGCCGGCGCCTACGGGCAGGCCGCGCCGGTGCCGCTGTTGGCGGTCGTGTTGTCGCCGGTGCCGCAGACCGCGAACGTGCCGTTCGCGTTGCTGGAATACTGGTAGGACGCGCCCGAGCCGGTCCAGCCGACGGGCAGCACCGGTGCCGCGTTGAGGAACGGGCCGCTGACCTGGTTCTGCGCGTTCGTCTGCGGGGTCATCAGCACGCTCGGCAGCGCGCCCGTCTGGCCGGTGGCCGTCGGGCAGTCGGTGGCGGACG
This sequence comes from Methylomirabilia bacterium, assembly GCA_041497115.1. GTDB lineage: Bacteria > Methylomirabilota > Methylomirabilia > Rokubacteriales > CSP1-6 > AR5. The sequence continues at coordinate 95,637 of JBGQFW010000003.1, forward strand.
AGCCGTTGTCGGGCAGGCCGCCGCAGTGGGCCATGAAGATGGTGACCGCCGAGGCCAGCGCGCGCGTGTCGGCCTGGGCCTTGGCGATGCGCGCCCGCGTCTGGGCGTTGCTGTAGAGCGGCAGGGCGATCGCGGCGAGGACGCCGATGATCGCCACGACGATGAGCAGCTCGATCAGCGTGAAGCCGCGCTTTCCCACCCCGGGAGCCTACCATTTCGGCCCCTCCCCAGTCGCGCCGATCTGCGGTAGAGTGTGGCCACTTCGACGCTCGGCGGTTCTCGACTCGTCACACGCGGAGGCCCTGACATGCGATACGGCAGACGGTGGTCGGCGGCGTTTGTCCTGGCGACGCTCGTCGCGCTCACGCTGGCAACGGCGGGGACGACGGCGGCCCAGCCCGGCAAGATCGAGGTGCTCTGGATGGGCCAGTCGGCCACGCGCATCACGACCGTCGGCGGCAAGGTGATCGTGATCGACCCGTTCCTGACCCAGAATCCGAAGACGCCGGCCCAGTACAAGAACCTCGACGCGCTCGGCAAGGTGGACCTGATCCTCGTCACCCACGCCCACGGCGATCACCTGGGCGACGCCCCTGCGCTGGCGACGAAGAACAACGCGCCGATCATCGGGCCGGCCGGCCTCAACCAGTCCCTGCTCACGCTCGGGGTGCTGCCGGCCAACCTGGTGCCGCGGATGAACAAGGGGGGCGTGATCACGCCGCTGGGGCCGGAGATCAAGATCACGATGACGCGGGCCGAGCACTCGAGCGAGCTCGTGTGGAAGAACCCGGCGACCGGCAAGGACGAGACCCACGTGGGCGGCGAGCCGGTGGGCTTCATCATCGAGTTCGAGAACGGGTTCAAGCTCTACCACATGGGCGACACCGGCGTGTTCGGCGACATGAAGTGGATCGGCGAGTACTACAAGCCGGACCTGATCATGATCCCGATCGGCGGTCACTTCGTGATGAGCCCCCAGGACGCCGCGGTCGCGACCCGGGACCTCATCAAGCCGAAGTTCGCGATCCCGATCCACTACGGGACCTTTCCCCCGCTCAAGGGCACGCCGCAGGAGTACATCCAGGCCCTCGGCAGCGCGCCGGTGAAGGTCTTCCCGATCAACCCGGGCGACAAGCTCACGTTCTAGGAGATGGCTTCCCGCTGGATCGGCCGGTCGGTGCCGCGCGTCGAGGACGGGCGGCTCCTGACCGGCCGCGGCGCCTTCATCGACGACCATCCGCCCGTCGCCGGCCTCTTCCACGCGGCCATCGTGCGCTCGCCCCACGCCCACGCGCGCATCCGCGGCTGGGACGCGCGCGCGGCGCTCGCGATGGAGGGCGTGGTCGGCGTCGTCACCGGCGCCGACGTCGCCCGGGCGTGCAAGCCGTTCGGCGTCGGCGTCACCGCGCCCATCCATTACTATCCGGCCGCCACCGACAAGGTCCGCTTCGTCGGCGAGCCGGTGGCGGTGGTGGTGGCGCGCGACCGCTACCTGGCCGAGGACGCCGCCGAGGCGGTCGTCGTGGACTACGAGCCGCTGCCCGCGGTGGTGGACGTCGAGAAGGCGCTGGAGCCCGGCGCGCCGATCCTGCACGAGGCGGTCGGCTCCAACCTGGCCGGCCACCGGCGGCTGGTCTACGGCGACCCCGACCGGGCGTTCGCCGAGGCCGAGGTCGTCGTGCGCGAGCGCTTCCATTTCCCCAAGTACGGCTCGACGCCGATCGAGACCTACGGCGTGATCGCGCGCTGGGACGCCGTCGACGGCGTGCTCACGATCTGGTCCAATTTCATGGGGCCGTTCATCATGCACCCGCTGGTCGCGCGGGTGCTGGGGCTGCCCGAGAACCGGCTGCGCTTCATCGTGCCCCCCGACATCGGCGGCTCGTTCGGGATCAAGTCCAGCATCTATCCCTACCTCGCCCTCATCGGGCTCACCGCGATGAAGCTCGGCGTGCCGGTGAAGTGGATCGAGGACCGGCGCGAGCACCTGCTGGCGTCCTCCAGCGGCACCGACCGCGTGGCCTGGCGCGAGCTGGCGGCGAAGAAGGACGGCACCATCCTCGGCATGCGCTTCAAGTGGCTGGATAATGTGGGTGGCTACATCCGCAGCCCCGAGCCCGGCTGCAGTTTCCGCCCCACCGGCAACTTCGTCGGACCTTATTGCTTCCAGAACCTCGAAGTCGACGCTTCTGTCGTGATGACCAACAAGAGCCTCACCGGGCCCAACCGGGGCTACGCCTGCGGCCATCTCTACTTCGAGACCGAGCGGATGATGGACCTGCTGGCCGACCGGCTGGGCATGGACCCCGTCGAGGTGCGCCGTCGCAATCTCATCGGCGCCGACGCGTTCCCGTACCGGACGCCGACCGGCGGCCTCTACGACAGCGGCGACTACCCGGCGACGCTCGATCGCGCGGTCGAGATTGCCGGCTACGACGAGCTGCGCCGCCGGCAGGCGGCCGCGCGCGCGGCCGGTCGCTACTTCGGCATCGGCGTGGCGCTGGCGGTGGACCCGTCGGTCTCCAACATGGGCTACGTGGCCACCGCCCTCGACCCGCAGTTCCGGGCCAAGCCCGAGTACCTGCCGAAGTCCGGCGCGGTCGACGCGGCCACCGTCAAGATCGATCCGCTCGGCCGCGTCATCGCCATCCTCGCGACCACCCCGCAGGGGCAGGGGCACCAGACGATCGTCTCGCAGATCGTCGCCGACGAGCTCGGGCTCGAGCCGCGCGACGTCACGGTGGTGGACGAGATGGACACGTTCACCCGCGTGTGGTCCATCTCGTCGGGCACCTACTCGAGCCGGTTCGGCTCGGTGGGCACCAGCGCGGCCGCGCTGGCGGCACGCAAGCTGAAGGCCAAGCTCGTGGCGTACGGCGCGCACCTCATGGAGCGGCCGCCGGACCAGGTCGAGTTTCGCGACGGCGCCGTCCGCGTGAAGGCGGGCGGGGGCGCGGCGTACTCCATCAAGGACCTCGCCGGACGCGCCCACTGGAACACCGAGTCGCTGCCGGAGGGGATGGAGCCGGCGCTCTCGGCCACCGCGGTGTTCGGCTTCACCGGGGCCCGGGCGGTGGACGCCGAGGACCGCGTGAACTCGTCCAACACCTACGGCTTCATCGCCGAGGTGATGGCCGTCGAGGTCGACCCCGACACCGCCGCGATCACGATCGTGAAGTACGTCACCGTGCACGACGCCGGCGTCATCATCAACCCGATGATCGTGGAGGGGCAGATCTACGGCGGCGCGCTCCACGGCCTCGGCGGCGCGCTCTACGAGGAGCTGGCCTACGACGACGACGGCCAGCTCCTGACGGGGACGTTCATGGACTACCTGGTGCCGACGGCGAGCGAGGCGCCCGAGATCGAGATCGCGCACGTGGTCTCGCCCTCGCCGCTGACGACGCTGGGATCCAAGGGACTCGGCGAGTCCTCGTCCATGACGGTCCCCGCCGTCATCGCCAACGCCGTCAGCGACGCGCTGAAGCCCCTCGGCATCGCCATCACCGAGCTCCCGATGACCCCCAGCAAGCTCCACGCCCTGATGAAGCAGGCCCGGGCGAAGCGATGAGCGATAGGTCAATGAATCGGAGAGATCAACGCAGCCGGATCCCTTCTCGATCAGGCCACCCACGTTTCGAGCCGTCCTCACGCCACCCGCTCCAATGAAGCCCCCGCGCTTCGACTATCACGTCGCGCACAGTACCGACGAAGCCGTGGCGCTGCTGGCGCGCTACGGGGGCGACGCCAAGGTGCTGGCCGGCGGCCAGAGCCTGATGCCGATGCTCAACTTCCGCCTGGCGCGGCCGGCCGCGCTGGTGGACGTCAACCGCATCGCGGCGCTGGCCTACGTGCGGGAGGAGGGGGGCACGCTGGCGTTCGGCGCCATGACCCGGCAGCGCACGATCGAGTTCTCGCCGGTCGTGGCCGCGCGGCTGCCCCTGCTGCGCGAGGCCACGCGCCTGGTCGGCCATCTGCCGATCCGCTCGCGCGGCACGATCGGCGGCTCGATCGCCCACGCCGATCCCTCCGCGGAGTACCCCGCCGTCCTCACCGCGCTCGACGGCGCGGTGATCGTGCAGGGGCCGCGCCGCCGGCGCACGATCAAGGCGCGCGAGATGTTCCAGACGTACATGACGACGAGCCTGGCGCCGGAGGAGATGATCGTCGAGGTGCGGCTGCCGGCGGCGCCGGCCGGGGCGGGCGCCGCCTTCGAGGAGTTCGCGCGCCGCCACGGCGACTTCGCGATCGTCGGCATCGCCGCGACGGTGGTGGCCCGCAACGGCCGCTGCGCCATGGCGCGGCTGGCCGCGGCGGGCGCCGGGCCGGTGCCGGTGCGGCTGCGCGCCGCCGAGGAGATCCTCGAGCGCGACGGGCTGGGCGACGCGGCCATCGCCGCCGCGGCCGCCCGCGCCGCCGAGCTGGTCGAGCCCGACTCCGACATCCACGCCTCCGCCGACTACCGCCGTCATCTCACCGGCGTTCTCACCGCCCGCGCCCTCCGCCGCGCGCTCGAGCGCAGCCAACACGCGTCATGAAGAAACCAAAACGCAGACCGAAACGCAAAGTCGCACGCCCCCGCAGCCGGCAACCCTCTAAGTCAGGCCACCCACGTTCCAAGCCGGCCTCGCGGCCCCCGCTCCAACAACCGGCGACGGTTCGCGTGACCGTCAACGGCACGCCGCGCGAGGGCCGCTGCCCGCCGCGCAAGCTGCTCGTCGACTTCCTGCGCGAGGACCTCGGGCTCACCGGCACCCACGTGGGGTGCGAGCACGGCATCTGCGGCGCCTGCACGATCCTGCTCGACGGCGAGGCGGCGCGCTCGTGCCTGATGCTGGCCGTGCAGGCCGACGGCGCCCGCCTCACGACGATCGAAGGGCTGATGCAGGACGGCGTGCTCCATCCGCTCCAAGAGGCGTTCCGGGACCACCACGGCCTGCAGTGCGGCTTCTGCACGCCCGGCATGCTGATGACCGCGCTCGACCTGCTGCGGGTGAAGCCCGATCCCAGCGAGGGCGAGATCCGCGAGGGGCTCTCGGCGGTCCTCTGCCGCTGCACTGGCTATCACGGCATCGTGAAGGCGGTGCGGGCGGCGGCGCCCGCGCTCCGCGCAACGCGTTAGCCATGCTCGCCCAACAGCTCGTCAACGGCGTGATGCTCGGCGCCGTGTACGCGCTCATCGCCATCGGCTACACGCTGATCTTCGGCGTGCTCGGCATGCTCCACCTCGCGCACGGCGAGGTCTTCATGGTCGGCGCCTTCGTGGGGCTCGTGGTCGTGACGCGGTTCTCCGGTCACGTGATGCTGGCGCTCGCCGCCGCCATGCTGGCGACCGGCGTGCTGGGACTGATCATCGAGCGCGTCGCGTTCCGGCCGCTGCGCGGCGCGCATCACCTGGCACCGCTGGCCACCACGATCGGCGCCGGCATCGCGCTGCAGGAGACCGCACGCTGGTACTTCGGCCCCGAGCAGCAGGGGTTCCCGTCCACGATCGCGCTGTCGCTGTGGGAGATCGGGCCGCTGCGCGTGTCGTCGGTGCAGGTGTTCATCCTCGCCGCCGCGCTGGCGCTCATGGGCGGCGTTCACCTCTTCCTCGCCCGCACGCGCGCCGGGCGCGCGGTGCGCGCGACCGCCGAGGACCCGACGGTGGCCGGGCTGCTAGGGGTCAACGTGGGCGCGGTCGTCGCGCTGGTCTTCTTCGTCGCCTCGGCGCTGGCCGGCGCGGCCGGCGTGCTGGTGGGGCTGGCCTACAACTCCGTGCACCCGTTCATCGGCGTGCAGATGGGCGTCAAGGGGCTCGTCGTCATGCTGCTCGGCGGGCTGGGCAACGTGCCGGGGGCGATGCTGGGCGGGCTCGTCCTCGGCATCCTCGAGGTGCTGGGCGTCGCCTACCTCGCGTCGTCGTACCGCGACGCGTTCGCGTTCGGCGCCGTCATGCTCATCTTGCTGGTGCGGCCCGAGGGGCTGCTGGGGCTGCGCGTGCCGCGGCGGGACTAGCATGGGCCCGTACCTCGAGGACGTGCTGATCCAGCTCGGCATCAACCTGATCCTGGCGCTCTCGCTCTACTTCCCGCTGTCGGCCGGCCAGCTCTCGCTGGGGCAGGGCGGCTTCATGGCGATCGGCGCCTACGCCGCCTCCTGGCTCACCGCCGTTCACGCGGCGCCGTGGCCGCTCGCGTTTGGGGCGGCGGCGGCCGCCGCCGGCGTGGTCGGCGCGCTGGTCGGCCTGCCCGCGCTGCGCGTGCGCGGCATCTACCTCGTCCTGATGACGATGGCCTTCGGCGAGATCGTTCGTGTATTCTTCCTGAACTTCGAGCCGACCGGCGCCGCCCAGGGGTTTCGCGGGATGCCGTTCGTGACGACGCTGCCGCTGGTGGCGGGGCTCGCGCTGCTGGTGACGGTGCTGGCCGCCCGCACGGCCGACTCCCGGGTCGGACGGGCGTTCGCGGCGATCAACCGCGACGAGCTGGCCGCCGAGGTGCTCGGCATCGACGTCACGCGCGCCAAGCTCGCGTCGTTCACGGTGGGGGCGGCGATCGCCGGCCTGGCCGGCGCGTTGTGGGCGCACTACGTGCAGTTCATCGAGCCGGAGGAGTTCGGGTTCGCGCGCTCGGTGATGCCGTTCACGTTCGTGGTCGTGGGCGGGATCGAGACGTTCTGGGGCGCCGTGGTGGGCGCGGCGGCGCTGACCCTGCTGCCCGAGTGGCTGCGGTTCCTCAAGGAGTGGCGGCTCGCCCTCTACGGGTTGGCGATGCTCGCCGTGATGGTCGTCCGGCCGCAGGGGCTGGTGGACCACCGCCTGATCGAGGCGGTGCGCCGCCGGCTCCCCGGCCATGCCAAGGAGGCTGCGCGATGAGACTGCGCTGGTCGATCGTCGTCGTCACCGCCGTGCTCGTGACCGGCGCGCTCACGGTCCACGCGCCCGCCGCCCGGCTGGCCGGCAAGTCGGTCAAGCTGGGCGCCATCTACTCGATCACGGGCAAGGGCGCCGAGTGGGGCGAGCACAGCAAGATCGCCACCGAGCTCGCCGTGGAGGAGATCAACCGGAGCGGCGGCATCGGCGGCGTGCCGCTCGAGGTCAGCATCCAGGACACCGGCACCGAGGTGGGGCCGGCCATCTCGCTGGCCCGCAAGCTCATCCTCGAGGACAAGGTGCTCGCCGTCCTCGGTCCCTGCTTCTCCTCGGAGTTCGAGGCGCTGGCCCCGCTGCTCGACCGTCTCAAGACGATCATCGTCTCGCAGTGCTCGGCCAAGCCCGGCATCTCGGCGCTCTCCACGTGGGCGTTCCGCAACACGCTCACCAGCGACAAGCAGCTCGCGCCGGCGGTCGACATCTGGAAGGCGCGCTACCACATCAAGACGGCGGCGATCATCTACGACTCCGCCGACGCGGTGTCGGCGGCCGAGGGCGACAAGGTGCTGCCGGCGCTGCTCCAGAAGAACGGCATCGAGGTCAAGGACAAGCTGACCTACCAGACGAAGGACATCGACTTCAGCGCGCAGATCACCAGGGTCAAGGCCCTCAACCCCGACGGGATCGCGCTGGGGGCGTGCTACCAGCAGGCGGCCAACATCGTGCGGGAGGCGCGCAAGCAGGGGCTCAAGCAGCCGTTCCTGGCCGGCGCCTGCACGGGCTCGCCGGAGTTCGCCAAGCTCGTCGGCAAGGACGGCGAGGGGGCGATCATCGGCTCGGCCGGCTGGCCCGACGACCCCCGCCCCAAGACGGCGGCCTTCCTCAAGAAATTCCTCGAGAAGTCGGGGGGCCGGAAGCCGAACTACGGCGGCATGCGCGCCTACGACAACGTCTACATCACGAAGTGGGTGATCGAGAGCCAGGGCGTGACCAACGAGCCGGGCGATCTCGACGCCGACCGCGACCGCATCCGCCTGGGATGGACGAAGGTGAAGGACTTCGACGGCATCACCGGCGCCACCACGATCAACGCCGAGCGCGACGGCGGCGGCAGGGCGACCGTGCTCGTCGTCAAGGACGGCCAGTTCGTCAAGGTGGACTACTAGATCAGCGGCCGCCGCGTGCTGCTCGAGCTGCGCGGCGTCAGCAAGTCGTTCGGGGGGCTGCGGGTGCTGGACGGCGTCGACCTCTCGGTGGAGGCCGGCGCCCTCCACGCCCTCATCGGCCCCAACGGCTCCGGCAAGACGACCCTGCTCAACTGCGTGAGCGGCGTCCTCGACGCCGACGCCGGGCGCATCACGTTCCGTGACGTCGTCCTCGACGGCCTGCGCCCGCACCGCCGGACGGCGCTGGGGGTGGCCCGCACCTTTCAGAACATCCGGCTCTTCGCCGGGCTCAGCGTCCTCGACAATGTCCTCGTCGGCCGTCACTGTCGCACGCGCGCCGGGCTCCTGCGCGCGTGGACGCGCCCGCCGTTTCGCCGCTCGCGCGAGGAGCGTGACGCGCGGGCGCGGGCGCGCGAGCTGCTGGGGCTGGTCGGCCTCGCCGGCCGCGCCGGCGAGGCGGCCGAGGGGTTGCCGCTCGCCGATCAGCGGCGGCTCGAGATCGCCCGCGCGCTCGCCGCCGATCCCGTGCTGCTCCTGCTCGACGAGCCGGCCGCCGGGATGAACGCCACCGAGAAGCAGGGGATGAACGGCCTCCTGCGCGACATCGTGGCCGGCGGCTGCACGGTGGTGCTGGTCGAGCACGACATCGGCCTGGTGATGGATGTCTCCAGCCACGTCACCGTGCTGAACTTCGGCCAGACGATCGCCGACGGCGCGCCCGCCGCGGTCCGGCGCGACCCACGCGTGATCGAGGCCTACCTGGGGCAGGAGGCGTGAGCGTGGCGCTGCTGGAGGTCCGCGACGTCAGCGTCTCCTACGGCCGCATCCGCGCGGTGAAGGGCGCCTCGTTCACGGTGGCGCGCGGCGAGGTGGTGGCGCTGCTCGGCAGCAACGGAAGCGGCAAGACGACGCTGCTGAGGGCGGTGGCCGGCGTGCGGCGACCCGACGCCGGCCGCGTCGTCTTCGACGGGACCGACGTCACCGGCTGGCCGTCCCATCGCATCGCGCGACGCGGGTTGCGCCTGGTGCCGGAGGGGCGGGGGCTGCTCGCGCGGATGACCGTCTGGGAGAATCTCGTGATGGGCCAGTACGCCAGCGCGGGCGCGCGCGCCGCCGACCTCGAGGCCGTGATGGACCGCTTCCCGGTCCTTCGCCAGCGCCGCCGGCAGCTCGCCGCCACCCTCTCGGGCGGCGAGCAGCAGATGCTCGCGATCGCCCGCGCGCTGGTCGGGCGCCCCGCGCTGCTGATGCTCGACGAGCCGTCGCTGGGGCTCGCCCCCCGGCTGGTCCAGCAGATCTTCGCGGTGGTCGCCGAGCTCAAGCGCGAGGGCGTCACGCTCGTGCTGGTCGAGCAGAACGCGCGGCAGGCCCTCGCGGTGGCCGACCGCGCGTACATTCTCGAGACCGGCGCGGTGGCGCTGTCGGGGGCCGCCGCCGAGCTGGCGGCCGGCGAGGCCGTGCAGCAGGCGTATCTCGGCGGCGCGCCGCGCGGGTGACGTCAGCGCGCGGCGAGGCGGGCGACCGCCTCGTGCAGCGCGTCCAGCATCACCGGCTTGGCGACGACGAAGTCCACCGCGTGGGCGCCGGCCGTCGGCTCGGGCAGGTCGCCCCAGCCGGTGACGACGCCGACCGGCAGCGCCGGCCGGCGCGCCTTCACGGCGGCCGCCAGCTCCCAGCCGGTCATCCCCGGCATGCCGAGGTCGGTGAGCACGAGGTCGACGTCGTCGCCGTCGTCCAGCCGCTCGAGCGCCTCGGCGCCGCTGCCCGCCGAGACGACCGTGTGGCCGTCGCTGGCGAGCATCTCGCCGAGCGCGCGGCGCACCTCCTCCTCGTCGTCCACCAGCAGGATGCGCAGCGGGCCGCGGGGCGCCGCCGGCGGCGGCGCGGGGGGCGGTGTCGTCGCGGCGGCGGGCAGGTGGATAGCGATGGTCGTGCCGCGCCCCTCCTGGCTGGCGATCGTCAGCTCGCCGCCGTGCCGGCGCGCGATGCCGTAGGCGACGCTGAGGCCGAGGCCGGTGGCCTTCACGCCCTTGGTGGTGAAGAACGGCTCGTGGGCGCGCCGCCGTACCTCGTCGGACATGCCGACGCCGGTGTCGCCGACCGCCAGCACGACGGCGGCGCCGTCCAGCCGCGTCTCGACGGTGAGGCGGCCGCCGCGCGGCATCGCCTCCACCGCGTTGAGGATCAGGTTGGTGAGGAGCTCGCGCAGGGCGGCGGCGTCGCCGGCAACGGGCGGCACCTCGCCCACGCGCGACTCGACGGTGATCTCCACGCCCTGGGCCCGCGCGGTGTCCTGCCAGCGGCCGCGCGTCATCTCGAGGACGTCGGCGACCACCTCGCTCAGCCGCACCGCCCGCGGCGGCGTCGTGCGCCGCATGCCGGCGAACTGCTGCAGCCGCCGCACCACCTCGGCGCCGTCCCGGGCGGCGCGCTCGACGATCTCCAGGGGACGCGCCACGCGCTCGTCGTCCGTCTGGCGTCGCAGGAGCTGGATACGGCCGACGACGATGGTCAAGAGATTGTTGAGGTGGTGGGCGGCGCCGCCCGCCAGCTCGCCGAGCGCCCGCAGCGTCTCGCCCTGGACGAGCCGCTCCTGCATGGCCCGCACGTCGCTGAGCGCGCGCTGGGCCTCCTCGTAGAGGCGGGCGTTGTCGAGCGCGATGGCGGCGTGGTCGGCGAACGAGCCGAGCAGCGCCAGCTCGTCGGCCGAGTACCGGCGCGGCGCGCCGGTGGTGAAGGTCAGCACGCCCAGCACTGTCTCGCGGATCTTCACCGGCAGCCCGAGATAGGCGACGGCGCCGGTCTCGTCGAACACCGAGCGACCGGTGAGCGCGACCCGGCCGGAATGACCCTCGCCGAGCGGCAGCGCGAGCTCGGGGGGCGCGGGATCGCCGGCCACCGCGGCCAGCCGCAGGGCGGCCGCCTCCTGGTCCACCAGCAGGAGCGACACGCTCGGAATGCCGCCGATGGTCGCGGCCTCCTCGACGATGCTCGCGAGGATCGTCTTGGTGTCGAGCCCGCCCAGCATCGTGCGCACCGCCCGCAGCAGCGCGGCCAGCTCCTCGGCCCGGCGCAGCGAGGCGCCGTGCAGTCGCGCCTGCTCGACGGCCACCGCCGCCTGCTGGGCGAGGCCGGTGAGCAGGCGTACCTCGCGCTCGTCGCGCGCGCGGGGCTCGGGCCAGAAGACGACGATGGCGCCGAGCACCGTCTCCTTGCTGATCAGCGGCACCGCCAGCGCCGAGCCGCGCGCCCGCCGGTGGACGAGCTCGGCGAGGGGGACGCCGGGGACGCCGGCCTCGCGCTCGGCCAGCGGCAGCGGCTCGCGCGCGAGGTCGCCGCTGAAGAAGACGGCGCGGCGCTCGGCGGCGGCGCCGGCGGCGCCCTGGCCGAGCGCCAGGGACACGCGCGGGTCGACCGAGTCCATCCCCCGCTGCGCGCGGATGTGGAGACGCCGATCGGCGGGATCCAGCTCGAGCACCGCGCCCTGGCGGGCGTCGATCAGCCGCAGGGCGGACTCCACCACCGCGTCGAGCACGGTGGGCAGGTCGAGCGTGGAGGTCAGCGTCATGCCGACCTCGTGCAGCGCGCTCAGCTCGTCGGCGCGCGTCTGCGTCTCGCCGTAGAGCCGCGCGTTCTCGGCGACCAGCGCGATCTGCCCCGCGATGGCGCTGGCGAGGTCCACCGCCGAGCGCTCCCAGCCGTGGCGGCCGCGCGCGGTGAGGCGCAGCGTCCCGATCGGCTCGCCCTTGCGGACGATAGGCACCACCAGCAGGTGATCGTCCACCTCGACCGGCCGCCGCCGCATCACCGCCTCGGCGTCGCCGAGCGGCGCGTCGGGCGGCACCACGCCGCCCGGCCACAGCACGATGACGCCGCCCTCGGCGTCCAGCGCCCGCGCCGCCCGCCGCGCGATGTCGTCCAGGGCGGCCGGCAGGTCGAGCGTGGCGCCCAGCGTCTCGGCGATCGCCAGCAGCACGGCGGTTCGCTCGGCGCGCGCGAGCTGATCGGCGTACAGGCGCGCGTTGGCGATGGCGGCGGGGGCCGGCACGCAGAGCGCCTCGGCCCGCGCCAGATCCGTCCGGGTGAACGGCGTCCGGCGGCGGCGGACGACCCCGAGCAGGCCGAGCGGCAGCGTGTCGCCCACCAGCGGCACGGCCAGCAGGGCGCGCGCGTGCTCCGCCTCGAGCCAGGGGCGCGCCCGCGGCGTGGCGCCTTCCGGCAGCCGCCGCAGCACGAGCGGGCCGGAGCGCTCGGTGAGCCAGGCGAGCACGTCGCGGCCGGGGGCGTGCGGCACCCGGGTCACGGCCTCCGCGCGCGTGAAGCCGCTGGCGCCGCGCAGGACCAGCTCGGCGCCGTTCTTCTCCAGGAGCCAGACGCCGGCGGCGTCGGCGCCGAGGGCGCCCTGGGCCAGCTGGGTGAGGCGGCCGAGGAGGAGGCCGAGGTCGAGCGTGCCGCCGAGCGCGCGCGTGGCCTCGGCCAGGAGTCCGAAGTCGGCTTGGGGCGCCGGCCGGCGGGCGGGGGACATGGCTCGCCTTGTATCCCGCGCGCCCGCTCAGGTCAACGGCGCTCTACGCGGCCTCGAAGCCGATCACGGACTGGCCGTGACGGGTCAACGGACGGAAGCGGACGGGCAGGCCGACGCGCAGCCGATCGAGCGGGATGTCCACCACGCGGCCGAGCAGCGAGACGCCTTCCTTCATGTGCACGGCGGCGATCGCGTAGGGGACCTCGCTCGCGTAGCCGCGCGGGGCCACGCGGATCACCGTGTAGCTGGCGATCGTGCCCTCGCCGGACAGCGGCGTGGGTTGCCACGCGCGCTCCGAGCAGTTGGGGCAGAACTCCCTGGGCGGTATCGCCAGCGCGCCGCAGCGGCCGCACTTCACGGCGGTCAGCTGGCCGCGGCCGGCCTGCTCGAAGAACTCCTTCTGCGTCACCACCGGATCACTCGCGACCGAAGAGGGAGACGAGCACGGTGGCGGTGTTGCCGCCGAGCGTGTGCGTGAGGCCGATTCTGGCGCCGTCCACCTGGCGCCGGTCGGCGTCGCCGCGCAGCTGGGTGACGACCTCGGCGATCTGGGCGGCGCCGGTGGCGCCGATCGGATGGCCCTTGGCCTTGAGGCCGCCCGACGGGTTCACCGGGATCTTGCCGCCGAGACTCGTCCACCCCTTCTCGGCGGCGAGGCCGCCGGCGCCGGGCTCGAAGAGGCCGAGCCCCTCGGTGGCGACGATCTCGGCGATCGTGAAGCAGTCGTGCAGCTCGACGACGTCCACGTCCTGGGGGCCGAGCCCGGCCTGGCGATAGGCGGCCGCCGCCGCACGCTCGGTGGCCGGCACGCGCGAGAGGTCGCGCTTGTCGCCGATCAGCATCCAGTCGGAGGCGGCCGCCGAGGCGAGCACCCAGATCGGCCGCCGCGATTTACGCGCGACCTCCTCGGAGACGACCACCACCGCGGCGCCGCCGTCGGTGAACGGGCAGCAGTCGTAGAGCTTGAGCGGGTCGGCCACCAGCGCCGACTTGAGCACCTGCTCGAGCGTGATCTCCTTCTGGAACTGCGCCTTGGGATTGAGCGTGCCGTGCTTGTGGTTCTTGACGGCGACCGCGGCCATCTGCGCCTCGGTGGTGCCGTGCTTGGCCATGTGCGCGCGCGCCACCAGCGCGAAGACGCCGGGGAAGGTGAGCCCCAGCGTCTGCTCCCAGCGGGCGTCGGAGGCGTAGGCGAAGTACTCGGTGGACTCCTCGGTCGTCACGTTGAGCACCCGCTCGGCGCCGCCGACGAGGACGACGTCGGAGACGCCGGCGCCCACCTCCATCACGGCGTGGCGGAAGGCGGCGTGCGACGAGGCGCAGGCCGTCTCGAAGCGCGTGGTGGGCACGGCGGGGATCCCCAGCACCGAGGCCGCCTGCGGGCTCGTGTGCAGCTGCTTCTCGGTCTCGCCGCCGACCACGTTGCCGTAGTAGAGCGCCTGGACCGCGCTCGGGGGCAGTCCGGCGTCGACGAGGGCGTCGGCGGCGGCCTCCGCGAACAGCTCGGCCGACGTGCGCTCGTGCTTGCCGAACTTGGTGACCCCCACGCCGATGACCGCCACACGCCGCATGCGTGCCTCCGGGCAAGCCTTGGTGGATACCGGGTCATGATAGCAGAAGGTCTGCACGCCGGAGCCGCCGCCGCCGCTAAAATAGCGTCATGCTGAGCGAAGAGGCGCTGGTCGTCCTCGCGGCGTTCGGCGCCTGCGGCCTGCTCGTCCTCGGCATCCTCGAGCTGCTCTGGCCGACGCGGTCCCGCCACCCCGAGCGCGAGCGCCGCCCGGCGGGGCCGCACGCCGCGCGGCCGCACCGTCGCAGCGCGCTGACGCGCCACAGCCTCGAGCGCGGTCGCGACCCGTACGTGCGGCGGGAGCCCACGCCGGTGACGCCGCTGCGCGTGCCGCTTGAATCCGCGCCCGCGCCGGCGGAGGCGCCGGTGCCGCTGGTACCGGTCGCGGCGGAGCCGGCGCCCGCCGCGGCCGTCACGCCGCCGCCGGCCGTCGTCGACCCGCCGGCTCTGATCGAGCCGGACTCGGTCGTCGAGACGTGCTTCGAGCTCTACCAGACACAGCGCTACGCCGAGGTCGTCGAGCGCGCGAGCGCCGCGCTCGGCGCCGGCGGGCCGGGCGACGCCCAGGAGACGGCGGCGCTGTGGAGCGTGGTGGCGCTGGCGCGCCAGGCGCTGGGCGAGGACGCCGAGGCGCGCGCCGCGCTGGAGGCGGCGATCGCGGCGGCGCCCGCGGCCGACCGCCCGACCTACCAGCGCCAGCTCGCCTCGCTGGCCGAGAGCGTCGCCGAGGGGCTGCTGGCCGAGGCCGGACGCCATGCGAGCCCGGAGTCGGAGGAGTGCCTGGCGGCGATCCGAAGCGCGGTGGCGTGGCTCGAGCGCGGCGCGACGGCCGCGCCCACCGACACCGCGCTGGCCGAGCTGGCGGCCGCCGCCCAGGCGATGCTGTGGCCGGCGTGGGAGCGCACGGTGGTCGCGCTCGCCCAGCGGCAGGAGTTCCGGGCCGCCCGCCGGCTGCTGCGCGAGGCGCTGGCCGACCCCCGCTTCCCGGCCGCCCGCGCCGACGCGTTCCGCGAATTGTTCTCCGGCACGTTCAGCGGCGAGATCGGCCAGCTCACCGCGCAGGCGATCCGCAGCATGCAGGACGCCCGCGAGAGTGACGCGCTGACGGCGCTCTCACGGGCGGAGACGCTGCTCGACACGCTCAACGACGAGGCGCTGTCACCCAAGCGCCGCGAGGAGGTGGACCGTCGCCTGTGGTGGGGCTACAACAAGCTCGGCGTGCGACGCGTGGAGGCGGGCGATCACGAGGCGGCGCTCGAGCCGCTCTTCCACGCGCTCGGCTACGAGGTCGGCCCCGAGCGGCGCCAGGAGACGGTGGCGCTGCTGGTGCGCGCGCTCGACGGCGTGGCCGACGCGCGCGCCCTGGCGATCCGCGAGCGGGCCGACGCCGGCGACCGCGAGGCCGCCGTGGTGCAGTGCGACGCGCTGTGGTCGCTGCTGCAGGGCGCCGCCGGCCGCGGCCTCACGCCGGCCGATCTCGACGGCACTTTCGCCAAGGTTCGACGCCTCTTCGAGAGCCTCGGGCGCCCGCGGACCTAGCGCGGAGTGAGGCGGCGGTCATGAGGATCCCGTCGGCGGGTCCGGTCGTGGCCGGGCGCTCCGCCCCGGCCGGCACGTGGCGGCGGGTACGGCCGCCGGGTGCGGGGCGGGCGACGCCGCTCCGGTACTCCGTGAGCGTCGGCCTCGTGTTCACGGCGGCTGCCAGCTACTACATGCTCGTCGCCGGCGGGCACGAGGCGACGTCGGGGTCCTGGCCGCGCGGGCCGGCGTTCTGGGGGTTTGCGGTCTTCGTCGCCATCGTCGCCGGGGTCGGATCGCTGATCTGGTGGAAGATCCGCGACGATCGTGACCGGCTCGGGGCGGTCGCCGTCGCCCGCGGCTTTGCGCCGGCGCCCGCCGAGGAGCTCTGGCGTTCCGCCGTCGCGGCGCTCCCGGTCGTCGTGCGGAGGTCCGGTGCCGTGATCTCCGGCGTGTTTCGTTGCCGGGTCGGCGACATCCACGTCTGGATCTTCTCGCTTGCGTCGGCCGACAGCGACGAGTCTGAGGAGCATACGGTGGTGGCCTTCGACCTCGGCGCTCCGACGCTGCCGCAGGCGTTCGCCATGGCGCCGGTCCCCCTCACGCTCGGGCGCCTGCTCGCCCGGGTCTCGCGCCGCCACGCTCAAGGCCGGCGCGCGTTCGGGGAGCGGTACCGGCTCAGCGGCGCGCAGGGAGGGCCGCCGCCGACGTTCGGCCCGCCGCTCGTGAGGTTCTTCGAGACGGAGCGACGCGACTGGTGGGTGGAGACGGACCGCCGCTGGCTGGCGGTGTTCAGGGTCGGCCACGTCGTCGCGGCCGAGGATTTCAACGCCACGGTGGACGACGCCGCGCGCGTGTTCACGGCGCTGACCGGGCGTTGACGCGCCGGTCGGGGGCGCGCTAGGCGGCGACGGTGATCGCGCGGACGACGTCGCGGCGCAGCGTGAGGCCGAGGCCGGGCCGCTCGGGCGCCCGCACGTGGCCGTCCTCGAGCACGAACGGCTCCTCGATCAGGTCGTGCAGCAGGGGATTCTCGCCGCGCGAGAACTCCAGCGTCGTCACGCACGGCGTGGCGACGGCCAGGTGCAGGCCGCTGGCGAACAGCACGGCGCCGCCCCAGAGGTGCGGCGCCACCGTCAGACCGTGGCTCGCGGCCAGCGCGCAGATGCGCAGCGTCTCGGTGATGCCGCCGGCGATCGCCACGTCCGGTTGCAGCACGTCCACCGCCCGCGCCGCGATGAGATCGCGGAACGCGAAGCGGGTCTGCTCGCTCTCGCCGGCGGCGATCGGAATGTCGGTGGCGGCGCGCACCTCGGCCTGACCGGCCGGGTTGTCGGGAGACACCGGCTCCTCCAGCCAGGCGAGATCGCAGTCGGCCACCTTGCGGGCGAAGCGCTGCGCCTCGCGCACCGACCAGGTGCC
Source organism: Methylomirabilia bacterium (assembly GCA_041497115.1). GTDB lineage: Bacteria > Methylomirabilota > Methylomirabilia > Rokubacteriales > CSP1-6 > AR5. The sequence continues at coordinate 112,691 of JBGQFW010000003.1, forward strand.
GTGGGCGTCCACCATGAGGCCGACCTCCGGCCCCAGGCTCTCGCGCGCCTCGCGCACGCGGGCGGCCGAGTCGTCCACGCTCTTGTCTTGCAGTCCGACGCGCATCTTCACCGCGCGGTGGCCGTGCTCGACGTACTGGCGGAGCTGCTTGGCGACGCCGCCGACCGGCGCCCAGCCGCCCGAGGCGTAGGCGGGAATGCGCTCGCGCACGCGGCCGCCCAGCAGCCGCCACACCGGCTGGCCGAGCGACTGGCCGAGCAGGTCCCACAGCGCGATGTCGATGCCGGAGATCGCCGAGACGGTGATGCCGCGCCGCCCGACGATCGGGAAGGTGCGCCCCTCGCGCACGGCGTAGTGGGCGCGGCCGCCGTTGTAGAGGGTCTCCCAGATCGCGCTGATGTCGCGCGGGTCGCGGCCGACGAGGAGCGGGGCGAGCTCGGAGTGGATGAGGGTCACGATGGCGGCATAGTTGCCGAGGTTGCCGACGCCAATCTTTGCCTCACCCAGACCCGTGAGGCCGGTGTCGGTGTCAATCTCGACGAGGCAGGTGTTGAACGAGTCGTTGACGCCGAAGTCGCTGCGATGCGCGCGCTCGGGGGGGATCGACGCGCGCAGCCAGGCCGCACGCACCGCCGCGATCTTCACCTTGTATCTCTCAGCCTCAGATAGCGGTTAGGCTGGCCAGGGTGAAGGTGGGCGGGAGCCCGTATGTACCTCGGTCTCGCAAGACCGTCTCTGAGCTCGGTGCCCCGC